>JASHQF010000123.1 GCA_030037695.1 Thermoplasmata archaeon
TCGGGTGGGAGGAGGAGCCGCAGGGTCATCTCGGTCCGGAGGCTGCGGCCCGGCTGGATCGCCTCGGCGCCGAACCAGAAGCAGGTCTGGAGCGCCCGCGGCAGCGCCTCGGCGTCCCCCACGTCGTTGAGGGTTCGGGCGATGTCCCGCCAGCGTTCCCGTACGTCCTCGGTCGACTTCTGCCAGAGCTCGAGCGGCACGATCCTCTCCCCCGACGCGGGGTAGGACGCGCGGCGGGGTCAAAGCGGCTCCGCTCCGAGGGCGGTGGGGGCCCTCGCGTCGCCGAGCCGGACTAGCTCTCGAGCACGGGCCCGGGAACGGGGGGCACGCCGGGCACCGGCACCGCGTGCTCGGCGGGGCGACGGAGTTCCCCCGCGCCCGAGCGCGGGCCGTGCGGGCCCGCCGCGCGGGCCGGGGCGTGGACCGTCTCCAGGCTCTCGAGCGACTCCTCGAAGGCCATGAGGCCCCGCTCGAGGAGCTCGTCCTCGATGACGAGCGGGGCCATGAACCGCAGGACCTGGTCCCAGCCGCCGGCCGTGTGCATCAGCACGCCGCGGGCGAGCAGCGCCGCCCGCATCGCGGCGGCCCGTTCGCCCCAAGGCTTCCGGCTCGTCCTATCGTGGACGAACTCCGCCCCGATCATGAAGCCCCGACCCCGTACGTTCCCGAGCGTGGGGTGCCGTTGGGCGAGCTCGTCGAGCCGCTCGACGATCCGGGGCCCGCGCTGACGGGTCCGCTCGAGGAGGTCCCCCTCGCCGAGGATCTTCAGCGTCTCGGCGCCGGCCGCGAGGGCGAGAGGATTCCCGCGGAACGTGCCGAGGTGGAACCCCCGCGGGAGGTCCGGCACGAGGTCCGCGCGGTAGGCGACCACCGACAGCGGGAGGCCCCCGCCGATCGACTTGGCGATGCACAGGAGGTCCGGGGTGACGTTCGCGTGCTCGACCGCCCACATCCGCCCGGTTCGGCCGAGCCCCGTCTGGACCTCGTCCGCGATCAGGAGCAAGTCGTGGCGGTCGCAGAACTCCCGGAGGGACGGAAGGAAGTCGTCGGGCGGCACGACGTACCCTCCCTCCCCGAGGATCGGCTCGACGACGACCGCCGACGGAGGGTCGACCCCCGAGTGAGGGTCGTTGACCAGGTGCTCGAGGTACGACATCGTGCCCGCCGCGCCGTCGTCGGCCCCGAGGACGGGCCGGTACGGATCCGGATAGGGAACTCGAACGACGGATCCGCCCGTGAACGAGTTCGGGGCGCGGTACCGGCGCCCGCTCGTGAGGTTCGCGACGCCGCCGTGTACTCCGTGGTAGGCTCCCGAGAAGGCGATCGTACCGCGCCGCCGCTGGGCGTGGTCGGCGAGGTTGACCGCCGTCTCCACCGCGTCGCCCCCGGTCACCGTGAGGAACAGGCGGGCGCGACCCCGCAGTTCGCCCGGGAGGAGCCCCTGCAGGGTCTCCAAGAACCGGATCCTGGCTTCCGTCGGCAGCTCGAGGGCATGCCAGATCTCGGCGGCCTGCGCCTCGACCGCGGCGACGACCCTCGGGTGCCGATGGCCGACGTTGAGAACGCAGATCCCCGCGACCCAGTCGAGGAACCGGTTGCCGTCCACGTCCTCGATCGTCGACCCTTGCGCGCGTCGGGGGGCGATCGGGAAATAGCGCGGGTAGGCGACCGCGTCGGTCTCGAGCCGGGATTGCGCCGCCAGCAGCTCCCGCGAGCGCGGACCGGGCGGCGGGACGACGATGCGGGGAGCGTCCCGGAAGCTTAGCCACTCGGCCAAGGCCCCACCCTCCGCTCGTACGAAGGCGCTCCGGGGTCATAGCGGGCCGGACCGACGCAGGTCGGGCCACCCGTGCGGGGAACGACCTACCCCTAGTTGATTCGGCGCGGGGGTGGGCGGCAGGTCGAGCAAAACCGCAGCCATCGCGCATTCTTTGCCTGGCAGCGGGGACAGACCCAGGATTCGCGCCGTCCGATGGAGGCCGGACGGGCGCCCCAGGGTTCAGGTCCCTGGGGACTCGCGGCGAAACCTGCCTCGGGGACGGCCGGTGGAGCAGGGCGGGGTGCGAGCTCGGGGCCCGAAAGCGGCGCGGAGCTCACGGGAGGATCCGATGCCCCCCTTGGGGAGGCTGTTCCGGATGACGGCTCAGGAGCGATCGGGGTTGTTACACTCTCGACGGCGGCGCGGATCGCGTGCCGATCATTCTGGGCCAACCACATTCTTGACAGCAAATCGCGGATCTGATACGGCCCCCGCGAGGCGGTGGCTTTCCCAAATTCGAAGGACGGTCCGGAGCTGGAGGTGGAAGGCTCCGAGGCCGAGGCCGCGCGGGGGTCCAGTGGGGTCGCGCTTGGGTCGGCACGTGCTCGAGGCGCCGAGGTGGGTAGGTCCTCCCCCGCAACATACCAGTCGGGGTAAGCCCCCACGACTCGGACCCGCTTCGCCCGAGCCACGTCGTTGCTCATCGAGGGCCCTGCCTGCATCGCGAATTCGTGGCCTATAATGGAATCC
>JASHQF010000124.1 GCA_030037695.1 Thermoplasmata archaeon
GCTGCCGCGGCCGCGCTCGGGGCCGCCTCCTCGCTCCTCTACTTCGCCGGATTCCGCAAGATGACGACCTCCTCCCGCGAGTTTACCACGCCGGCGTTCCTCACGCTCGTGGGCCTCTTAGGGCTCGGGTTCACCGTCGGGGGGCTCGGGCTGTACCTCTCGGGGGTCGCCCTCGCCTCCTCGGCCTACGGGCTCGCTCCGGTCGCCGAGCTGTTCGGCGTGCCCCTGCTGTTCCTCGGCGTGGTGCTCTCCGTGGTGGGACTGGCCGGCCAGGCCATGGGCAGCTGGCGGATGGGGCTCCGGTACCAGGACGGCACCCTCCGGGCCGGCGCGATCCTCATGATGTTCCCGCTCGCGGGGTATGGGGTATCGTTCCTCGGATTCCAACGGGCCCTCTCGCGGGAACCGGCTCCTGCTCCGATCGGCACGTCCGGGTGAGGCTTCCCGGAAGATCGACCGACCGTAGGGCGGGATGGCGGGGCGCCTCGCGAACCCCGGCTCGGACCCTCCCGCCGTCGGCGCGCGGGGCGGAGCGCCCTCGGGCAGACGGTAAGAGGCGGTGTGCCGTCGCCCCCACGAGCGTACGATGGCCGAGACCAAGCGCATCGGGATCCTCGGGAGCGGGGACGTCGCCAAGGCGCTCGGCAAGGGGTTCGCCGCCCACGGCTACGAAGTGCGGCTCGGGACCCGGGAGCCGGCGAAGCTCGAGAGCTGGAAGAACGAGGTGCGGGGCACCGTGAGCGTCGGCTCGGTCGCCGAGGCGGCCGCGTTCGGCCCCATCGTGGTGCTCGCGACCCACGGGGCGGCGACGGAGGCGGTGCTCGACCAGGCGGGGCCCCGGAACTTCTCCGGCAAGCTCGTCCTGGACGCGACCAACCCGCTCGACTTCTCGCACGGCATGCCCCCGGGCCTCCTCTTCGGCCTCACCGATTCCCTCGGGGAGCGCGTCCAGCGCAAGCTCGCGGACGCGAGCGTCGTCAAGTGCTTCAACACGGTGAGCAGCCTCAAGATGGCGGATCCCAAGTTCCAGGCGGGCCCCGCGCGCATGTGGATCTGCGGCAACGACCCGGCCGCGAAGCGCCGGACCGAGGCGATCCTGAAGGAGCTCGGCTGGGGAGGCGCGGTGGATGTCGGGACGATCGGGGCCGCCCGGTGGCTCGAGGCGATGGTCCCGCTCTGGCTGCTCGCGGGGCAGGCGCTCGGGACCTGGGAGCATATCCTGCAGGTCGTGCGCTGAACCGAGCTCCGCGGGGCCCGAACGATCCGCCCTCCGCCTCAGGGCAGCGGGGGACGCGACGGCTCCTCCTGGGAAGGGAGGGGCAGGGCCGCGCCGATCCACGGTCGCAGGCCCTCCTCCGGCGGCTCGCGCGAGGCCCCGCCGACCCGGCGAACGAACGGGCCCGCGCCGATCGGGGAGAGGAACGTCGTGACGACGCCGACCCCGGCGACGATGGTGAACTCGGTCGCGTTGAAGATCCCGAGGGAGAGCAGGATGACGGCCATCGCCAGCTCGACCGCGCCCCGGCTGGCGACCAGGAACCCCGCCCCGAGGGACTCGCTCCCGTTCCATCCCAGCCCGAGCGAGATGGCGCCGCCCACCCCTACCTTGGCGAGGAAGGCGAACAGGCAGAGCGCCACGAAGGCCAGGAGCACCGGGGCCGTCGTGACGAGGTCCCGGAGGTTCATGTTGAGGCCCACCAGCGCGAAGAACAGCGGGATGAAGAACCCCCACGTGATCGCGTCGAAGACACGGGTGAGCTGTCGGTGCTCCCGCTGGCCGGCGCTCTCGGGCGTGACGAGGAGACCCGCGTAGAACGCCCCGACCAGGAAGGTGAGACCGATCGCCTGGGAGAACAGGGCGGCGGCGAGGCCGCCCACCATCAGGAACGCGAACCCCGCCTCGCGCGAACGCCAGGTGTCCCGGACCCCGCTCACGAGGCGACCCCACAGGTGGAGCTGACGCAGGCTCCGCACCCCGTAGTGTACGGCGAGGATCGCGGAGAGGAACACGGCGACCGAGATGACCGCGATCGCCCCGTCGAGCCACGGGCTGTACGGCCCGGTGCGGATCCGCAGGAGCACGGAGAACGTCGTCACCGCGCCGAGCTCGTTGACGAGCGCCCCGTTGAGCAGGTACGTCCCGAAACGGGTCTTCATCAGGTTGAACTCGGTCAGCATCACGCCGAGGACGGGGAGCGCGGTGATCGAGACCGTGAGCGAGACGAACCACTCGGTCGTCCACGGGAGCGCCGGATAGAGGTAGTGGACGACGAGGGCCCCGCCCAGGAACGGGACGAGGAACATCCCGACGCCGAGGATCGCCGCCGGGACCCCGGTCGCGTAGATCTGCTCGGGCGTGATCGCGAGGCCGGCCATCATGAGGACGAAGAACGTCGCGAGGATCTGAAGGCCGGTGAACTCGGCCGAGACGGTGGGCAGTCCGATCACCGGGCCGAGGAGCGTGGGGCCTAGGACGATCCCCACGGCGAGCTGGCCGACGAGGGCCGCCTGGCCGAACCGGCTGACGATCTCGCCGACGATGACCGAGCCCGCGACCAGGAGGAACAGCTCGACGATGAAGACGGTGGTGGAATTCACGCTGGTTCCCCGCGCGAGTCGGTCGGGCTCCCGAGGTCCCGGCCGGAGCGACGAGGAGCGACGGGCCCGTCCCCTGCGTTAGGCTCGACCCGACCCCGAGTTAACTACCTTTGGCTGGAGGCCCGCTTCGCGGCCCCGTAGACCCCGAAGTGTCCGTAGTTCCGCCTGGGGGCCCGGGGCCACGACCGCGCTAGCCCCGGCGGATCAGCGCGACAGCGCGCGCACGAGGTGGGCGTACAGGATGCGGAACCTCGGGCCCCGGTCGAAGTGACCCCCCTCGAGCTCGGTGTGGACCACGGGGACCCCTCGACCGCGAGCTTCCGTCGCGAACCACCGGGCCCCGAGGTCGAGCCCCCACTCGTCGCGCGAGGAGGCCGTGATCTCGACCGTGGTGAGTCGTCGCAGGGCCCGAGCCCCGGCCGACGTGGCCACGCGGACGACCGGGTCGAACGACTTCCACCGTCGCCAGATCTCGGGGCGGAGGGCGCCCGTCTCCCACTCCACCGGGAGCTCGAACGCTCCGGGGCTCTCGGAGGAGGGGGAGTAGCAGGACCCCATCGCGGCCACGATCAACGCTGCCCCCGAGGGATCGTGCGGACCTCCGAGGGTCGAGGGATCTCGGAACAGCCGGGCCAGGAACGGTTCCGGCCCCCCGGCCTGACGGTAGGCCCGGCACGCGCGCGGGAAGTCGGCAAAGAAGCAGTACTCGAAGCCGAGATCTCCCGCGCTCGACCCGACCGCGCCGAACGCTCCCGGATGTTCGAGGGCGAGGTGGAGGGCTCCGAAGCCTCCGCTCGATTGGCCGAGGATCCCAACGGAGGCGGTCCGGAACCGCTCGTGCGCCCACGGTAGGAGCTCGTCCATCACGTAATCCTCGTACCGCCCGGTGGCGCTCGAGTTGACGTACTGGCTGCCCCCGAGCAGCGTGGAGCAATCCGGGGCGAGGAGCACCGCCTCCCCGCAGGCGCGGGTTCGCATCATCCGATCG
>JASHQF010000125.1 GCA_030037695.1 Thermoplasmata archaeon
CCCGGGCCGAGCAGCGGCATGAGATTGAGCTCCTTGGAACCGATGTCGCTGAAATCCCGGACGAGGGCGCGCTCGGCCCCTTCCCTGCCGGCGTCGTCGAGCAGGTTGATCACGGGACGTCGCCAGAGGTTCCCGGAGAGGGTGCCTCCCGTTCTAACTCGGACATCGCGGGCCCAGAACGAGACCAGGCGGAGCACGAAGTCGAGGGCCTCCCCCTTCAGCCGGGGGACGGTCAGTTCGAGCCGCCGCGGGCTGTCGGCCTGCAGCCGCCCGGCCACCGTCCCGATCTCGTCCCAGAGCCAGTTCACGAACGGCCAGTACCCTTGATCGGCACCGAGCCCTCGACCCGGACCGCAGAAGAACGACCACGCCCGATCGACGCGCAGGGCCCCTTTCCGGCGTTGCGTGCTGAGCACGATCTGCATGGATCGCCGGACCCCCGACGGCCTCACCTCACGTAAACCTGCGGGGGCGGCCCCCGGGAGACCCGTGGGGGTGCCGTGATGGGCCCATACCGCTGACCCGGCGCCATGGTCGATCGGGTGTACAGGTCGGCGATCCCGGAGTTTCGGAAGACACTGCAGGGTCTGCGCAAGGAGTTCCTGAGGCTCGAGGCCACGACGGACTGGGCCCGGCTCCGGGTCGATCCTGTCCTTCGCCACGCGATCGCCCTCGAGCGACGCCTGAACTCCGCGAAATTCTCGCGAGAGATCGCCCGCCTGCACCGGGGGGTCGCGCTGTTCCACGCCGACCTGGTCTATCTCCGAACGAACGTCCGGGGGCTGCAGCGGCTCCTGGTGAGCGAGCAGCGGCGGACGAGGTCGTCGCGGTAAGGTTCCGGGGCCGGTCCTTTCCGCGAGGCCTTAAGCCGACGCATCCCTACACCGCCCGATGCCTCTCTACATGGACGAGCACCGGAACGTGAAGGGGGTCACCGCCGCCGCGGTCGCTGAGGCCCATGCCAAGGACCTGAAGGTCCAGGGCAAGTACGGGGTCACGTACCGTCACTACTGGGTCGACGAACAAAAAGGTACGATCTTCTGCCTCGTGGAAGCCCCCAACGCGGAAGCCGCCGCGAAGGTCCACAAGGAAGCCCACGGCTTGGTCGCGGACGCCGTTCACGAGGTCAAGGAAGGCTAGCCCCCGCGCGATCCTGCGCGGCGGTCCCCTCCCAGCGGTGCGGCAGGGTGAGCGTCCCGAAGCTCCCCTGACCCAGAGAAGGTAAGGAAAGGGTTGCGCCCCTCGCTCCGGATCGGCCGGCGGCCGACCCGGAGCGTCCTCGCGCTCCTAGGTGTGCGTGAGGGTCACCGCCACGTTCGAGCTCGTGACCGTCACGGTCCCGCTCGACGGGGTGATCGTCCCGCCTCCGTGGAGGAGGGCATCGGTGTAGGTGTACGTCCCCGGGACCTCGTAGAAGACGAGGAACGGCAGGGCCGTCGTCTGCGTCACGCCGTCCAGCGTCACCGACCAGGTCGCGGCCCCGTGGCCCGACAGCACGAACGTCACGATGTACGCCGTGATCGGGAGCGGGAAGGCATCGCCGCCGGACTGGATGAACCCGTAGTCGTCGTAGGGCAGGCCGCTCCCGACGACGTAGTTCCCCCAGAAGTTGCCGCCCTGGTACGCCGACGGGACGATCGTCCCTCCGAGGACGAAGCCGTTGAACAGCTGGAGCGCGAACGCCGGCTCGACCATCGAGAGGTTCCAGTTCTCCAGGTTCAGCTGCCCGAACCCGTAGAAGAAGTTCACGTCCGCCGAGTACGCCGGGATCGTGGTGGAGACGTTGTTGTTGTAGATCAGGTCGCCGCTCTCGAAGGCGAAGATCCCGATCGGCGGTCCGACCTGGACGCCGTTGCCGGGGTACATGCCGGCCGAGAGGTGCGTGCTGTTCTCGAACGTGTTACCCCAGACGACGTTGCCGGTCGGGGCGCTCCCGTTGATCCCCGCGAGGAGGAGCGAGCTCCCCTGGCTGACGAACGTGTTGTCGCCGACGAGGTCGTGGGAGCTCGCCCAGACGACGACGTTCGCGAACGGCAGGAGGCCGGTCGGGCCGTAGTCCTCGAAGAAGAACCAGCCCGTGATCCCCTTCGCGCCCCAGATCGAGACGTTCGACGTCTGGTAGAGCTCGAACTGGAGGTTGTTCGTCGTCGGCAGCGCGAACCGCGCGAGCGCCGAATCGTACGACGTCGGGTACGTCACGCCGAGCAGGTCCGGATTGATGAGGTTCGTGTGCGCGGTCGTCGACGCGAGGAAGACCCCCGGGAAGACCGGGTAGAGGTAGTCGTTCGACTGGGCGAACACCGGGTTGAGCCCGCCCGTGGCGGGGTTGTTGTCGAGCACGTACGGGTTGAGCGCGCTGCCCGTGCCGCTCGAGGAGATCGCGGCCAGCTGGCCGTTGTTCCAGGCGTCGAGCGGGGTGTAGACGCCCATCGCGGTGTCCGCGCGGAGACTGAGGGTCAGCGCCACGTGGTTGCCGGCGTGGCCGGTCACGGTCGACTGGCTCTCGGTGTGGTCGGCGAGCATCGCGGTGAAGGTGTACGTCCCGGGCGGGAGCTGGTAGGAGACGCGGCTCCCGGTCTGCGTCGGAGCCCAGGCGGCGGTGTTGTCGTTGAAGCTCGTGCCCGGCGTGGCGAAGACGAACGCGTTCGTCGGGCTCAGCGAGCCCGCGAACGTCGCGACGCCCGCGTTCCCGCCCGGCGTGGCGTTCCAGAACGGCGTCGGGATCGACGGGCCGGCGGAGACCGAGACGACGCCGGGGGTCGTGTACGTCTCGGCGATCCCCTCGCTCGTCTCGCCCGTGTCGGTGCCGACGTTCCAGGCGGACGGCGGGACCTCGTAGGTCCCGGTGCTCATGTTGAGGTACCGGAGCTTCTCGGTGGCGTTGATCCCGTAGATCGAGGTCGTCGTTCCGCCGCCGGGGCCGCCGATCATGATCTCGGCGTCGTAGAGCAGGAAGTTGGTCGGCGTGAGCGACGAGCCCGAGACGAGGAACGGCGCGTCCGGCACGGTGCCGATCGCCTTGGTCGAGTTGAACAGGACCGTGTCGTAGACGCCGGACGCTTCCAGCGAGTTCGACGCCGCGTTGTAGATCGCGTACCCGAACCGGACCGTGCTGTAGCCGAAGCCCGTGTTCGCGAGGTTCGTCACGCTCGAGTTGATGAACAGGTTGACGGTCACCGGGAGCGTGACGGGAATCGTCGGACCGAAGTCGTAGTAGTACTCCGGGTACACCGGGGTCCCGTTACCGGAGTAGATCGTGCCCGCGGTGAGCTCCGTGGCGGGCGAGGAGAAGTTCCAGACGTTGTCGAGGAAGGTGACGGTACCGGGGACGAGGTTCCAGTAGAGGACGTTCTGCGTCCAGAAGTCGTAGACGCTCCGGTCCCCCACGGTCGTTCCGTTGGTGACCGTGTTGAGTTGGACGCCGAAGGTGTTGTTGCCCCCGGTCGTCGAGTACGCCCCGTCGTTGTCGAGCATGAACGTGTTGACGTTGTCGATCGTGATCGTCCCTTCCCAGCTGTTCGAGCGGATCGTGTAGGGCGTCGGGGTCCCGGTCTTGTTGAGGACCCCGAACGTCCCGATCCCCATCGGGGCCGGAGCGACCGTGGTGAGCGGGGAGACGACGCCGTTGGTGATCGTCGCCTGCCCGAGCAGGTTCGGCATCGAGACGGCCGTGAGCGGGATGTGGTCGTCTTTCGCCGTGGTCAGGATCTGCTGGACGTATGCGGCCCGGGCCGACGACTGGGGGCCCGCCGCGGCCGCGGCGGTAGTGCTCGGCGAGGCGACCGACACAACGTTCGCCTCACCGGCCGCCCGGAAGACGGGGTTGGTTCCGAGGAACCCGAACCCCATCGAAAGGACGGTCAGCGCGGCGATCGCGACGACCAAAAGGGTGGCGCGTTCGGACATTGCGGCGTTGTATAACCTGCGCTTAATATCCTTTCGAGTTCGACAGCGAGCGTCGAGTCCCCTCGGTCGGAATTCTCCGTGGCGAGCGTAGATCTCCGTACCCGTGGGCGCTCCGTTGCTCCTGCCCGAAGCGGTGGATTGGGGAGGCCCCCGACCCTCCGGCAGGCCTATCTACCGCGCCGGGTCCGGGCACCATGCCTCCGCGACCCCGGCTCGGAGTGGCCATCGCACGTCGGGCCCCCACCAAGCTCTACCCGTTCGAGCGGTACTTCCGCGGGTTCGAGGGAGTTCCGCCGGTCCGGGAACTGTTCGGGACGAGGGCCCGCGCCGTGCTTCGGAAGCTGCGGGTAGAGTTCTTCTCGGCACCCTTCGGGTACATGGGCACGAGCGACAAGGACGGCCACCTTCTGATCAGCACCCGGCACCTCGCGAAAGGCGATCGAAGGACGCTGTACCTCGATGTCGTCCACGAGCTCTGCCACGTCCGGCAGTTCCAACGCGGCAAGCGCCTGTTCTACCCCAAGCTGAGCTACGTCGACGCCCCGTCCGAGATCGAGGCGTACGGGTTCACGGTCCGCGAGGGTCGGCGGATCGGCATGAACGACCGGGAACTGTTCGAGTACCTCCGGGTCGAGTGGATCTCGGAGACCGAACTGCGCCGCCTCGCCCGACGATGCCGCGTCGCAGCCCCGCCCCGGCGACGCCGCCGCTGAAGCCCGATCATCCCCCGGCGAGCGACGAGGGAATATCCCAGCGCCCGGTCGGGGAGATCGCATGGCCGAGCGCCCCCACTTCACGACCGAGGAGATCGCGCCGGGCGTCCACGTCGCGATCGCAACCCCCGACGGCTTCGGCTTGTGCAATTCCGCGATCGTCGATCTCGGGGGGGTTACCCTCGTCTTTGACGCGATGCTGACGTCCGGGGCCGGCACCGCGCTGGGCCGCGAGGCGGAGCGGAGGACCGGCCGCCCGGTGGACCTCCTGGTCAACAGCCACTACCACGGCGATCACGTCCGCGGCAACACCGCCGTACGGCCCGTGCGCATCGTCTCGACCGCGAAGGTGCGCGACCTGGTCCTCGAGGTGGCGCCGAAGCACCTCGTCTCCGACCGTGCCGAGGTCGCGGCCGAGCTTGAGGGGTTGCGGTCCGGCAAGATCCCGGTGACCCCCGAGGAGCGCCGTATCTTCGAGTCGTGGTACGCGGGCGTGCTCGCGACGCCTGCCGACCTCGCCATCCGGCCCCCGGATCTTACCTTCGAGCGCGAGCTGGTCATTCACGGCACTCGCCGGACGGCGCGGGTCGTGACGTTCGGCGGGGGTCACTCCCCGAGCGATGTGGTCTGCTTCCTGCCGCAGGAGCGGATCGTCTTCCTCGGGGACCTCGTCTCGAGCGGGTTCCACCCCTCGCTCTGGGACGGGAACGCGACCGAGCTCTCCCGGATCCTCGGGGAGGTCGAGGCCCTTCGGCCCGAGCAGGCGGTCCCCGGCCACGGCCCGGTCGGCGGGATCGAGGCGATCCGCGCGATGGCGCAGTACGTCCGCGGGCTCCGGGCCCGCGCCGAACAGCGGCGTGCCGAGGGGATCACGATCGATCGGACCGAGGGGGAGGTGCCGCCCCCGCCGTTCGACCGGTGGATCTTCTCCCCGTTCTACCGCCAGAACCTCGCCTTCGTGCAACGGACGCTCGGGTCACCAACCCCGTCATCCTCGTCGCGGGGTGCGTGACTGGGGCTTCCGCCCCGCGTCCCGTCAGCGACCGGCCCGCTCGAGGACGGTGAGGGCGCGGAGCGTGATCATCTTGCTCGGCTCCCCGACCGCTTCGAGTCCCCACGGCGTCGGCCGGTCGCGCGGGTGCTCGCGGTACCAGCGGGCCATGCCGCCCGCGACGTCCGGGTGCACGGCGTCTAAGTTCCAGCGGCCGTCGGCGCGTCGTTTCTTCTCTAGGAGCGCGAAGGCGAACTTCAGCCGGGGATCATCGGCCCGCCCGAGCGCCGTCAGGAGTTCGAGCCCCACAAGGACGTCGTAGTAGTAGTGGACCGGGTAGTGGAACCGGTACCAGGGGGCGTACCGCCCCCCCTGGCGGTGAAGCTCCCGCTCGAGGTAGAACTCCGCGGCGCGGTCGACGCAGCCTTCCATGCTCCGGCTCCAGCGGGCTCGCGGGTAGGCCGCGAAGGCGCTCAAGCCCTCCCACGAATCGAGGTTCCGACCCGACCCGAAGCACGACCATCCGCCCTTCGGATCCGCGGTGCGGACGAGCCAGTCGAGGCTCTTGCGGATCCGCGGATCTTCGTCGTAGCCCATCTGGATCAGCGCCCGGGTCATGTTGCCGACGATACAATGGTGGCCGGTCCCCTTCGAATTCCCTCCCACGCCGCCCCCGGCGAGGCGAAACCGTCGCATCCAGAGCTCGCACGACGCCCGGACCTCGGGGATCGACCGCGTCGCGCTCAGGTCCGCGAGGACGAGCATCCGCCAGTTCGTGGCGAGGTACTTGGGAACGTACAGGTTCTCCTCGCGGGCCCACCAACCTCTCGGAGCGCGTTCCGCCAGGATCTCGGCGACCCATCCGGTCCTCGAAAGGTTCGCCCGAGCCTTCCGTACCTCGGTGTCCGACTCGGGGCGGCCGACCAGGTCGCGAAGCGCTCGGTAGCGCACCGCCGGCTGTCCCGTTTCCAGGAGCCAGTCGAGCACGCGCCGCGCGACCATGATGCGATTTCCGTCGACAGCAGGGTCGCCGAGGTCAACGCGCTCGGGATCGACCCGTCGCGGCGGACCCGCGGCGAACCGGGGGACGACGGACCGCCCCGGACCCCTTTGCCGGCGCCCGCCGGCCCAGCTCCTTGCGGATGAACGACGTC
>JASHQF010000126.1 GCA_030037695.1 Thermoplasmata archaeon
GGAGGGGCCCCTCCCCCCGGACCGCCCCGACGCCGGTGGCCGCCGCGGGGGCGCCGCGCGGGCTCGTGGCCCTGCGGCGGGGCGGCTCTCTGAGCGATCTGCTGTTCCTCTACGAATGTACGACCCGCGAGATCGCGCATCTTCGGACCGTCGCGGCCGCGCTCGGGGTCACGGTGCAGGCGGTGTCGCACACGTTCCGGGGCCTCCGACGACGGCGGTTCGTGGAGCTGGTCAACGGGCGGTACCGGCCGACCGTCCAGGGGATCGATTTCCTGCACGGCCACCTGGACGATCTCCGCGCGGACCTCGCCCACCGGCTGGAGCGCCTGCACATCGTGCGCACGACCCGGGCGATCGCGGCCGCGCCGATCCGGGCCGGCGCCGAGGTCGCGCTCACGCTCGAGGGGGGGCTCCTGACGGCACGACCCCGCCGGTCCGGCTCAGCGCGCGGGGTCGCGGTGGCCGCGGCCCGGGCGGGCTCGCTCGTCGAGATCGGACGCCTCGAAGGGATCGTTCCCCTCGTGCCCGCCGCCGTGACCGT
Organism: Thermoplasmata archaeon; assembly: GCA_030037695.1. GTDB lineage: Archaea > Thermoplasmatota > Thermoplasmata > Lutacidiplasmatales > UBA184 > Lutacidiplasma. The sequence continues at coordinate 542 of JASHQF010000126.1, forward strand.
CGCCACCCTGACGGACCAGGACCTCGTCGACCGCGGACTCGCCCGTCGCTTGGCCCGGGCGGTGCGGTCCCGGCCCGGCCTCATCGCCGCGCTCGGGGTGGAGCCGTACGCGCTCCTCCGGGACGCGGGGGTCGAGGGGGTGCTGCGGTTCGCCGTCGCCGAGACGGCCCGCGACGCCTCGAGGATGGGCGTTCCCGTCACGGTCGTCGTCGTGGAGCGGGACCTGCCCCGGCTCCTCGCGACGTTCGCGGTGGGCGAGGGCCCTCCGCTGGCCGTCGGGCGTCTAACCGGCGTCGGGAGGGCGCGGCGCCGCGGGGCTTCGGGCGGGTCGCTCGGCTCGGAGTAGCGACCCTAGCCCGTCGAGCAGGTCGGCGGGGCTCGCGACCTCGCGCGCCCCCGAGCCGAGCAGTTCGCCGTAGATCCTCGCCGCCGCACCTCCCGTGAAGTCGCGCCGTTCGATCGGGGGGGAGGAGGCCAGCCAGAGCGGGACGCGGCCCGCGAACGGCCGCACGTCCTCGAGGTTCGCGAGGTTGGACGGCCCGACCGCGAACGGGGCGACGACGATCGCGGCCGCCGCTTCGAGCAGCTGGCGGTTCCTCTCCCGCGCCTCGGGCCCGAGCGGAGCGAACGGTACCTCCTCGGCGACGGGGATCCCGAGCCCTTCCGCGGTCTCGAGATCGCTGTCGAACAGGTGGAGGGCCCCGGCGCTGAGGCGGTAGCCGGCCTCCGCGAGGGCCCGGAGGTATGGCCCCGCCGCGCCCCCTCCCCCGACGACGTGAACGCACCCTGCCGACGCCGCGACGCCCGGGGGCTCGGTCGGCAGGGGGTACGGGATCAGCACCGGCACCCCGGTACGCGGATCGCTCCTCAGTTCCGCGGCGACCCCCCAGACGCGGCCGAGGAGCTCGCGCGAGATCACGTCGCGGGGTGGGCCGTTCGCCACGACGCGTCCGCGGGAGAGGACCACGATGCGATCGGCGAACCGGGCCGCGAGGTTGAGGTCGTGCAGCGCGGCGACGATCGCGGTCCCCTGCTCTCGGGCGAGGGCCCGGACCCTCCCCAGAAGATCGAGCTGGTGGGCGATGTCGAGGTGGGTCGTCGGCTCGTCCAGGAGGAGCAGCGGCGCCTCCTGCGCGAGCGCGCGGGCCAGGATCGCCCGTTGCCGCTCCCCGCCGCTCACGGACAGGACGCCGTCGGACGCTCGGTCGGCGAGGCCGACCTCCTCGAGCAGACGCAGGGCGAGCCGTCGGTCGTCGGCCGAGTCGCCCTCGAGCATCCCGCGGTGCGCGTACCGTCCGTAGAGGACGTAGTCGCGGAGCGGCACGTCGTCCCGGGCGGGCTCCTCCTGCGGTACCCAGGCGACGCGGCGGGCGCGATCGAGGGGGCGGAGCTCCTGCACGCTGCGCCCGAGCAGGTCGATCGTACCGGTGGCGGGAGCGACGAACCCGAGGGCGGCCCGCAGGAGCGTCGTCTTCCCCGACCCGTTCGGCCCCGCGAGGGCGACGAACTCCCCCGGCGCCACCTCGAGCGAGGCGTCGGTGAGCGCCGACCGATCCCCGAACCGTACGCTCACGCCGCGCACGGAGAGCGGGGGGACGTCCGCCGAGGCCACGCTAGGCACCCCCCATCGTCGAGCGCCGGCTCTGACGGAAGAGGATGTAGAGGAAGAACGGCACCCCGGCGAGGGAGGTGAAGATGCCGATCGGGAGCTCCGAGAAGAACAGATCGACGTCCCACGCGACGAGAAGGAAGGCGGCGCCGACGACGAGCGACCCCGCGAGCACGACCCGGTAGTCGGAGGAGACGAGGCGGCGGACGACGTGGGGGGAGACCAGGCCGACGAAGCCGATGATCCCGGCGAACGCGACCGCGATCGCGGTCGTCACCGAGGCAAGCAGGATCAAGCGGATCCGGATCGCCCGGGCGTCGACCCCGGCGCTCTGCGCCACCTCGTGACCGAGCTGGAGGAGGTTCAGCTCGCGCGCGTGGAGGATCGTGAAGAACGAGGCGCCGAGCAGGACGGCGAAGACGATGCCGATCTGCGTCCAGGTGGCGAAGCTGACGGAGCCCAGGAGCCAGTCGTAGACCTGCTGGCTCCCCTGCTGGTTGAACAACAGGAGGTAGGCCACGATGGCGGAGAGGAGGCTCGACAGCGCGACCCCGGCGAGCAGGAGCGTTTCCACCGAGCCGGCCCGGCTCCAGGCGATCGCCAGGATCACGAGACCGGTCGCCACGGAGCCGAGGAAGGCGAACAGCGGGAGCTCGCCCGTGATCTCCCGCGAGCCGAAGTACAGCACGAAGACGACGACGGCGCCGAGGGTCCCCCCGCTCGAGATCCCGAGGAGGTACGGGTCGGCGAGCGGATTGCGGAACACGCCCTGGAGGGTCCCGCCGCTGAGCCCGAGCGCCGCCCCGACCCCGATCGCGAGGAGGATCGCGGGCAGGCGGAGCTGCCAGACGATGAGCACGTAGGTCGCGCACCGCGCGGCGACGATCCCGGAGCCGCAGGCGTTCGGGAACAGCGCCCCGCGCGTCAGCTCGTGGGCGAGGATCCGGAAGACGAGCACGTCGGGGATCGGCGTCGGCCCGAAGGCGGGGGAGACGAACGCGAGCAGGCCGAGGCCCGCCAGGACGAGCCAGAACCACGGTCGACGGGGCCGGTGGGCCGCCGGCGGTCCGTCCCCCATCGGGGGGGCCTAGCTCGACGGGTGGAAGAAGCCGACGAGCGCGGGGAGCCCGGCCAGGATCATCGTCGGGTCCGGCTCGGCGAGCAGGTTGGAATCGATCCCGTAGACGTGGTTGTCCATGACCGCGGTGAGGGACGGCCAGATCACCGAGGCGGCGTACGCGGACTCGTTGTAGCCGAACGTCCCGTTCGCGTACACGATGACGTCCGGATTCGCGCTCGCCAGCTGCTCGAGCGGGATCGCCGGGTACGGGTTGGGATTGCTAGAGGTGATGCTCACCGCCCCCGCGGCGGCGACCAAGGCGGTCCCGAAGACGCCGGCCCCGTACGTGTAGTATCCGGAGACGTTCCCGCTCGGGCCGGTCTCGGGCCCGTACGTGACGAACGCGGTCGGCCGCGAGGTCGTCCCGTTCACGACGGCGCTCACGTTCGCGAGCTCGGAGGAAAGGGCGGAGTTGAGGGCCGTGGCGGCCGCCCCCGCTCCGAAGATCTCGCCGAGCAGGGTCACGTCGGCGAGGATCCCCTCCAACGTCGCGGGCTGCAGCATCACGACCGGGATCCCGAGGCCGGTCTGGATGTCGTTGACCGCCTCCTGGGAGATGATCGTGGAGGCGAAGACGAGCTGGGGGCTCGCGTTCGCGACATCCTCCAGCACGAACGGCAGGGCCTGGATGCAGGCGAGCGGGGTGAGGTTCCACAGGGAGATCTGCGTCGCGTTGTAGTCGCCGCCGAGGCCCCCGAAGGCCGTCGGGGAGCAGTCGACCGCGACCACGTGGGACCGCAGACCGAGCCGATACATCGAGTCCATGATGTTCGGGGAGAGCACCGCGACCCGGCTCGGATCGAACGGCACGGCCACGCAGCGGCCCAGGTCGTCGGTGACGATGAGATGGCCGGGGGCGGGCGCCCCGGGACAGGCGGCCGGGCCCGGTGCGGTGACCGTGTAGTAGAGCGCGACCCCGCCGGCGGAGGCGCTGGCCGCGACGACGGCGACGACCGCGAGCCAGGCGAGCGAAGCGCCCTTCGCCGAAGGGGCCGCCGCGGCGGCCGCTGCAGTCAAAGACATTAGTCGCGAGACAAATGATATTTCAGATAAGCTTTCCGCGCGGGCCGGGGCGCGCCCCGGGAACGATCCGACGGGCCCGGACCGGCGGACGATAAACGCTATCTCCCCGCGCCCGACCGCATCCCACGGTGGGAGCATAGGCTAATCTGGCAGACCAGCGGGCTCCAGTCAGGCCGACCTTCGCGGTCGGCCTGGGATTTCGGGTCTGCAGAGGGACGCTTGCGTCCCTGTGACGAATGACTGGAGCGCGCGGAGAGACCCGCATATCGGGGTTCAAATCCCCGTGCTCCCACCCCCGGCCGATCGCCGCGCGCTAGGGGGTCCGAGGCTAGGGAGATAAGGCGAGGGCCACGTCACCCTCTCCCGGGGGTCGTTGACCGGGACGGGGGCGGGACCCACCGCGCGCCCGCCACCGCCCGCCGTTCCGCAGCAGGCGCATTCGCTCACCCTGAGCTCGGGGGCCGTCTTCGCCACGGCCCTTCTGATCCAGGTCCTCGGGGTCGTCGGGAGCATCTTTCTCTACAAGCACATCGGGATCAGCTCGACCGGCATCGCCCTCATCGGGACCGCTCAGCTGTTCCTGCTGCTCGGCTCCTCGATCAACGGGATCGGGGATCTCCGCATCGGCTCCGCGTACACCTACTTCCTCGCCCGCGGCAAGGCGCCGGCCGACAACACCGGCACCTACCTCCTGCTCCGTACGAGCATGGTCGTCGCGGCCAGCATCACGCTGTTCGCGATCGCCCCGCTCTCGGTCTTCAACCACCATATCGCCTCCGGTCCCGAGCTCGTCTCGCTCGGGGTCTTCCTCAGCCTCCCGGTGCTCTGGTCGTTCTCGACCGTCTACAACCAGATGTACGTCGGGCTTGGCAACTCGCTCCGAGCGCAGTTCCCGAGCCTGGTCGAGGCGCTGGTGCGGCTGCCCGTGCTCATCTACGTGGCCTACGACGTCCGGACCCTCGACGGGATCACGATCGCCTACGCGGTCGGGGCGTCCGCCTCGGCCCTCTACAGCGTCTCCGCCGTCTCCTCTCGCATCCGTAGGTTCTCGCTCCGCGAGGCGATCCACCTGTTCCGGTACGCGTGGCCCCTGATGGGCGGACTGATGCTGAACTACCTCGTCACGAACATGGTCCCCCTCATCGTCAACGCGAACCTCGGGGCGACGCAGTTCTCCGTCTTCCTCACGGCGAACGGCTGGCGGGTCCTCGTGCTCTCGCTCCCGACGGCGGTCGCAACGCCGCTGTTCCCGTACCTCGCTGGGCTCCATCGCCAAGAACGGTACGAGCAGGTCCGGTCCGGCACCTGGCACGCGCTGCGGTACACCGCGATGCTGCTCGTCCCGGGGGTCGTCGCGCTCGTGACGTACCGGTACCCGTTCCTCAACGTGTTCGCGAACAAGCTGTACGCCGGACCGGGGGCATGGCCGCTCACGATCCTGGTCGTCGCCGCGATCCCGCTCTCGTTGAGCCAGATCATCCTCTCGAGCCTCGACGCGATCGGCCGCCGGCGTCTCGAGCTGTACATCACCGCGGCCCAGGTCATCGTCCTGATCGTCGCGGTCGTGGTGCTGATGCCCCCGTGGGGGATCCTGCCCCGCGCCGACGGGATCATCGCCGCGTCGATCGCGGTCCTGCTGTCAGGGATCGCCGCGATCACCCTCAACACCTACTTCATGGAGACGCTGATCCGGGTCCATATCGACTTCAAGTCGATCGTCCGGATCACGGTGAGCGCCGCCGCCTCGTTCGCCTCCCTGTCGTTCGTCAACCACACGAAGATCTTCCCCGTGAAGTCCGGGGTCGAGCTGCTCGCCGCGGTGTTCATCGGCTTCGGCGTCTACTTCCTCGTCCTCGCGGCGATCGGGGAGCTCACGCAGGAGGACGTCCGTCGGATCGGGGCGTCGCTGAGCTTGCCCAGCTGGCTGTACGAACGGCTCGCCCGCCTCTGCCGGACCCCCACGACCCCGACCTTGACCCCCGTGGACCTCGAGCGAGCGCCGGGGCTGAGGAGCCCGGAGTTCCCCGAGCCGTTCAGCGGCACGACCGAGCTCCCTGCGGTCGCCGAATCGGACATGTTGGTGGGCGAGGGGCCCAACGGGGAGGGCCCGCCGGGCGGCGGCACGTAGCCCGAACGCCGGACGCCCTCGCAATGGGGTGGGCAGGCGTTAAGCCGACCGACTGTTCCGCTGCCGGCGGAAAGTGGCCCATGCTCGCTCTCCTCTCCTCGCCCCCGGCGGCGGGTCGATCGACCCGGGGGCCGGGTGCGGGTCGTTCGCGGCGTACCCTCTCGGGAGGGGTTCGGAACCCCCTCGGGGACGCCGGGAGCCCGTGGGCCTGAGGGCGGGCCCCGACGTCCGGTCGAGTCCTCGCAGGCTGCGAACGGACGTCGGGCGCTCGAGCCCCGACCCGGGGAGGGCGGGTCGGTGAGCGATCTCGCGCTGCGGAGCGTCGACCTTCGCAAGACGTACGTCGGTAAGGGGGCCCCCCCGGTCGAGGCGCTCTCGGGGGTCGATCTCGAGGTCCGCCGCGGGGAGCGCGTCGCCCTCCTCGGGCGGAACGGGGCGGGGAAGACGACGTTCCTCCGGATCGCGTCGACGCTCCTCCGCCCGACCTCCGGGACGATCGAGGTGTTCGGCCTGGACGCGGACCGGCTGCCCGAGCGCGTCCGGCCGTACATCGCCGTCGTGCCGCAGGAAGGGAAGCCGTTCTTCCACCTGACGCCCCGGGAGCAGGTCTACACGTACCTGCGGTCCCGAGGGCTGGGGCGGGAGTCGGCGCACGCCCGCACCGACGAGGCGCTCGAGCGGATGGGTCTCACCGAGTTCGCGGACCGGCTGTCGATCACGCTGTCGGGAGGTCAGCGGCAGCGGACGATGGTCGCCACCGTGATCGCGACCGAGGCGCCCCTCCTGTTCCTGGACGAACCGTCGATCGGGATGGACCCGTTCGCCCGTCGCTCGGTCTGGGCGTCGTTCCGGGCGCTCTCGGGGAAGGGGTCGACGATCCTGCTGACGACGCACTATCTGGACGAGGCGGAGGCGCTCAGCGACCGGCTCTACATCGTCGAGCGCGGGAAGGTGATCGTGAACGGCACGGCCGAGCAGCTGAAACGCTCCGTCGGCGGCACGCTCAAGGTCGCGATCGCCCGCGGGGCGCGCGAGGCCGAGAAGTTCCGCTCGTTCGGCGAGACCGTGGCGGACGGCGAGACGCTCACGATCGTCGTCCACCCCGAGCGGCTCGGCGAGCTGATGGACCTCGCCGTGCGGTCCGGCCTCACGACGACGGTCGGACCGGTGACCCTCGAGGAGGCGTTCCTGCGGGTCGTCGGGCGGTCGATCGATGAGGACTAGCGGGGCGGCCGCCGCGAGCCGCCCGTTCGGGGGGCTGGCCGCGTTCTTCTGGACGGAGGTCCGCGTCCAGGCCCACGAAGAGCTCGCGATGGCGACGTCGATGACCGTCCAGGGGGTCCTGCTGGTCTTCGTCTGGATCCTCAACCCCGGCCTCCTCGGGGTCGCGCTCGTCGGCGCGGTGATCTTCTCGATGTTCACGATGGGCCAGCGGGTCCTCAACGAGGCGGCGTACGTCCGGATCGATCACAAGGCGAACGAGCTGTACCTCGCCGGGCCGCTCACGCCCGAGGCGTACTTCCTCGGGATGGCGGCCGGCGTGCTCCTCGTCTACCTCGCCCCGGTCGTCGTCGTGGCCGGCCTCGCCGAGGCGGTCGTCCATTTCACCGTGCGGGAGGCCCTGCTGCTCGTCGGCTGCGCGGCGGCGGTCTGGGTCACCGCGATCTCGATCGGCTACGTCTTCTCGACGGCGTTCCGGGACAACCGGGCGATCTGGGCGTACTCCTCGCTGTTCTTCAACGTCTTCGGCGTGCTGCCGCCGGTGTTCTACCCGATCGGCCTGTTTCCCGGGCCGCTGCGCCCGATCGTGCTCCTGATGCCTCCGAGCGCCGCGACGGCGCTGCTCCAAGAAGCGATCGGGGCCGCCCATCTGCCCGTCGGGGCGATCGCCCTCGCCGCCGGCGGCCTCGCCACCGAGGTCGTGCTGCTGTTCACCTTCGCGACGTTCTGGGCCCGGCGCACCGTCCGGGGGGCGTAGATGGATCCCCCCGCGGCGTTCCCGGACGTACCGACCGAGGGGCGAGCCCTCCCGGCGTTCCTCGTCGTCGGCTGGCGGTGGATCTCGCGGAACCCGGCGGTCGCGATCACGCCGATCCTCCTGCCGTTCATCTTCCTGTACTTCCTCTCGCTGATCTCGCCCCCGAGCGACCGACCGCTCGAGATCGTGGGGGCGATGCTGTTCACGATGCAGAACATCGGATCCTGGGTCCTCGGCGACAGCGCGTTCTGGAGGATCGAGTGCTCGCTCCAGGACCTGTTCGTCGCGAGCCCGCTCGGTCGGCTCCGGTACCTCTTCGGGATCGCGTTCTCGAACCTCATCGCGATGCTCCCGGCCCTCGCCGTCCTCACGGTCCTGCTCGCGTCGGTCGGCGGCGCGGACGGCCACCCGCTCACTCCCGAGGCGGGGCTGGCCCTCGTCGTGAGCCTCGGGACGCTCTGGGTCCTCTTCTCCGCGATCGGCATCGCGATCTCGAGCCGGGTGCGCACCCAGCGCGAGATCTGGCCGGTCGGGAACCTGTCGTTCACGACCCTCGGGATGCTGTCGCCCCTGTACTACCCCCTCGCGGCCCTGCCGCCGCTCTGGCAGGAGGTCGCCCGGTTCCTCCCCACGACCTACGCCGCGCTCCTCGCCCAGGGGGCGCTCGGCCTCACGCCCGCCTCCCCGCTCGACCTCCTGCGCGACGCGGGCCTCCTGGCGGCGTGCGCGATCGCCGGCCTCGTCCTCGCCCTGCGCCTCTACCGCTGGGGCGAGGTGTGAGCGGAGCGGGGAAACGTTCATGCGGGGGCGCGGTGTCGTACGGTCGGTGCGTTCGGGGAGCGGTCGGGCGAGGAGCGCGGGGACCGGGCGGAACGGCTCGGAACGCCCCGCCCAGGCGATCGTCCGCGGCCGGGAGGGCTGACGGTTCGAACGCATGGGGAACGAGGAGTTCGACGAGATCCTCTCCGCCCTCGACCGCGAGACCGCCCGGATCCGCGTCCGCGCGGAGCCCCGACGCTACAACAAGCCCGCGACCGTGATCTCGGGCTTCCCGCCCGGGGTCGATCTCCAGGAGACGACGCGCTCGCTGAAGAACCGCCTCGCGACCGGGGGCTCGGTCGTCGACGGCGAGGTGTACCTGCAGGGGGACCACCGCGCCCGGATCCGCGAGGAGCTCGCCCGTCTCGGCTTCGACCCGGAGACGATCGAGATCTCCGACGCCGCGCTGCCGAAGCGCGGACGCCACAGTTAAGCCAGTTGCGCCACGCCGGCGGAGGGATGGCCTCGCCGCCGACCCTTTATGCCGCTCCGCCCGGGACGGCACGATGACCGACTACGCCCACCCCGAGGTCCTGGTGGAGACCGCGTGGGTCGCCGAGCACCTTGCCGACCCGAACGTCCGGGTCGCGGAGGTCGACTACGACCCGGCAGCGAACTACGAGCTCGGCCACGTGCCCGGCGCCGTCCTGATCGACTGGCGCAAGGACGTGAACGACCCCGTCCGGCGCGACATCCTCTCCCAACCGGCGCTTACCGAGCTCCTGCGCAAGGCCGGCGTCTCCCCGTCGACGACCCTCGTGCTGTACGGGGACTTCAACAACTGGTTCGCGGCGTTCGGCCACTGGGTCTTCACCCTCTACGGGGCGAAGAACGTGAAGCTGATGAACGGCGGGCGCAAGAAGTGGATCGCCGAGGACCGCCCGGTCACGAAGGAGGTCCCGAAGGTCGCCCACGGCACGTTCGAGGCGAAGCCGGCCGATCCGAAGCTCCGGGCGTTCCTCGAGGACGTCCGGGGGCTGCTCCCCCAGGTGAAGGAGCGCAAGGTCCACCTGGTCGATGTGCGGGGCCCGAAGGAGTTCTCCGGCGAGATCACCGCGCCGCCCGAGTACCCCACCGAGCACGCCCAGCGCGGCGGCCATATCCCCGGGGCCCGCAACATCCCGTGGGCCCAGGCGGTCCGCGACGACGGTACGTTCAAGCCCCGCGAGGAGCTCGAGGCGCTCTACCAGGCCCAGGGCGTGGTCCCGACGGCGCCCGTCATCACGTACTGCCGGATCGGGGAGCGCTCGAGCCACACCTGGTTCGTCCTACGATACCTCCTCGGCTACCCGGACGTGCGGAACTACGACGGGTCGTGGACCGAGTGGGGGAACCTCGTCCGGACCCCGATCGAGAAGTAGCGCCGTTCGGAGCGGTCAGGCCCGGGGGCGCCGGGGTCTCGGATCGGCGACCTTCGCGACGAGGAACTGGTAGAGGGGGCCCTCCCGCCGCTCGGCGAGGACCCGATGGCCGGTCCGGTCGGTCCAGCGGACCATCTCGATCGGGCTCGTGGCGTCGTCGGTCACGAGCAGGAGCGCCTCCCCCGGGGCGCGACGGGCGATCTCCTCGTCGAGCTTCGCGAGGATCGCCGAGCACTCGAGCCCGATCTCGACCATCTCGAGCTCGGGGGTTCGGGGCCAGCAGCGGATCCGACGGGCGTGGATCGTCGCCTCGAGCGCCGCCCGACTCGCCTCGATCGACGCGAGGAACGGTCCCCGGTCCCCCGGACGCGCCGGGCGGAGCCGGGCGACCCATCCCTCGTCGTACGGGGCATCGTTGAGCAATCGGGGGCGGGCGACGAGCCGTTCGTTCCGCTCGATCACGTGGGCGTCCACCGGAACGCGGACGGCGCCCGTGAACCGCACGCTCTCGACGGTGGCGACGCTGCGACCCGCCGCGAGATCTTTGGTGCCCTCCCGGAAACGGAGCTCGCGGAACGGCCCCGCGAAGGCGGCGAGCGAGGCGAGGACCCCGAGCCTCGCGGTGCCGTCGCCCTCCTCCCGCCACCAGACCTCGTGCTCGAGGTCGTAGAGCCGATCGTCCGGGAACGGGCAACCGTCGAGCTCCACGGCGGCGTCAGCCGGAGCGGCCGTATAGCCGTCGGCCCGGGGGAACCGTTTTGGCGCGTTCTGCCGGTCGGGACGAACGATGGCGACCCGGCCGCGCTCCCCCTCCGCCCCCGCGCCCGGTCCGAGGGGGCGGTGCCGGTGCGGGCACCTGACGACGCATCACCTCGTCGTCGCCCCGGTCCCGGGCACGGCCAACTTCCAGCTCGTCCCGAGCGGGCCCTGCCAGCTGTGCGGCGAAGCCGGGTGCCCGCGGTTCACCTCGGCGGAGCCCCCGCCCCCGAGCGTTCAGCCGTAGGCGTCGCGGATCAGGTAGTCCTTCAGCCGTTGCAGGCGGTCGTCCCAGAAGTGGAAGTGCCAGGAGCGCGCCTCTTCCCACGGCGGGGAGCCGCCCCAGCCGGTGTGCTCGAGGGTGACGTCGATCCCCTCGGGCGATTCCTGAAGCCGCACGTAGACGGCGGTCTTGGGGCTGGGCTCGTTCATGAGCGTCACGAACGGCGGCGGGGCCTGCCACCCGAACCCGAGATCCACGTCCGGCGTCAGGTGGGTGATCGTCCCCTGGCTCTCGAACGCCGGCGTGCCGGTCCAGCGCAGGGCGTACCCTCCGCCGACCCTCGGTTCGACCGTCGCCTCGTCGCACAGCCAGTGGCGGAGGCGTTCCGGATCGAGCAGGGCGGCATGGATCATCCCGATCGGAAGCGGGATCGTGACCTGGATCAGGATCGGATCGAGCGGCTCCTCCACGCCCCGGGGCGGAGTCGGGAGCTAAAGGGTTTGCGCGAAACGCCGGAGCGGCCGTACGGCCAGCTCCCGCCGGGCCGCCCGTCGGAGCGCTCGGCCTAGGCCCGATCCCGCGGCTCCTGCGATCGCAGCTCCGCGATCAGCGCCTCCACCCTCGACCGCACCGCCTCGCGGATCTCCCGGAACCCCTGCGCGTCGAGGTACTGGGGGTCCGGGACCGCCCAGGGGCGAGGACGTGCCCGGACGAACCACGCCGGGCAGGACGCGTGGTCGAGCGCCCCTAACGAGACGCACAGGGCGGCGTCCCGGACCATCGGCTCGGTCACACGCTGCGGCGGGTGCGGGGGCAGGGAGACCCCTATCTCCGCGAGGGTCGGTCCGGTGAGCGGGTTCGTGGCCCGGGCGGGCGCGACGCCCGCCGACGCCGCCCGCCAACCGTCCGGACAGAGCTGGTCGAAGATCGCCTCCGCCATCATCGAGCGGCCCGCGTTCCCCACGCAAACGAACAGGACCGTCCTCTTCGCGACCACGGCCGTGCCCCGGCGGAGGCGCGCCTGAGCCCCCCACCCCGGAGGAGCGGACCGAAGCCGCGCCTCCCTAAGAGCCCGCGCGGCGTAGCCTGAACGATGCGGCTCGATTACGCCGGGCTCCGGGTCAAGGATCTCGCTCGCTCGCTGCGTTTCTACACGAGGGCCCTTGGGCTCAAGGTCGTGAAGCGGGGCGACACCCGGGTCTGGGGCGGGGGCCTCTGGGTCCTCCTGCGCGACCCGAGCTCCCGTCGGTTGATCGAGCTCAACTGGTACCCCAAGGGCTCGATCTTCTACGGCCCGTACCGTCCCGGCGATGCCCTCGATCACCTCGATTTTTCCCTGGGGGTCGCCCCGCGCTCCGAGCTCGAACTGGTCCACCGGCGGCTGGTAAAGAACGGGGCCCGACCGACCCGATGGACCCCCGCGACGACGGAGGGCTGGAGCACCCACGTCCTCGACCCGAACGGCATCTGGATCACCGTCGGGCGGCGGCCGACGCGAGCCGAACGGGGGGCTTCGGGCTGACCCCGAGCGATCCGCCGGCCCCGAACGGCCCGGTGCACCGGCGGAACGACGGCCCTCGCTACCGCGACGCCGACCCGTGAATGGACTGGTCGGGATTTGAACCCGAGGCCTCCGGTTTGCAAAACCGGCGATCTTCCGAACTGATCTACCAGCCCGCGCTCGCACGAGGGAGTCCCGACCGGCTTAGCTTTTCGGCCGGGCGGCGACCGCCTCCCACGCGCGCTCCAGCTTCGGCACCGTCGCGCGGCGCCGGAGCTCCGCGGGCAGCACCCACTCCGCCTCCGTGTGCTCCCAGTCGAGTTGGATCCGATCGGTCCGGGTCCCGAACCGGAAAGGGTGCACGACGTAGATCGTCCGCTCGTCGCGAGCGAGCACGGGGCGCCCTACGGCCCGCAGCTCGAGGTCGTCGTGCGCCAGTCCCGTCTCCTCCCGGAGCTCGCGCTCCGCCTGGGCGAGGGGGGTCGGGTCCTCGAGGTAGCCCGAGACGGCCGCCCAGCGACCCTGAAAGCTGCCGACCTTCGCCGAGCGGCGCAGCAGGAGGATCCGGTGGTCGACGCGTTCGACGAACGCCGTCACCACGCGGAGTTCCTGGGTCCCTTCCACGATGACCGTGCCTGCGTCCCCGTCGAGGCGAACCGTCTCACCTTCCCGGAAGAGGTCCAGGTCGAGCCCTCCGACCGCGGGAGGGCCCGCGGCGGCGGGGTCGTGGGGTTCCCCCTCGACGACGAATCCCCGAGCGCCGCGGGATTGACTCGGGCCGGGCGGCCAATCTTCCCGACGCAGGGCGACGACGGGCGGCAGCCTCGGTGCCCGGCGATCCCCGGGCAGATGGACGGGTCCGTCGGCCCGTCCGGGGGCGAGCGGGACGCCGGGGAGGGACACGTCCCAAGAGCGGGCGCACGCTCTTCCCCCTGTCGGGCCGGCGCCGGACGAACGCGCGAAGCGCCTTGTACCGCCGCTCCGTCGCAACCGCCGTGCGCCTCAGCGCGTTCTCGGTCGTGGACGCCTACCCCGAGCTCGGCCCGAGGGCCGACGATCGGGTCCGGGAGCTTCCGCCCCTGGCGGAGGTCGCGGAACGGGCCGGGCTCTCCACCCTTTGGATCGCGGAGCACCACTTCCACGCCGGCGGGGTCTGCCCCTCCCCTCCGGTGGTCCTCGCCGCCTGCGGCGCTCGTACGCGCACGCTCCGTCTGGGCTCGCTCGTCAGCGTGCTCCCGTTCCATCGCCCCGTGGACGTTGCGGAGGAGTACGCCGTGCTGGACCGCCTGCTCGGGGGCCGGCTCAACCTCGGCCTCGGGAGCGGGTACGTCCCCGCCGAGCTCGAGGGGTTCGGGATCGATCCCGCGACCAAGCGGGAGCGGTTCGACAGCCACCTCGCGGCGATCCTCGACGCGTTCGCGGGTCGCGACGTACGCGTCACGCCGACCGGGACGACCGTCCGGCTCAACGTGCTCCCGGTGCAGCGACCGAGCCCGCCCCTCTGGATCGCCGCGCAACGGAAGGAGGCGATACCGTTCGTCGCGCGTCGGGGGGCCTCTCTCGCCCTGATCCCGTACGCCACGGTCGCCGATGACGCCGAGCTCGCGGCCCAGATCCGAGAGTACCGACGTCAGCTACCGGCCGGGCGTCGGGGCGAAGTCCTCGTGGCCCTGCACGTCTACGCCGGACCCGAGCCGGCGGCGGCCCGCGAGGCGCTCGCGCGATACCTCAAGGCCCGCGTCGCGACCGGGTCCCCGTCGTTCGAAGCGAAGGCCCGGCACCATCCGGACCATGCTACGCCGGAAGCAATCGAGGGGAGCGGATGGGCGCCGATCGGCACGGGGGAACAGGTCGCCCGCCGCCTCGCTGCCCTGCAGTCGCTCGGGGTCGATGAGGTCGCCGGCATCTTCGATTTCGGCGGACTCTCCCCCGACGCGGTCGCCGCGTCGGTGCGAGCGGTCGCCGCTGCCTGGGCTCGCTCAGGGTCGGTCTAAGCCGGGCCCGTCCGGGCTCCCGGGAGCGCGCACGCGGCGATTTATCCTCGCGGGTGTCGCCTCCGGCGATCCGTATGGCGGAGATCCTCCCCGGCGTGCACCAAGTGGAAGGCGTCGACCCCTCCCCCGATTTCTCGACCCACGTCTACCTGTTGAAGGACCGCGGGGCGAGCTGGACCCTGATCGACGCCGGACTTCCCGGCACCCACACCGCGACCCTGGCCTACCTCGCGAAGATCAAGGTCGAACCGACGGCGGTGAAGAAGATCCTGATCACGCACCTGCATTTCGACCACACCGGGGCGCTGAAGGAGCTCGTGGCGAAGACCCGGGCCCGGACGTTCGCGCACTGGATCGACGCCGCGTACATCGCCGAACGGCCGAAGTACAAGGGACCCGGCGTCCCGCCGCCCGAGCCGTTCACGGTCGACGAGACCCTCAAGGACGGCGACAGCATCGACGCCGCGGGCGGTCTCCTCGCCTACCACACTCCGGGGCACACCCCGGGCCACACGGCGTTCTACCAGACCGAGCGCAAGCTCCTGTTCTCGGGGGACCTGTTCCTCGGCGCCGAGTCGGGTCTGATCCTGACCCCGCCCGAGTTCACGATCGACACCCCGACCGCCCAGATCTCGGCGCGGCGGATGGCCCAGCTCGCCATCGACTCCCTGCTCTCCTATCACGGGGGGCCGTTCCTCAAGAACGGCGGCGCGGCGGTCCGCGCGCTCGCGCAGACCCTCGGCTAGCGGGCGCCGCCCGGGCCCGGGCGGCCGGGCGAGTGGGACTGGCCAGATTTGAACTGGCGTCTCGGAGTCCCGAACCCCGAAGGATGGACCAAGCTACCCCACAGTCCCA
>JASHQF010000127.1 GCA_030037695.1 Thermoplasmata archaeon
CCCGCCGCTACGCGAGCGAGATCGCCTCGATCATCGGCCCCGAGGTCGACATCCCCGCGCCGGACGTCTACACCGACAGCCAGACGATGGCCTGGATCATGGACACGTTCTCGATGCAGAAGGGCTACTCCGTCCCCGGGGTCGTCACCGGTAAGCCGATCAGCCTCGGCGGCAGCGAGGGCCGGGGCGAGGCGACCGGGCGCGGCTGCGCCTACGTCGTGCGCGAGGCCGCGAAGGACGCCGGCGTGCGCGTGAAGGGCGGCTCCGTCGCGGTCCAGGGGTTCGGCAACGCGGGGAGCGTCGCGGCGAACCTCCTCCACGACGAGCAGGGCGCGTCGATCGTCGCCATCTCCGACTCCAAGGGCGGGATCTACAAGGCCGACGGACTGAACCCGCACACGGTCGAGGAGCACAAGCGCAAGACCGGCTCGGTGGTCGGCTTCCCGGGCGCGAAGGCGATCTCGAACGAGGAGGTCCTCGAGGCGAAGGCGGACATCCTGATCCCCGCGGCGCTCGAGAACCAGATCACGGGCAACAACGCCGACAAGATCCAGGCGAAGCTCGTCGCCGAGGCGGCGAACGGTCCGACCCTTCCCGCGGCGGACGCGATCCTGTTCCAGAAGAAGGTCACCGTGCTCCCCGATATCCTCGCGAACGCGGGTGGGGTCACCGTGAGCTACTTCGAGTGGGCGCAGGACATCCAGGGGTTCTTCTGGTCGCTCGAGCAGGTCAACGAGCGGCTCGAGCGGGTGATGGTCCGCTCGTACGCCGACGTCCACAAGGTCGCGCTGGAGCGCAAGGTCCACAACCGGACCGCCGCCTACGTCCTCGCGATCCAGCGCGTCGTCGACGCGATCCGGATCCGGGGCTTCTACCCGTAGGTCGGGGCGCCCCCCGTGACCGCCGACCTTCCCCGGTGCCGGCGCGTCCCGTGGAGCGAGATCGACCGGTGGGCGGACGACGTCGCCCGTAGGGTGCGGGACGCGGATCGGCGACCGGAGACGATCGTGGGCCTCACCCGCGGCGGGTGGGTCCCGGCGCGGCTCCTGTGCGACCGCCTCGGCGTGACCCGCCTCGTCTCCCTGCGGGCCCAGCACTGGGGGGTGACGGCGACCCGCGACGGCGCGGCGAAGGTCACCGAGGGCCTTTCGGGGGCGGTCCGGGGCGAGACGGTGCTCGCGGTCGACGACATCACCGACACGGGAGAGAGCCTCCTCCTCGCGCTCGAGCACGTCCGCGCGGCCGGACCCGCCCGCCTCGAGAGCGCGACCCTCCTGCACATCGACCACGCGAAGTTCGTCCCGACGTACTTCGCCGAGACGATCCCGCGCGACGCCTGGGTGTGGGTCGTGTTCCCCTGGAACTACTGGGAGGACCTCGCCAGCCTCGCCGCCCGGGCCGCTGCGATCGCTCCCGGCCTCGAGCCGACCCGGGCGCTCCTGGCCGAGCGATGCGGCCTCGACGTGCCGCGCGCCGATCTCGAGACGCTCGCGGCCCGGGGCGCCCTCTCCGCCGGCGCGCGCTAGCTCACCGTCGGGGGCGGCGGGACGAGCCGCCGGGCGCTCGCCTTGAAGTACTGCTGGATGACGCCCGCGCCGATCACGAGCCCGAGGCCGGTCACGATCACGCCGACGAGGAGCGGGATCGCGGGGGACCCGGTGATCCCCTCGAGGAGCCGGAACAGCAGTACGATCCCGTAGCTCACGAACCCGAGCCCGACGATCGAGGTCAGCGCGACCGCGAGCGAGCGCGGGAACCGGCCGAGGAGCAGCTTGCGGCGGATCGCGCGGCCGATCTCCCAGACGACCGCGCCGAGGATCCACCAGAGGAGACCCGCCTGGGCGAACAGGACGCTCCGCGAGAACGCGGAGAGCCCGGGGCTCGCGGCGTAGAGGTTGTAGCCGGTGAGGAAGCCGACGCCGACGAGCGTCACGGTCAGCAGGCCGAAGCCGAGCGTCACCGAGCCCGTGCGGACGTCGGTCGACGCGGTCCGGATCGCCTCGATCAGCGTCTCGTCGATATCGAACGTCCAGAAGATGAGGTAGACGCCGAGGACGATCGCGAGACCGATCACCCCCCAGAGGAAGACGCCGTCCGCGGCGGCGAAGCCGAGGATCAGGAGCACGAACGCGAAGGGGAGTACGGTCTTCGCCCGGAGCTTCGGGTCCTTGAGCGCGCGGACGACCGTGTAGTACGTCGACTCGAGGCTGGCGCTCTGACGGACGAAGACCCGGCGAACCCCATCGATCCGAACGCGGGAGGCGAGGATCGGGAACAGGTACTCGTCCTCCGCGCCGTCGCTCACGAGGTAGGCCGACGCCGCATGGACCTGCCCGAGGACCCGGTCGAACTGCTCGGCGACCCGCCGGTCGGAGACGATCCCGACCTTGGACGAGCCGGTGAGGACGCAGACCTCGCACTCCTCGCCGGCGGCCCGAAGCTCGTCCAGGAGGCTCACCGCGGCGAAGATCGCGTTCGTGTCGGAGTCCTCGGGGTCGACGGTCCCGAGCCGGACCGCCGCCTCGAGCACGCTCGTCCGCCCGACGATCGGCCCGGTCACCTGGGCCTTGCGACCGAGATCGTCGTCGCGGTCGACGCAGACGACCAGGCGCATGGCCCACGAACTAGAGCCGGTTCACGGCTTAACGCCTCGTGTGGAGCGACCGGCGGGGGGGGCCGACCGGCGGCGCGGACGCGCCGGTCCGTGCCGCCGGTCCCGCGTTTCCGGGCACGCTCTTATGGTCCGGGGCCCACCGTCGGGGTCGGATGGTCGAGCTGCCCGACAAGCGGACCGCCTTCGTCGACTGGTACCTCGCGGTCGTCGAGGAGGCGAACCTCTCCGACAAACGCTACGGGGTCAAGGGGATGAACGTCTGGACCCCGTACGGGTTCCGCGCCCGCCGCAACCTCGACCGGATCCTCGTTCGGGAGATCGAGGCGACCGGGTCGGAGCCCGTCGAGTTCCCGACGCTGATCCCCGCGACCGAGTTCGCGAAGGAGAAGGAGCACATCCAGGGGTTCGACGCCCAGGTCTTCTGGGTGACGAAGGGGGGCCTGAGCGAGCTCGACGTCCCGCTCGTCCTGCGCCCGACCAGCGAGACCGCCATCTATCCGGTCTTCGCCCTCTGGGTCCGTTCCCATCGCGACCTGCCGCTCAACGTCTACCAGATCGTGAGCACCTTCCGCTACGAGACGAAGACCACACGCCCGTTCGTCCGGGTCCGGGAGATCCACTTCTTCGAGGAGCACACCTGCCAGCTCGACGACGACGCCGCCACCGCGCGGGTCCGCTCGAACCTCGGGGCGTTCCGAGCGATCGCGGGGGCGCTCGGGCTCCCGTACCTCGCGCTTCGGCGACCGGAGTGGGACAAGTTCGCCGGGGCCCACTACTCGATCGCGTTCGACGCCCCCGTCGGGGGCGCGCGGACGCTCCAGCTCGGGAGCGTGCACCACTACCGGGACAACTTCGCCAAGCCGTACGGGATCGTCTACGAGGCGCCCGACGGCACGCAACGGCATCCGCACCAGACGACGTTCGGCCTCTCCGAGCGGCTGCTCGGCGCGGTGGTGGCGGTCCACGGCGACGCGAAGGGGGCCGTCTTCCCTTCGTCGGTCGCCCCGTACGAGGTCGTGATCGTGCCGATCCCCTCGCCCGACGAGGACGGGGGCACGGCGCGTCTCGCGCGCACCCTCGCCGAGCGCCTGGAGCACCACGGGCGCCGGGCGTTCCTGGACGGGGGCGACGAGCGCCCTGGCGCGAAGTACTACCGGTGGGAGCTTCGGGGCGTCCCCCTGCGCCTCGAGGTCGGCCGCCGCGAGGCGGCGGCCGGCGCCGTCACGGCCGTCGATCGCCTCGGCCGCAAGGCGAGCCTGCCGATCGCGGACCTCGAGGACGGGGTGGCGGCGCGTCTGGCCGACTTCGACCGCGCCCTCACCGAGCGGGCCGGCGCCGCGTTCCGGGCCTCGTTCCTGCCCGCCGCCACCCTGGCCGAGCTCGCGGGATCGGACCAGGTCCGCTCCCTCGGATGGTGCGGGGAGGAAGCGTGCGGTCACGCGATCGAGCAGGCGATCGACGGGGCGCTCCTCGGGACCCCCGAGGATCCGGTGCCGTGGCTCCCGGGGAGCCCGCCGGCCTGCATCGCGTGCGGCTCGACCTCCCCCGTCCGCTGGGCGTTCGCCGCCCAGCCGATGTGATCCCCGAACCGGGGGGGCGGCTCCCCGATCCTAGGGGTTCGGGGGAGAGGGCGCGGGGGGGTTCGGAGAGACGAGCCACATCCCGGCGAGGCCGAACAGGAACAGGGTGATGAAGACGGCGTAAACGCCGTTGTCGATCCAGACCCCGAACGCGAGCCCCCACCAGACGTAGAAGACGATCGCGAGCACGATCAGCGAGGCGAACCCCCAGAACGTGACCTTCCGGGCGAACGGCATCCGGGAGAGCGGGGACCCTTCCTCGATCTCCTCTTCGCCGGGCTCCATCGCAGCTCCCCAGCCGTGGGCCGGTTCTTAACCGTTGGCGGCGCCGGTTCGCCGACAGGATTTAACGGCGCCCGACCGGTACGACCGGCCATGGCGGCCGAGGTCGGCGATCCCGCGGCCCCGTCGGGACCCCGCCCGCCCCCGGGGCTCTCCCCCGAGCTTCACCGCATCCTCGCCTACGCCAGCGCGATGGGCCCGGAGTTCTCGTTCCCGCTGCTCGCCGCCTCGACGGGCATCGAGGAGGAATCCCTCGCCGAGCAGCTCGAGCGCCTCGTCCAGGACGATCTCCTGCGGGAGCGGCCCGGCGGGGACCGGTTCCGGTTCGCGGCCGAGGAGGCCCGTGCCACGATCTACCGGTCCCTGAGCGAGAGCCGGCTCCGGATCCTCCACCGGCGGATCGCGGAGGCGCTCGAGCGGATCGACCCTCCGAGCGGGCTCGACGGGCTCGCGGAGCTGGGACGGCACTATTTCCTCGGGCGGGTGGCGGCGAAATCGTACGAGTACAACCGCCGGGCGGCCGAGGAGGCTAGACTCGCGGACGAGCCCGAACGGGCGGTCGATCTGTACGAGCGGGCCCTCCTGGATCTGGCCGCCCTCCCCGGCGATCACCGCGCCGATCGGGCGGGGATCGCCGAGCACCTCGGCGATCTGAGCTACGCCACGTCGCACTATGCGGCGGCGGACCGTTGGTACGAGGAAGCCCTCCGGAACGTCGACCGGGACGATCCCCGGGTCCGCGGCCGTCTCGAGCTCGCCCGCGCGGAGGTCGCCCGGGAGAACCTCGACCTCCCCGCCGCGGGCCGGGGGACCGAGGAGGCGCTCCGCCTGTTCCGGGCGAGCGGCGACCATCTCGGCGCCGCCGAGGGCTATCGGCTCCTCGGGCGGCTCGCGTTCCAGCGGGGGGAGTTCCGGGACGCCCTCGAGGAGAGCCTGAAGGCGTTCGAGGAGCTGCATCCGGACGGCGACCCGAAGCTCCTCGGGCGGCTCTCCATCGACATCGCGAACGCCTTCGCGCTCCTCGGCGAGGAGGTTCGGCCCGTCGCGATCGAGTGGTACGAA
Organism: Thermoplasmata archaeon; assembly: GCA_030037695.1. Lineage (GTDB taxonomy): Archaea > Thermoplasmatota > Thermoplasmata > Lutacidiplasmatales > UBA184 > Lutacidiplasma. The sequence continues at coordinate 5,539 of JASHQF010000127.1, forward strand.
CGGGCGATCCAGAAGCTCCGAGCCGCCTCGGACTGGGCGGAGCTCGCGCGGGCCCTCCACAACCTGGGGGTGGCGCTGGGCGAGACCCGACCGATGGACGGGCTCGAGCATCTCGAGCGCGCTCGCGCCGCGGCCGAACGGGCGCACGATGTACGGGCGGCTGGGCGGTCGCTCCTCTCGGGCGTCGAGATCCGCCTCGCCCTCGGGCAGGTCGAGGAGGCCGAGCGCGACAACGAGGAGGCGGGCCTGCTCCTCGCGCGCCTCAGCGATGCGCTCGGGGCGGAGCAGGTCGAGGCGAACCGGGGCCGGATCGCCGAGCGTCGGGCCCACTGGGACGACGCCGAACGGGCGTACGTTCGGGCGAGCGAGCTCGCTCGCACGGCGCGTTTGCGCGCCGACGAGGCGGTCGCCGAGTTCTGCCTGGCGCGCCTTCGGTTCAAGACCCGAAACCTCGCCGGGGCCCGGGAGGCGTTCCGGCGAGCGACCGAGCTGAAGGTCACCGAGCTCTCCCCGCGCCTCGCCTCGGCCTACGAAGACCTGCGGGCGACGCTCGAGCTGCCCCATCCGGGCGAGCCCGAGCCCCGCGTGGGGGCGGGGACCGCACCGCCGAACGACCCGGGGCCGCCCGGCCCGGGGACCCCGTGACCGCGAGCCCCCTCGACGCTGCGTCCCCCCGGCTCGTCGGCCGTACCGACGTGCTCGAGGGCGTCGATCGCCTGATCGACGAGCTGCGCGCGGGCCGGGGCGGCGCCGTACTGGTGCGTGGCGCGGGCGGGACCGGGAAGTCCGAAGTGCTCCGGGCGTGTGCCTCGCGGGCCCGTTCCCACGGCGTCCACGTTCTGTTCAGCCGGGCCGTCCCGACCGAGATCCCCTCCCCTTACGCCCTGCTCCACGGCTTCCGTCGGTGGTCGGAGGATCCTCTAGGGTCGCCGTCCGAGCCGGTGTTCCCGCTCCCGTCGCTTCCGACGGTCGGGCCCGAGCCCCTGGACGGCCAGCCGTCCCCGGGACCCGACGGACCCGAGGTCGAGGGGCTCCTCCCGCCCGTCTCCCCGAACGCTTCGAATCGGCTCGGTGCGGTCCGCGGCGAGCAGCTTGCCCGCCTGGTCGACGCGATCGTCGCCCGGACCCACGACGGCCCGACCCTCCTGGCGATCGACGACCTCTCGCTCGCCGACGGCCCGTCGCTGGAAGTGCTGCGGAGGCTGGGTGAGCGACTCGGGGGCGTGCCCCTCGGGATCGTCGGGACCGTCGGGCCCGAAGGGACCGTGGGGGCTCCCGCGCGGGGCGTCCTCGAGCGGTTCGCGAAGCTCCCGACCGTCCGCGCGATCGAGCTACGGGCGTTCACGGTGGAGGAGGTCGCGGAGTTCGCGTCGCAGCTCCTCACGGGCGCGCGCCCGTCCGCCGAGGAGGTGGTCCGTTGGCACGCCGAGACGGAAGGCAACCCCCTCCTCGTCGAGCAGCTGGTCCTGCGGTCCGATCGCTCCGACCGGCTCGAGCGCCCCCGTCGGGATCGCCCTCCCGATCTTTCGGAGGCGGTCCGCGACCGCGCCCGGGCCCTCGCCCCCCCCGTGCGCCGGGTCCTCGCCTACGCCGCCGTGATCGGACGGGACGTCGCGCCGCAGCACCTCGCCGCCGCGACCGGGATCCCCGCCCCGGCTGTCGAGGAGGCGCTCGAGACCCTGGTCCGGGCCGGGATCCTGCGTCGCCCGGACCCGAGCGCCTGCGAGTTCGTCTCGGAGGAGGCCCGGGGCGCGATCTACGCGGAGATGACGGAGACCCGGCGACGGATCCTGCACCGTCGGGTCGCCGCCGCCCTCGAAGCGTCGGGTCAGGGGTCCGAGGTCGAGCTCGCCCGTCACTACTACCTCGGCCGCGACGACCCGAAGGCGATCGAGTTCAACCTTCGCGCCTCCCGGACCGCGGCCCGGGCGCTCGCCTTCGAGGTGGCGGTCGCTCACCTGCAGCGGGTCCTCGACGCCGAGCGGCGGTCCCGGACCCCCGATCGGCGCCGCGAGATCCGCACGCTCACGGAGATCGGGCGCCTCTCCGACGAGCTCGGGGAGCTCACGCGCTCCGAGGCGGCGCTCGCCGAGGCGGTCGCGCTCGCCCCCACGGACCCCGCCCTGGAACTGGAGCGCGGGCGCGCGCTGCTCGGTCTCGCGACGACGCGCCTCGACCGCAGTGAGTTCCGCTCCGCGCAGACGCTGGCGACCGAGGCCCAGCCGCTGCTCGAGCGGTCCGGAACGCCGGCCGACCGTTTGGCGGCGCGTCGGGTCCTCGGGGCGGTCGCCTGGCGTCTCGCCGACATCCCCCGGGCCGAGCTCCACCAGCGAGCCGCGCTCGATCTCGCCGAGGCGTCGGGGACCCCGCTCGAGCGGGGCCACGCCTTGGTCGACCTCGCGAACACCCTGGTCGAGCGGGGGGCCGAGCATTTCGCGACGGCGCTCGGACTGTACGCCAAGGCCGGCGCGCTGTTCGCGAAAGGGGAGGACCACGGGGCCCGGTCCCGGGCTGCGATGAACCGCGCGATCCTCGAGTTCTGGCTCGGCCGGACCGCGGACGCCCAGCGCCACATCGAGGAGGCCCTCGGCGAGGCCGAGCGTTCGCGCTCCCCGATCTGGATCGGCTACTGCCTGCTCAATCGGGCGCAGTGGGAGGCTCAGCTCGATCGGCCGGACGAGGCGGAGCGGTCCCTCGAGCGGGCCGAGCAGACGACCCACCTGCTCGGCGACCGGCTCGTCGAGGAACAGGTCGCGATGACCCGGGCGATGATCGCGGAGACCCGGGGGCAGCTGACCGAGGCACGGGAGCAGTTCGAACGCGCCCTCGGCCTCGCCCGCGAGATCGGCATGATGGGGGAGATCGCCGAGCTCCTCGTGCGCTCGGGCCGGATCCTCCTTCGCACGGGCGAGCCCGCGGAGGCCCGCCGGCGCCTGGTGGAGGCCCGCCGGCTCGGCCTGGCCGAGACCCGCGCGGACCTCGGCCCGCTCCTGGCCGAGCTCGACCGAGCGCCCGGCCCGTCGTCCGGGTGACCCCCACCGTTAAGCCCGGAACCCCGGTCGACGGGCATGGCGGGGGCTGCTCCGCGGACGGCCACGGACGGCTCGCCGTACCCGGACCGGGCCCGCCCGACGTTCGAGCGGGACGTCCGCCGGATGTTCGCCCACATCGCTCGGCGGTACGAGCGGTTCAACCATCTCTCCACGTTCGGCCAGGACATCCTCTGGCGGTTCCGCGCCCTCGGGGAGCTCGACCGGTTCCGGACGATACCCATCGCTCGGGCGCTCGACCTCGGCTGCGGGACCGGGGAGTTCGCCCGCGCGATCGCCCGGCGCTATCCGGCGGCGCGCGTGATCGCCGGGGACTTCACCCGGGCGATGTTGGAGGTCGGGCGGCTCGGGACCGGACCGCCGCCCGAGTTCGCCCAGGCGGACGCCCAGCACCTCCCGTTCGCGACGGGCTCGTTCGATCTGATCACGAACGCCTTCGTCGCCCGGAACCTCCGCGACCTGGAGATGGCGTTCCGAGAGTGGCGCCGCGTCCTGCGACCCGGCGGGGTGGCGCTCACCCTCGAGATCTCCGAGCCGCCGATCCCCGCGGTGGGGGCCTTGTTCCACGCCTACTTCGATCGGGTCGTACCGATCGTAGGACGCCTGTTCGGGAGCGAGGGACCGTACCGGTACCTGCCGGAGTCGCTCCGAGCGTTCCCGCGACCGGACGCCGTGCTCGCCCTCCTGGGGCGGGCCGGCTTTGAACGCGCGGAGGCCCGGAGCTTCGCCGGAGGGATCGTGACCACGTTCCTCGCCGGGGCCGGCCCGACCGAGTCCCGCAGGGGTTAAGCGAGGGGGCCGCCGTCCGACGGCGTGACCCCCGAGCCGTTCGACGCGTTCCGGTACGCCCACGACCGCCACGACCAGGTCGCCTGGCTCTCGCAGAACACGAACCATCTCGTCCCGCCCGAGGTCGTCCGGTCGGCGCTCGACGAGGCGATCCGGGCCCGGCGCTACGAGGGGTACCCGCTCGGCTCGGGCGATCCGGAGCTGCTCGCGCTGGTCCAGCAGGACCTCGGCCTGGACGGTACCGTCCCGTGCCTCACCTCGGGGGGGACCGAGTCGCTGTACATGGTCGCACGGGCGCTCCTCCACGACGGCGACGAGGTGGTGGCGTCGGACCCGAGCTACCTCATCATCCACCGGTTCATCGAGCTCTCGGGGGCGCGGCCGGTCTGCCTCGACATCTACCGGCCCCCGTACCGGCTCACCTCGGAGGCGATCGCGGAGGCGATCGGGCCGAAGACCCGGATGCTCCTCCTGATCGACCCGCTGAACCCGCTCGGCTCGGGGTACCCTCGCGACGAGGTGCGGGCGATCGCGGAGCTCGCCCACGACCACCGGCTCCTCCTGCTCAACGACATCACCTACCGGGACTTCTCCGACGGCCACGCGCTCGCCGCCACGTTCGCTCCGGAGGAGACCGTCACGATCTGGTCGGTCTCGAAGAACTGCGGCCTCGCCGGGATGCGGCTCGGCGGCCTGCTCGCGCGGCCGGAGCTCCAGCGCTCGATCGCCCGGTACAACACCAACGACCTCGGGGTCAACGTCCTCGCGCAGGTCGCAGCCCGCGCGGCCCTGCGGACGAAGGCGTCGTGGATCGGGGAGGTGGTGCGGACGACCCGTGCGAACGACCGCCGCATCGCTGACGTCGTGCGAGGGATCGACGGCGCTCGGGTCCTCGTCAGCCCGTCGCGGGCGAACATGACGGTGATCGACATCGCGGCGACGGGCGTCGCCCCGGAGCGCCTGCAGGAGGAGCTGCTGCGCCGCCACGGCGTGTTCGTCCGGGCCGGAACGTACCTCTCCCGCACCTACGGCCCCCGGTTCGTCCGCGTCTCGTTCTCCAACCCGCCCGCGGACATCGAACGGTTCGCCCGCGCGTTCCCCGAGGCGCTCGCCGCGTTGCGCGCCGGCGCCCCGGCGCCGCCCGCCCGCTAGCCCGGTACGACCCGTAGGTCGACGACGACGTGGGTCCGGCCGGGCCCGTACGGCTTCACGGTCCGGACCGTCGGGGAAGCGACGACGGTCGCCCCGGTGGACGCCGCCGCACGACCCGCGCTCGCGCGGGCCGCGATGTCGCCGCCGCGGGCGTCCACGACCGTGTGGACGTGGATCCATCCTCCCTCGCGCGCGAGGAGCCCCACGGCCCGCGGGACCCACGGCACGGCGTCCGGAAGGTAGCCGAGGAGGACCCGGTCGAACCCCTGCCGGGGGAGCTCCACCGCCCGGTTGTCGCCGAGGACGCAGCGCACCCGGTCGGCCACCCCGTTCGTCCGGACGTTCTCCTCAAGGAAGCGGAACGCCTCGGGGTTCTTCTCGACCGCCACGAGCGTTGCGTCCGGGCACCGGCGCGCGATCGGGACCGTGAAGTAGCCGATGCCGGCGAACAGGTCGGCGACGTGCTCTCGGGGACCGACGAGCTCGGCGACCCGCTGGCGTTCGACCCGGTTGCCCTGCGCGAACATCTGCCGCGCCGCGTCGAACCGCCACCGCACGCCGTGCTCCACCACCTCCGTTTCGGTCGGACCGCCCGCGACGATCTCCGTCCTGGGGCGACGGAGCTCGCCGTCGATCGGACCCCGGCGGACGAGCACGGTCGCGACGCCGAGCTCCTCCTGCCACAGGGCCCCGACGGTGGCGAACCAGGGACGGAGCGCGTCGGGGAGGCGGAGCACGAGGACCCGCCCCAGGCGCTGATAGCCGGGCGGCAGGCGCTGGGCGGTCGACTCCCCGGCGAGCGCGCGAAGCCGAGCCCGCACCCGTTCGGCCGGGGGGGCACGACCCGCCGGCCCCGGACTAGCCCCCGGGGGCATCCGGAGGCCGCTCGAGGATCACCTCGAGGAACTGCTTGAGGTGGGCGGTGAGGATCGGGTTGTCGGTGAAGCCGCACGCATCGAGGCCCGGGGCCGCGAGCAGCGCGTGTTCGCCGTCCGCCAGCACTTCGGTCGCGAGGAGGTTCTCGCGGGGGACGTACTCGACGCCCTCCGGGACCTTCTGGAGCGCCGCGGTGACGAACGTGATCCGCACCCCTCGCTTCAGGCCGCTCTGGATCTTCTTGCCGAGCTCGTCGCGCAGGTCGGCGACCTGCGGCGTCGTCAGGATGAACGTCCGGCTCGATCGGTCGAGGAGCTCCCCGATCTTCGTCGTCACCTTCTCCCGCCCCGAGAGCAGGTAGACGAGCTGCGGCTCGCCGTGCTCCGCCACGACCCGATGGAGCTCGGCGAGCTGCTCGAACACCTCCTGGATCGCGCCCTTGAGGGTCTCGGCGACGTCGAGCGGCGACTTCGGCCGGAACAGGATCGGCTTGCCGCCGGTCGGCTGGGCGTAGCCCTTCTCGGCGAGGGACTCCAGGACCTTGTAGGCGCTCGTGCGCGGGATCCCGGCGGCGGAGGCGACGGACGCGGCGTCGCCGACGCCCCGCCCGACGAGGGCGATGTACGCCCGAGCCTCGTACTGCGTGAGCCCGACCCGACCGAGGGCGGTCGCGGCCCGGCGGAACTCCTCCGACCCCGGGTTCCCGAGCGCGCTCGCCGTCTGCTCCGTGGACGCCATCGGCGGGAGCCGAGCCGGTACGGGGCGCTTAACCTCTCCGCCGGGGCCGCCCTAGCGGACCGGTTCGGCGAGCTTGCGCAACGCCGCCTCGCCGAGGAGGGCCTCGATCTCCTCGGGCGGCAGGAGATGCCGCTCGAGCAGGAGCTCGCGCACGGGCCGCCGGGAGGCCGCCGCCTCGTGCAGGAGCTCGGCGACCTTGAGGTACCCGAGCCGGGGGGTGAGGACGGTCGCGAGCGCCCCGGAGTCGAGGAAGTACCGCTCGAGCCGCTCCCGGTTCACGTCGAGGCCGTCGATGCAGCTCCGGGCGAAGACGGGCAGGTACGCCGCGAGGATCTCCGCCGCGAACAGCACCTCGAACGCGGCGAGCGGGACCATCACGTTGATCTCGAGCTGGCCGGCCTGCACGGCGAGCGCCGTCGCGGCGTCCGCCCCGACGACGTGGAAGGCGACCATCGCGAGGCACTCGGCCGCCGACGGGTTGACCTTCGCCGGCATGATCGAGGACCCCGGCTGGATCTCGGGCAGGCGGATCTCGTCGAAGCCCGTCGCCGGCCCGCTCGCGAGGAGCCGAAGGTCGTTGGAGATCCGCAGGAGCTCGAGGGCGAGCGTACGGAGCCACGCGGAGGCGAGGCCGAGCGGCCAGCGGCTCTGCATCGTCTCGAACGGGTCGCGGGCGACCGCGAGGGGGAGGCCCGAGACACGGGCGTACTCGGCGACGGCCCGTCCGCGGAACCCGGGGACCGAGTTGACCCCGGTACCGACCGCGCTGCCGCCGAGCGGGAGCTCGGCGAGGGCGTGCTCGACGGTCGGCAGCGTCTCGAGGACCCGTTCGAGCGCCGTGGCGTACGCGTCCAGCTCGGCCGCGATCGTCACGGGCATCGCGTCCTTGAGGTGGGTCCGTCCGGATTTCGCGAGGGGTCCCAGCGCGGCCGCCCGCCGCCGGAGGCTCGTCGCCAGCAGGGCCGCGCCCGAGCGCACCTCGGCCAGGGCGGAGAGCGCGGCCGCCTGCGCCGCCGAGGGGAACGTGTCGTTCGTCGACTGCCCGCGGTTCACGTGATCGTTCGGGCTGAGCCAGGCGTAGTCGCCGCGGGGACGGCCGAGGAGCTCGAGCGCGCGGTTCGTCAGGACCTCGTTGACGTTCATGTGGAACGACGTCCCCGCCCCGGCCTGGAAGACGTCGACGATCAGCTCGCCGTCGAGCTTCCCCTCGACCATCTCCTCGGCGGCCCGTGCCAACGCGTCCCCCCGTTCGCGGTCGAGCCCCCCGAGCTCCACGTTCGCCCGCACGCAGGCGAGCTTCAGTTGCGCGTACGCCCGCTTGAGGTGGCGGGACGCCGTGAGGCCGCTCACGGGGAAGTTCTCTCGCGCCCGCAGCGTCTGGATCCCCCAGTACGCCGAGGCGGGCACGGTCCGCGGTCCCAGCGAGTCGGTCTCGACCCGGCCGTCGGGCATCAAAGGCGGTCGACGCGGACGCGCGACAAAACGTTTAGGTCCGCGCCCGGTGGAACCCGGCCCTCGGTCGGCGCGGAGGGAGGCTCACGAACGCGTTCCTGCTCAGCTCCGACATCGCCTCCCTGGTGGCCGGCTTCGGGATCCCCGGTCTCCTCTGGGCCCTGCTGTACCTCCTCGCGTGGGAGCGCCCCGCCTTCGCCGAGAGTCTCGGCTTCGGCCGCACGACGTTCTGGCTCCTCGTCCCGGGAGGCCTTCTCGCCTCGTTCACCGCGGTCGTCCCGTTCGCCCCGATCTCGAACGCCTGGCTCGGGATCGATCTCGCCGGCGCGGTGTTCCCGGTGCTCGTCGGCCTCGTGGCGCTGGAGCGGTACGCCCCCCCGCTGTTCCGGACGGCCGGCCGCTACCTCGCCGTCCTCGCCGGGGAGAGCGCCCTCCTGTTCGTCGTGGTCCTTCCGTCGACCGCCCCCACGCTCGGCGCCTGGGGACGGGACCTGGGCGTCGGCACCCCGCTCCTCGAGGCGCTGCTCGTCACGGCCGGCGCCACCGGGGTCGCGCTCACCGTGGGCGTGATCGGACTCCGGTCCGAGGTCGCCGCGACCCGACGCCTCGCCTTCCTGGTCGCGCTCACCTCCGCCGTCCTCGTCCTGACGTTCGCCGGCACGACGGCGGTGCCGAACGTCGGGATCGTCGAGGGGTTCCCGTACTACCTCCTGCCTCCGCTCGGTGCCGGCTTCGTCGCCGCCGACCTCGCCCCGAGGCTGTTCCGGGACGAGGCCGCCTTCGCCCTCCCGCTCGCGTTCCTCGCGTCGACGTTTGGCGTTCTCCTGGGAGCCGACCTCCTGCGCCAGCCGGGACTCTACCCGGGCGAGCCCGGGCTCTACACGATCGGGGGCGCGGGGATCCTCGACCTAGTGTACCTCTCGGGGCTCCTCGCCCTCGCCGCCGCGTTCGCCACCTACCGCCTGCGCGGCGGGAGCTGGGCGCCGGTCGGCGCGCCGCTCCCGACCCGCTCCGTCTCGCCGACGGCCCGCCTGCGCCAGGGGTACCGTTTCGGGGTCCAGGGACGCCTCGCGGAGTCGCTCACCGCCTCCGCCGAGGCCGCCCGCGCCTCGGCCCTCCAGGCCCGTCGCCTCCTCGGGGCCCCGACGACCCCGGACGGGCGGCCGTGGACCGGGATGCCCGTCCCCGGCTGGGTCGTGAGCGACCAGGCGAACCTCGACAGCGTCGCCCGGGGCGGGACGGCGGACGGGCGCGAGGGGTTCCGGGCGTGGCTCACGGCCCGCTCGCTCGTCCTCGTCGGCGCCACCCTCGGCCGGCCGAGGTTCGGGAGCCTCGTCGATCGGATCGTGGCGTTCGGCATCGACTTCCTGCTCCTCGGGGTCCCGGCGACCGCGGTCTTCGGCGAGATCGCGCGGGCGACCCCGGGCGGGTTCGTGGGGGTCCTGTCGAGCGCCGGGTTCAACGCGGCGATCTACGGCTTCGTCGCGGTGGCGTTCCTGTACTTCGCGCTCTCCGAGTACGCGGTCGGCACGACGGTCGGCAAGTGGGTCCGGCACCTGTGGGTCAGCGATCGCGAGCTTCGGCCCGTCGGCGGGTTCTCCGCCCTCGTGCGCAACGTCTCGCTCGTCCCCCTGCTCACGGTCGAGGGCCTCGGAGCGGCGCTCCTCGCCGTCGAGCTCTCGAAGGGGGCCGCGACCGGCGCCGGGACCGTCCTCGGGGTCGGCGTCCCGCTCGGCGTGCTCGCCGTCGCGGGGATCGTCGGCTTCGTCACGGTCGCCGCGGGGCTCCTCGGCTCGATCGCCGCGATCGTGATCGCGCTCACGGCCGAGCGCCAGCGAATCGGCGACCTGTGGGCGGCGACGTGGGTCGTCCGCGAGCCTATGCCGGAGGCTCCGGCTCCGACCCCGGGGGCTCCTCCGGCAGGGGCAGCGGACCCCCCGTTCGGGTGAGCGGGATCGCGATCGACGAGACGTTCGCGTCGCGGCCCTCCCGGTTCGTGAGCCGCTCGGTGTCGATCGTGATCCGACCGATCTCGACCTGGCCCTCGAGGAATCGGCGCCGGACGACCTCGACGACGTCCACCGCCCGGCCGATCGCGTTCCCGCGGGCCTTCACGACGACGGGTCCGGCGCCGGAATTGAGCTGGGAGACGACCTGGAAGACGTACGTCATCGTGGGCTTCTGCCCGATGAAGACGGTCGCCCCGTCGCTCCGCTCGTCGCGCATGGGGCCGCTCCACCTCCGCTCCCCTACATGGCGTTTGTCCGCCGGAGCGCGCCCGTGCCGGGGCCGGACGGCGGCGCGCTCGCAAGGGTTATTGTCCGACCCCCGTACGACCCCTTCCGCGGTGCAGGGGTGGCCCAGCTTGGTCAAAGGCGCCAGGTTGAGGTCCTGGTCTCGAAGGAGTTCGTGAGTTCAAATCTCACCCCCTGCACTCCTCCGCCCGGGGCGGCGACCGGGCGGTCCGGCCGGGCAGCCCTCCCTTTTTAGGCGGCACGCCGTGGCACCGGTCGGCGACGTCGATGGCCCCGGGTAAGCGGACCTGCCCCTCGTGCGGCGCCTCGGTGCCGGAGGAGTTCCTCCTCTGCCCGACGTGCCACGCGTTCCTCGGTACCGAGGACGCCGAGCGGGCGTCGTCCCCGCCGCCCCCCGCGCCCCGCGACGCCGCGATGAAGCCGTCGCGACCCGCCCCCTCCTCGGTCCACCCGCCCGTCCGGCGCCCGACGCCGACTCCGGAGACGAGCCCGCTCTCCGCGGAGTTCCACCGGCGCCTCGCCCGGCTCAGCGTCTGGATCGACGCCGCCCAGCCCCTCGGCATCGAGCTGCCGCGGCTCCCCGCCTGGGCCGAGCGCGCGCTCGGCAACGCGACGAACCCCGAACCGTGGGCCGAGGTCGTCCGCGGGATCGAGCGGCTCGCGCAACAGCGGATCGTCTCGGCGTTCGAGCGATGGGACGCGCGGATGGGCACGCGCCTCGGCCGGCTCGAGGCCTACTCGGTCGACAACCGGCTCGAACGCGAGCAGATCGAGGAGGCGCTGCATGCGGCCCGCGTCGGCGAGCTCGACCATGCCCTCACGACGTACCAGCAGGTCGATCGGGTCGTCGCGCTGAAGGAGCGGCACCTGGACCAGGCCCGGGACGACCTCGAGAAGCTGGTCGCGTTCCTCAAGGACCTCGAAGCGCTCGGCTCGGTCCCGGTCGGCGAGCCCGCCGACGTCGCTGCCGCGCTGGAGGAGGACCTCCGGGCCGGCAAGCTCGCCCCGCTCAAGCAGCAGATCCGCTCCCTCCGCCAGGAGGCCCGGAACCGGCTGCGCGAGCGCCTGCCGCGGTTCGTCGCCCAGATCGGCGACCGGCTCGTCGAGGAGCGCAACCGCGGGGGGACCCCCGACGGGGACGCGCGGGAGCTGGCGCAGGGGGCGCGGGAGATCCGGGACGGCCACGCCGAGGTCGGCGCCCGCCGCCTTCGATCGCTCCTGGAAGGTCGGGGCCTCGGCGCCGCGGGTCGCGCCGGTCCGGGGCTCCCGCCCTCGGCCTAGCGGGCCCGCCCTAGAGCACCCGCTCGAACAGCTGGACGTCCTGGTTCCACTCGTGCTTGTGGAGGGTGCCCGCACCGGCGAAGCCGAGGCGGCTGAACAGGGCGCTCGCCGCGGAGAACCGCGCGAGCGGGTCGGCCCACACCGAGGCGACGTTCGCCCGGCGCGCCCACTCGATCGCGCCCGCGACGAGCGCGGTGGCGGCCCCCTGCCGCCGCACGTCCGGATCGACGGCGAGGTGGACGAGCCGGCAGCTCCCGTGGGCCAGCTCGAGCCCGAGGACGCCGAGGAGGCGGCCGTCGCGGCGGGCGCAGAAGTACGTGACCCCTTCCATCCGGCTCGTGAACTCGAGCGGCGTCGGCTGCCAGGCCTTGAGGAGCTCGTTCGGGAGGCCCGGGGGCTCGGCCTCCCAGACCTTCTTCAGCAGGGCGCAGATCGCGGGGACGTCCAAATGGGTCGTCCGGTCCACCGAGAACGGGCCGGGGGATTTTCCGTTCGCCCCGGGGGGCCGCTCCCCTCCCCGGTCCGAGGTGCCTTCCGTTGCCACGCTGCGGCTCCCGACGGGCGAGCGAACGCCAGAGGTGCGCGCTCGTTCTTGAACCTTGCTGGCGTGCGCCGCGCGACGCGCGCCCGCGCCGCTACGGGGTGATCCGGGCCGGGGTCCGGGGGAACGGGATCGTCTCCCGGATGTGTTCCCGACGCAGCATCCAGCGCAGGACACGCTCCACGCCGAGGCCGAAGCCGGCGTGCGGCACGTTGCCGTGCCGGCGGAGATCGGGGTACCACGCGTACTCCTTCGGATCG
>JASHQF010000128.1 GCA_030037695.1 Thermoplasmata archaeon
CCGTGATGCCGAGCCCGGGGCCTTTCGGGATCCGGAACTCGCCCTGAACGAGCTCGTAGCCGCGAACGAGCGAGGACTTCCAGGCCGGCCAGCTCGCCTCGAAGCTCTCCTGCAGGAAGAACGTCGGCAGGACGGCGTCCAGCTGGAGCGTCGCCGCCGTCTGGACCGGGCCGAACGCGTTGTGGTAGGCGACGGGAGCGCCGTGCGCGGCCGCGATGCCGGCGATCTCTCGGCCCGCGGAGAAGCCTCCGGAGTTCGTGATGTCCGGTTGGAGGATGTCGACGAGGCCCCGCGCCAAGAAGCTCTCGAACGCCGCGGGGGTGAGGAGCCGCTCGCCGAGCGCGACCGGGGTCCGGACGAGACGCCGGAACTCGGCGAGCGCGTCGCACAGCTCGGGGAGCACCGGCTCCTCCATGAAGCGGGGCGCGAAGGCCTCCAGCGCCCGACCCGCCCGGAGCGCGGCCTCGGGGAGGAACCGCCCGTGGTACTCGATCAGGAGGTCGACCTCGGGCCCGACCGCCTCGCGCACGGCACGGACGCGGGCGCACGCGGCCGCAAGGGCCTCCGGGGAGAGGGTGCGGTACGCGTCGCCGAACGGGTCGAACTTCATCGCCCGGAACCCGGCCCGCACCCGGTCGAGGGCGGCCCGGGCGAACTCGGCAGGCTCGATGCAGTCCGAGTACCATCCGTTCGCGTACGCCCGCACCCGGTCGCGAACGGCCCCGCCAAGGAGAGTCGCCACGGGGACGCCCAGTCCCCGGCCGAGGAGGTCGTGGACCGCGATGTCGACCGCGGAGCGGGCGCTCGTCGCCTCCATCGAGACGGAGCGGTAGAACGAGTACCGCTCGAACTCCCGGAACGCGGCCGGGGCGTCCTCGAGCGTGCGACGCTCGAAGAATCGGGCTACCTCCCGAACGCTCTCGACGACCGGCCGCGTCATCAGCGTCGTCGGGGCTTCTCCCCAGCCGACCGCGCCCGAGGAGGTGGTGACCTTGACGAGGACGATCGTCGAGCTCCATGGCGAGGAGAGCTCGTCGCCCGGCGCGGCGAGCTCGATCGGCTCGACGCTCACGATCTTGGCCGGCATCGACCTCGAGCCCGTCCGGGCGCTTAGGACGGCGGCGGAGGCCCCGAACCCTCCGGAACGAACCGTGCGACGGTGCGGCGGACATGCCGGCCCGGCAGCACGCCCTTCACGATCTCGGCGACGCGGCCGTCCGGCGCGACCACGAAGGTGACGCGCCGCGCCGAGCCGAACCGCCCGAGGACGCCGTAGGTCCGGGCGATCGCGCCCGTCGGGTCGGCCACGAGAGGGAACGGGAGCGCGCACGTCACGGCGAACCGGGCCTCCGCCTCCCTCGAGTCGACGCTGATGCCCACGACCGTAACTCCCGAGGCCCGGAGCACGTCGTAGTGACGCGCGAACCCCTTGGCCTCGGCCGTGCAGCCCGCGCTCCCGGCCTTCGGGTAAAAGAACACCACGACGGGGTGCCCTTTCAGATCGGCCAGGGAGAACGGCTCCCCCCGGTCGGTCATCCCCGAGATCGGTGGGGCGGCCTCGCCGACCGAGATCATCGGGGGCCGAACGGTCGACGGTACATCACGATGGCTCCCCGGTGGAAACCGACGGGGCTAGGGACAGGACCCGGTCCAGCTCGGTCGCGCTGAGGGGCGGAGCGTTCACGGTCCCGGCGATCTCCGCGAGGCGATCGGGGCTCGGGAACGGGACCGACACCGTGACGACCCACGGCCAGGCCAGCGCGAACCGGAGCGCGGCCTGGGCGAGGGTACGACCCGTGCCCGCCGTCAGGAAGCCGAACGGCCGGACCGCCGCGAATTCGGCCTCGAGGGCCCGCAACGATGTCGGGGGTCCCGGGCTCCGTGGCCCAAGCACGGGTCGCGCGAAGGCCGTCCCGTCCAGGCGACCCCCGGCCAGGGGATCGCGAGCGATCCACGCGGTGCCGGTGGGAGCGCCGAAGCCGAGAGCGCGCGGGACCGAGCTCTCCAGGAGCGAGATCGGCCCACAGCCGAGGGCGGGAGGTTGCACCCCGCCGGGGACGTTCCCGGGTACCGTCCAACCGAGCACCGCAAGCTCGTTCCTGAGTACCGCGGCCTCCTCGCTGGACGGGCCCGGGGTCGGGACGGCAGGGTCTCCCTTCTGCCAGTCGATCACGAGTTGACCCGCCCCGCGTAATCGATGACGGGCGGCGCCGAGATCGGCCCGGAGCTCCGTCAACGAGCGATCGCGCGAGCGCGCCGATTCCCCGGGCGCTGAGGGCGGGGCGCGGTGCGGAAGGATCGTGACGAGCTCGTCGTCCGGATCGGGGAATGCCTCACCGAGCAGGGTTTCCACCATCTCGCTCGGCCGGCTTCGACCGAGATCGAACGTGGTGACCCCCTGGCCCCGCGCACGGCGGAGGAGCGCGACCGACGGGAGCCGGTCGGTCGCACCACGGCCCGCGGCACCGGATCCAAGGTCCCACCCGATCGCGGAGAAGCTCCAAGCAGCGCCGGGAGGGGAACGCCGTCCGAGCGCTGCGAAGGGGGATTCGGCCACCCTGCCCCCACCCCCTCCGGCTACTCAACCGTTCGGTCACGGTTTCGGCCGGAGCCGAGATATGGGCCCCGACGTTGGTCGGGCGATGCCTCCGGATAGGTCGGCCCGACTGCCGCTCTCCGAGCGGCTCCGGCCCGCGCGGCTCGACGCGGTCGCCGGCAATCCGAGGGCCCGCTCGGAGCTTCGCGCCTGGGCTCGGGGGTGGGAAGGGCCGCGCCCGCCGGCGCGGCGCGCGGCCCTCCTGATCGGACCGCCCGGGGTAGGCAAGACGTCGTCCGCGCTCGCCCTCGCTGCCGACCTCGGCTGGACCGTCGTCGAGATGAACGCCTCGGACGCGCGCAACCAGACCGCGATCGAGGAGGTCGCGGGTCGAGCCTCCCTCAGCCACACCCTCGGGGAGTACGAGACCGCGCGTCGCTCGGATCGCGCCCTCATCCTGCTCGACGAGGCGGACTGCCTCACGGGTCGGGTCGCCGAGACCGCCCGGCCGGCTCCCAAGCCGCCGACACTGAGGGAGTTCCTTCGGACCCGCTACCGAGAGATCGCCGCGCTCAACGGGGCCTGGGGGCTCGGAACTCCCGGTGCGGTCAAGGCGTTCGCCGATTGGGAAGGGGTCCCGCGTACCGCGGGAACGGCGGCGTGGACCCGGGGCCCGGCGGCCCGCCGTGACCTCGACGACTGGAGGGGGCTCGGCCGCCCGAGCGATGCGTCGGATCGGGGGGGCCTCGGAGCTATCGCGAGGCTCGTTCGGTCCACGCGGCAGCCGATCGTGCTCACGGTGAACGACGATCGGCCGCTCACGCGGTACTCCCCCGTCTTTCGCAGCGCCGTGGCGAGGGTGCGGTTCGACCCGATCGGGGCGGGGGACCTAGCGCGGCACCTTGCCACGATCGTTCGCCAGGAGAGGATCGCCCTCGGAACGGGGGTCCTCGAGCGGATCGTCGAACGGTGCCGGGGCGATCTCCGGGCCGCGCTCAACGATCTCGAGGCGGTCGGGCCGCTCCCGCCGGGACCCTCCCAGCTCGCGGTCCTCGGCGGACGCGATGTCGAGGCGGACCTCGCGAGGATCACGGAGGAGGCGCTCACCGCCGCCCGCTTCTACCGCGCCGGGGAGATCCGCGACCGGCTCGACGCGCCCCCCGACGATCTCCTACCGTGGGTTGAGGAGAACATCCCGTGGTTCGCCCCGGATCCTCGCCACCAGGCGAAGGCGGTCGCGGTCCTCGCCGCGGCGGACCGGTTCCTGGTCCGTGCCCGTCGTGCCCGGGTCTGGAGCCAGTGGAGCTACGCGTCCGAGCTCCTCACGGGAGGCGTCGGCCTCGCCCTTCGCGATCGGGCCGGTCCGGCCGACCGCGAGGCCGCGTTCCCGCGGTTCCTCGGGGAGATGGGCCGGACCCGAGAGACCCGCGCGCTACGGGACGCCGTCGCCCGTCGAGCGGGGCGGTACCTTCACGTGTCGAGGGCGGCGGCCCGTAGCTGGGGGCTGTCGCTCCTCGAGCGGCTGGCGGAACACCCTCCCGAGCGCCCGGCGGGGAGGCTGCGACCGCTCGACGCCCGGCGTCTCGCTCACGAGCTCGAACTTACGCCCGAGGAAGCGGCCTTCCTGTTGGGCCTCGAGACCGAGGAGCCCGAGGGACCGGGAGAGGCGGTGGAGGAGGCCACCGAGTCCAGCGATGGGCCCTCGCCTCCGCGCGCCGGCGAGACGAACGCGACGTCCGCGGCCTCCGAAACGCCTCGGCCGCGCCGAAAGGTCCAGCGGAGCCTGGGGGAGTTCGGACGCTAGGGTCCGGCCCTTCGCTCTACTGGAGCCGTGCCGTCACCGAGATCGCGACGTTGCCCTTGAGGGCGGCCGAGATCGGGCACCCTTGGCTCGCCGCGGACGCCGCCGCGGAGAATTCCGCCGCGGAGATCCCCGGGACCTGCCCTACGACGTCGAGCTCGACCGTCGTCACCTTCCAGCCGTCCCCGACCTTGTCGAACGTGGCGGTCGCCGACACCTCGAGACGCTTCGGAGGCTTCTGCTGACGGCCCAGCCCCGCAGAGAGGGCCATCGAGAAGCACGACGCATGCGCCGCGGCGAGCAGCTCCTCCGGGCTCGTCTTGCCGCCGGGGGCCTCCGTACGGCTCGCCCAGGAGACCGCGACCTCGGGGAGCGCTCCGCTCGTCCCCTTCACCGTGCCGCTACCGTGCGCGAGGTCGCCGATCCAGACCGCTTGGGCCGTCCTCTTGGCCGCCATCCCGCCGCCGAGCCCGGCACGTGATTTAACGTGCGTCCCCGGTCCGCTGGACGGCGAGTGTTTTTCTTCTCCCGGGCGGATACCGGAGCGTGGGAACCTCGCTCGCGAACCTGCCCCGGTACCTCGTCCTCGACCCGGTCGCCACAGTGCGGATCGAGGTGGAGCTCGAGCGGTTCGCCTGCGAGATCGACGTCGAGATCCAGAACCCACGACCCGGTCGGTCGTTCGTCCTGCTCCTCGGACCGCGCGGGGGCCCGTACTTGCGGAGGATGCGGCTCTCCGGTCGGGCCCGCGTCCTCTTCCAGCCGAAGAGCTCGGGCCCGTACGTCCTGATGCTCGCGAACCCTCAGAAGGAGCCGATCGTGCTCCGCCTGAAGGGCCGACAGGTCGGCAAGGGCCGCCCTCCCCGACGCAGCGGGGCTGCCGCCGGACCGGCCGCGGCGTTGCGTCGCCGGCGGTCCCGTCACGGCGCGACGCATCGCCGGTCCGCAGGGTCGGTCCCGCGTCCCCACGCGCCGAGGACCGAGGCGCCGGCGGGACCCGAACGGTCCGTCGGCTCCCCGAGGTCGATCTGACCCCGCACGGACGGACGCCGTCGTCCCGGAGTGATACGACGTTGGTTCGCTCTCGGTACGGCGGAGGGTAGCGATGGGCCCGTGGGAGCTCTACGGCGCCGTGATCCTGAGCGTCTTCGCCATCGTCGACCCGGTCGGGGTCGTCCCGTTCTTCGTCGCCCTCACCGAGGGGTTCGACGACGCCGACCGTCGGGTCGTCGTCAAGCGGGCGACGCTCGTACTCGGCTCGGTCCTGCTCCTGTTCGCGCTGCTGGGGCGGTTCCTGTTCGCGGTCTTCGGGTTCACGCTCGGGGCGTTCGAGATCGCGGGCGGCATCGTGCTGTTCGTGGTCGCGTTCGACATGCTCGAGGGGCGCGTCACCCGGACGAAGCTCTCGCCCCAGGACCGGGAGGCCGCGGTCGAGCATCGGGATGAGGTCGCGGTCGTGCCGCTCGGCATCCCGCTGCTCGCCGGGCCCGGGGCGATCTCGACCGTGATGATCGACGCGGGCAGCGCGGGGGGCACCCCGCTCTCCATCGCCGGGACGTTCGTCGCGATCGCGATCGTGACGGTCCTGACGTTCTTCGTGCTTACGCTCGGGCCGCCGATCCTGCGCGCGCTCGGGAAGGTCGGCGTGATGGCGATGACCCGCGTCCTCGGCCTGATCCTCGCCGCCCTCGGCGTCCAGTTCGTGCTGAACGGGGTCGCTTCCGTGCTCCCGCACCTGTAGGCCGGCGGGCCCTCGCCGGGCCGGGTCGGCTCGCCCGGACGAGCCGCCGCGGCGTCCGGGCGAGGACCACGCTCGAGGGGGTCCTCGGGTTCACGTCCGCCGCCCAGACCCGCTCCCCGGCGCGCACGGCGACCGGGAGATCGTTCTCCGCCGGGGGGAACGGGCACTCGAACTCGTCGGTGTACGCGCAGTAGGGATTGAACGCGCGGTTGAAGTCAAGCTCGTAGCGGTCGGCCTCGTTGAGCTCGAGCGTCACGTACCGGCCCGCCCCGTAGCTCTCCCGGCCGCTCGTGAGGTCGCGGAACGGGACGAACACGGAGGTCCCGACCCCCTCGCCCGCGTGGAAGACCCGGAGCCGTAGCTCGCGCCCCGCGAGGGAGAACGTGAGCTCCCCCAGGTCCCGCATCACCGCCTGGTTGTCCCGGTTCGTCCGGAGGTAGGCCTCCGCGGGGCTCTCCCGACGCACGAGGGCGGCGCTGACGCGGTAGCGGGCGTCCGGGGGGAAGTACTTGAGGTCGTGGAACGGGACCCGGCCGGCGACGAACGGCGACTCGACGTGGCGCGCCATGAAGTCGTTCTTCATCGCGCGCTCGGTCTCGAGCTCGCGCCGCCACGTCTCGCTCCGCTCCATCGTCGCACGGCGAACCGGGGGGCCGCTTAACTCCTCGCGGACGCGCCGGGCGGGCCCCGCGGGGGCCGACGGTCCCGCACCATGAGGATCTCGTCGATCTCCGCCCCCTGGCGCCGGAACGCCCCGGGGATGCGGCCGGCGTGCACGAAGCCGAACCGTTCGTAGAGCCGGACCGCGCCCTCGTTGGAGGCGAACACCGAGAGGCGCACGAGGGGGAAGACGTCGCGGGCCTTCTCGAGCGCCGCCGCCAGCAGCGCCGAGCCGATCCCCTGTCCCCGATGGTCCCGGTGGACGAGGATCCCGAGCACGCCGACGTGCCCCCGCTCGGAGGCCCGCACCCCGCCCGAGGGATCGATCGTGCAATGCCCGACCACCCGGCCCTCCCGTTCGGCGACGACGGCGATCCCCTCCCCGTCCAGGTTCCGGCGGAACAGGCCGGAGAACCAACCGACCTCGTCCGCGACGGTCGGTCGGTCGCGAAAGAGGTGGATCCCGTGGTTCCCCCCGCGCTCCCGCTCCTCGTAGAGGAGGTAGTACGTCTCCCGGAGATCGTCGAAATCGGCCCACCGGAGCTCGCGCACCGTCACGGGGGCGCTCCCCCCGGCGGTCGGCGGGGTCGCGGGCACGGCGCTAGGCGTAGCCGAACTGGTGCTTGGCGAAGTCGCTCATCCGTTCGGGCGTCCAGGGCGGCTCCCAGACCATCTCGACGGTGGCGCCCGCGACGTGCGGGACCTTCTCGATCGCGGTCTTGATCTCCTCGGCCAGGATCCCGGCGACCGGGCAGCCCGGCGCCGTGAGCGTCATCTTGAGCGTCACCCGGTCCCCCTGCCACTCGAACCCGTAGATGAGCCCGAGATCGACGATGTTCATCGGGATCTCGGGGTCGTAGATCTGCTTCAGGCTCTCGGTGATCAG
>JASHQF010000129.1 GCA_030037695.1 Thermoplasmata archaeon
GTCGTCCGAGGCGCCGCGCGCGTACTCCACGTCCGCGCCGACGAACCGGAGGTACCGGGCGAGTCGCACGAGCATCTCGTCCGCGATCCATCGGGCCTTCGTCATCGATCCGTGCGGGGCTCCCCGAGGAACGGCGAATCTATCTATCTACGAGCCCGTCGTGCGGCGGGGTCGCCGTGCGCCTGTTCGGGACCAACGGCATCCGCGAGGTCGTCGGGGAGAAGCTCACCGCGGAGTTCGTGGCCTCCGTCGCCGCCGCCATCGCGACGGTCGTCCCGCCGCCGGGGCCGATCGCGGTCGGCTGGGACGGTCGGACCTCGAGCCCGGCGTTCTCCCGGATCGTCGGTGCCACCCTCGCGCTCGCGGGCCACCGTGTGATCGAGCTCGGCCTCCTGCCGACGCCCGCGATCCAGTACAACGTCCCGCGGGTCGGGGCCCAGCTCGCGGTGATCGTCACGGCCTCGCACAATCCCCCCGAGTTCAACGGCCTCAAGTGCATCGGCGCGGACGGGCTCGAGGTCCCTCGCGAGGTCGAGGAAGCGATCGAGGCCGGGGTCGAGCGCAAGACCGGCCGGCCCGCACCGTACGCGTCGGTCGGCGAGGTCATTCCCGAGGCGGACGGGGCGGAACGCTACCTGGCCGGTCTCCTCGGCCAGGTCGACGTCCCGGCGATCCGGGCACGCCACTTCACGATCGCCCTTGACTGCGGGAACGGCGCCTCGGCGGTGACCTCGCCGGCGCTCCTCCGACGCCTCGGATGCCGCGTCGTGGCGCTCAACGCGCAGATCGACGGGACGTTCCCCGGCCGGACCTCCGAACCGACCGAGGAGTCGATCGTCGATCTCCGCAAGCTCGTCCCGGCCGTCGGCGCGGACCTCGGCGTCGCCCACGACGGCGACGCCGATCGCGCCGTCTATGTCGACGCGACCGGGGCGTTCGTCCCGGGCGAGGCGCTGCTCGCCTGGCACGCCGCCGAGGCGGTCGGTCGCGCCGGCGGCGGCGTGGTCGTCGTCCCGGTCTCGGCGTCCCAGGCGGTCGAGGATGTCGTCCTGGCGCGGGGCGGCTCGGTCGTCTACACCCGGGTCGGCTCCCCGTCGATCACGCGGGCGATGCGGGACGGGGCCGCGGTCCTGGGCGGGGAGGACAACGGGGGACTCGCCTTCCCGCGCTTCCAGCTCGCGCGGGACGGCGCGATGTCGCTGGCGGCGACCCTCGATCTCCTCGCCCAGAGCCCCTCGACGCTCCGGGACCTTGTCGGCAAGATCCCGCGGTACGCCCTCGAACGGAGGAAGGTCCCCTGTCCGGTCGAGCTCCGGTCCCCGGTCGCCGAGCAGCTCGTCACGTCGCTCCCCCGTGCGGGAGAGAAGGTCGTGACGCTCGACGGCCTCAAGCTGTATCGGCGGGGGGGCTGGATCCTCCTCCGGCCCTCGGGGACGGAGGCGATCTACCGCGTCGTGGCGGAGGCGAAGGACCGCCCGACCGCGCTCGCGCTCGCGAACGAGGGGGTTGCCGCCGTGGAAGCGTCGGTCCACGAGCTCGGCGCGAAACGCCCGGCGACCTCGGGCCGGACCCGACGCCGTTGATCACCGGACGAACGGTCCGAGCACGACGAGCCCGAGGATCACGAGCACCAGCACGGTGAGCGTGATCGCGGCGAGGACCCGCTCTCCCGCGCGGCGGAAGTAGAGGAACCCGCTCAGGACCCGCGCGGCCGGGGTCGCGATCAACACCAGAATCCCGAGCGTGAGGAACGCCTCGGGGCGGCCCGATCCGAGGGCGGCGCCGAACGCATCGAGGCCCAGCAGCGCCGGTAGGGGGTTGCTCCCCAGGGCCTCGCCGAACGTGGTCCGAGGGTGGACGGCAAGGTAGACGACGAGCGCCCCCAGCATCAACGCGAGCGCCGCCGCGAGCCCGGTGCGCAGGACGGTCGCGATCTGGCGGTACTCGGCCTCCGGGATCCCGCCCGCCGTCGGAGGGGTGAGCTTCGCGGTCATGCGAGGCCGAGCCCCCGGAGGATCACTTCGAGGGCGAGCGCGCCGACGACCGGCAGGAACAGCAGCCGGACCGTCTGGTTGCGGAGCCCGGGGAGCAGCGTGCTGCCGAGATAGGCCCCGAGCGCGGTACCGAGCGCGGCGGGCGCGCCGAGGTACGGGTTGATGTACCCCGCGGCCAGGAGCACCCCCGCCCCGGCGGCCGCCGTGATGCCGATCATGAGGTTGCTGGTCGCGGTCGCGACCTTCATCGGGAGTCCAAGGAACCGCTCGAGCGCGTGGACCTTGAACACGCCGCCCCCGATCCCGAACATCCCGGAGACGAGCCCGGCGGCGAACGCGACGCCGAGCGCGCCGCCGGTCCGGTGCGCGGCGTACGGGACGGTCCGTCCCTCGGCCTCGTCGTAGTACGCCCCCTCCAGCCTGAGCGCGCGCGCGACCCGATCGGGGCCCTCGGTCGCCGGGCGCGCGGCTCGGAGGGCGAGGACGGTCCCGGCCAGGATCGCCAGGAGGACCGCCCCGAGGGCGATCAGGAGGTCGTCGTTCAGGCTCCGACGGACGAGGAAGACCGTCGCCGTGGCGCCGACGAGGGCCCCCGGCACCGTCGCGATCTCGAGGAACATCCCGATCCTCAGGTCGCTCAGGCGGTCCCGCACGTACGCCGCGCCGGTCGTCGAGGAGGTGGCGAGGACGGTGAGGAGGCCCGTCCCGGCGGCGACCGGGAACGGCACGTTGAACGCGACCGCGAGCACCGGGATGACGACGACCGCGCCGCCGAGGCCGGTGAGCGAGCCTACGACGCCCGCGACGATGCCGGTGAGCGCGAGGAGCAGGACGAACTCCAGGAGCTCCACGGCCGCGGGTAGGGTCGAGGGGGAAAAAGGCTCGGGGGCGGAGCCTGACCGCCGGGCCGCCTACAGGATCGGCGCCGCGTAGTGGAGCGCGCCCGAGATCGAGAGGGTGGCCGCGTGGGGGTCGAGGATCCCGAACTCGTAGGCCGTCCCGGCCGTGACCCCGAGGTTGAGCGACCCCGTCGCGTTGAACGTCGAGTAGAACGGCGCGTGGCCGACCTCCCGGATCGTGAACGTGGCGGAGGTGTCGCTCGCCTTCCAGGAGAAGACGTAGGTGCCGGTGTGCGCGAACGAGGCGTTCGTCCGGTACGTCGTCGTGTTGCTGCCCGGGGTGTGCGTCGTGAACGCGAGCGAGCTCGACTGGGCGATCGGCACGAAGGCGAAGGCGACGAGCCCCGCGCCCGCCAGGGCGACCGCGATCGCGATCGGCAGGATCCGGCCCCGGGGCCTCGGGGGGGGTTCGTCCGGCTCGCTCGCTCGGGCTCGCCGAGCGTTCCCGTCCCGGGCTGGCGGGGCCACGGCGATCGAGCGGGCCGACTCACTTCATCCTTGCGGGCGGGTCGTTCGCGGTCGAACGGCCCCCGGGGAAAGGCTACCCGACCCGCGACGCGGCACCGTGGACGGACCTGGGCGGCCGCCGATCGTACGCCGGAGTGAACTAGGTCCCCGGACCTGCGGCCCGGGATGGCCCCGGCTGCGCAAGGGAGCCCGAAGGCGATCCTGTCCTGGAGCAGCGGCAAGGATTCCGCCTATGCCCTCCACGAGCTCCGTCGCTCTGGCGCGTGCGAGGTCGTGGGCCTCCTTACGACCGTCTCCGCCGCGTTCGACCGAGTTTCGATGCACGGCGTCCGCGAGGAGCTCCTCGACCGACAGGCCGAGGCGGTCGGCCTGCCGCTAAAGAAAGTGAGGATCCCGTACCCCTGTCCGAACCGGGTCTACGAGGACGCGATGCGCGCGGCGCTGGAGGAGGCGAGACGCCAGGGCGTGACCCACGTCGCCTTCGGCGACCTTTTCCTCGAGGACATCCGGGCCTACCGCGAAGCGCGCCTTGCGGAGGCGGGATTCCAGCCCGTCTTTCCCCTCTGGGGGCGAGAGACGGCGGGTCTGGCGCGAGAGATGGTCCACGCCGGCGTTCGGGCGCGCCTCTGTTGCGTCGATCCGAGGAAGCTCGGGCGGGAGTTCGCGGGTCGCGAGCTGACCGCCGAGCTCCTCGCCGAGCTGCCCGCCGGGGTCGACCCGTGCGGCGAGCGCGGCGAGTTCCACACGTTCGTGAGCGACGCCCCCGGGTTCCGCCGGCCCGTCCCGGTGACGGTCGGGGAGACGGTGGAGCGCGACGGGTTCGTCTTCACCGACCTCCGCCCCGCGTAGGCCCACGGAGGGCCGCACCGCTGGGACCGACTAGGCGGGCCGCGGCCGGTGGGCGTTGGGCGCTTTGCGCTTGCGCCCCTCGTCCTCCGCCGCCACGGCGACGTTCGCCTTCACGATCCGATCGAGCTTCTTCGCGAACTGGGCGAGACGGTCCCCGCGTACCCCGACGATCATCCCGGACGGGGCGAGGTCCGTGTAGATCCGCGAGCCCGTACACCCGAGCGACGCCGCGACGGGCACGCCGCCGTTCAGGATCGGCAGGATCGCGCACATCGGCCGGCCGTTGAACGGCACCGGAGCGGCGTCCGGCCCCGAGCCCCCCGCCTCCACTGCGAGCATGGCGGAGCGCGGGTTGAGGAACAGGAGGACCCCCGTCGGGGGGACGGGGAGCGAGCCGAGCGGGCCGTAGGCGACGTAGGCGGGGGCTTTGTCGTTGTGCGGGACCTTCGCCTCCTCGCCGGGGTTCAGGTACCCCTCCTTCTGCATCATTCCGATCGTCGACATCAGGCGGCCCCCGAGCTCTCCTTTCGGGGGGATCCCGAGGACGAACGCCCCGATCTCGCAATCCTCGTGCTTGGGGAGCCCCGCGTAGAACGGCCGGTCGGCGCCGAGGGCGAAGAACGTGCACACGGACGGCACGCCTCCGGGATGCTCCGGGATCCCCTGCGGCGGCGCCTCGAGGTAGGAGACCTGGACCGGCGGACGGTCGAGTTCGAGTTGGCGGCTCAGCTGGTCGGCGATCGACTTGAGCTCGTTGGCCATCGGACCCTCGCACGAGGCGAGTCCCGCCCCCTCTTGATGGTTCCCCCGCGGGACCGCACGAGCCAGCCACGGTCCCGCCCGACGGCGCGGTGCCGAAGGCGGGGGGAGGAGTAAAGAGGGGGCCCCGACCCTTGGACGGCCGAAACCGATGACGACGTCGTGTCCCAGCTGCGGCACCACCGCAGCCGCCAAGGTCCAGGAGGCGCGGGTCCTCCAGGGCACCTGCACCGCGTGCGGATGCTCCTTCACGATCGTGCACGAGCCCGCAGGGACGCACCCCTCCGAGGCGGGCGCGGGTTCGGCCGAAGCCCCTGCGGACGGTGCCGAAGCCGTGACGACGTTCCCGGCTCAGGCGTTCGCGGGCCCCGGACCCCGCTGCTCCGCCTGCGGGAGTCCGCTCACGGTCCGGGCTGCGACCAGCACGTCGCTCGACCTCGCCTGCACCGTCTGCAGCACCTCCACGACCTACGTGGCCGCCATGCCGGAGCTTCCGCACCGCTCCAGCTTCCGGAACGGGGGGGGTCGCGGGCCGCGCGGTGGGCTGCCGCGGGACGGTCCCCCGCGAGCTCGTCCGTGCCGGGAGTGCGGGGGCGAGCTGAGGTTCTCGGCGCAGCCGGACGGCACCGTCGCCGGAGAATGCGCCCAGTGCGGCAACCGATTCACGCTCCCGCCTCGGCGTACGTACGGCCGGGACGATGACGCACGGCCCGCGGGGCCCCGCCGCAACTTCCGCGGAGGGTTCCGCGGCGGCTCGGGCGGGTTCCCCCGTGCCGGGCCCGGCCGGCCGCGGGCGTTCCGCGTCGCCTACCGGCGCGCCCCCCGCGAGCGCGACGACGACGACGAAGAGGAGCGCGGACCGAGCCGCCGTCGCCGCAGTTCCCCGCGGCGCTAGACCTCCTTCCCCCGTGGGGGGCGATCCTCACCGGGTCGGCCCGCGACCGCCCGACGTGGCTCGGGGCAGCTGCCGCGGCGGCGTGGGCTCGGTGCCTCCCGTGCGACGACGGGATCGAACGCGACTCGGCGCTAGCTTCCCGTGACCTCGATCTTGACGAACGTCGCCTTCGCCCAGGTGATCGTGAAGTTCCCGGTCGGCGCGGTGAACGTCGCTCCGCCCTCCGCCGAGAGGGTGTAGTCGTACGTCCCGTTGACGAGGTGGGTGGTGAGCGTGGTCCCCGCCCCGCAGACGCTGCCGGACATCGGGCCCGTGACGTTGAAGCACCAGCGGGTCGCGCGGGGGAGACCGGACTCGACCACCAGCACGCGCTCCACCTCCGGTCGGAACCGGACGATCTTCGTGACCGCCAGGGCGCCGCCGGCGACCGCCCCTTTCGAAGGGGAGACGACGAAGGTCGTCGGACCGGTGATCGCGAACTTGTAGGCCGCACCCTTGGCGAGCAGGAAGCTCAGGTTCGTCCCCGTGGTGTTCGCCGAGAGCACGGCGGGGTTCTCCCCTGCGCCGTGCGGCGTGAGCGTCACGCTCCAGCGTCCCACGGACGGTGGGGGGATCCCCGGGCTCGCCGAGACCTCCTCGGTGTAGTTCACGTACTGGAGCTTGCCGAACGTCACGACGAGCGTCGTCGTCCCCGAGACGTTCGCGGTGGAGAACGTGGGGCGGCGGGGCCCGGTGACCTTCACGACCGCGTAGCCGTGCGGCGCCGCGAAGGTGAAGTTGATCGAGCCGTTCGCGTGGAGGAACTGCACCGACCCGGTCGAGGCGTTCGGGTTGTGGACCCCCGCGCTCGTGTTGTTCCGGGTCATCGCATCGCTCGTCACCGACCAGTTCTGGCCGGGGCCGAGGCCCACCTCGCGGAAGGTGACCTCGTACAACGGCACGAGCGTGAAGTGCACCGCGACCGGGACGTCGCCGCCGTTCACGGTGACGGAGCCGCTCAACGGAGACGGAACGTACACCTCCTCGGTGTTGTTCACGAGGCTCTCCACCGAGTAGTTGTACGTGCCGTTCGGCTCCACGTACGAGATCGAGCGGCCGATCGCGACGACCTGGGTGTCCCCTTGGAAGGTGACGCTCCAGTTGAGCAGCGGCGGGGTGCCGATCGGATTCGTGACGAGGCCGGTCTCGCTGAACGTCACGGTGAACGTGACGAGCGTGAACGTGACGGACTCCGTGAGCCCGGCACCGGCCACCGAGAAGCCGCCCCCGGGGGCGGAGTACTTGAGGTTGGAACTGTGGATCACGTAGGTGTAGCTGCCGTTCGGCAGCGAGAACGAGATCAGGCTCCCGGAGGTGCTCACGGTCGCCGAGCCGTTCACTACGAGGCTGCCGCTCACGGTGACGTTCCAGGTCGTGGACGCCGGGAGCCCCGTCTCGGGGAATCCTACCGTGTACGTCTGGGCGATGACGCTCACCGAGTCCGACTTCGAGTTCGCGACGTACATCATCCCCTGGTCGCCGTCGAACGCGATCCCGAGCGGGTTGAGCCCGACCTTGATCGTGGCGAAGACGGTGCGGTTGGAGGCCCCGAAGAGGGTCACGTTCCCGCCGTAGCCGGGGGGCCCGGTCTGCTCGGTGACGTAGATCGCAGCGCCCGTCGCGTCGTAGGCGAGGAGGCGGGGGGAGAGCGTGAGGGGGATCGTCGCCACGACCGAGTCGTTCGTGTCGGAGATGACGCTCACGGAGTCCGAGCCCGAGTTGGCGACGAACAGCTCGCCCAGCGCGGCGTCGTAGACGATGCCGAGCGGGTCGGTGCTCACGTTGATCGACCCCACGACCGTGCCGTTCGCCCCCGCGATCACGCTCACGTTGCCCGACAGCTCGTTCGTGACGAAGATCTCGTCCTTCGCGCTGTCGAACGCGACGTAGCTGGGGACCTCCCCCACGTTGACCGTCTTGACGACCGTGTTGTTGGCGTCCGCGATGAGGCTCACCGTCGACGCGCCCGTGTTCGCGACCGCGATCTCGTTCTGGGTGGAGACGTAGGCGCCCCCCATCGGGAAGCTGCCGACCGCGACCGTGCCGGTGACGTTGAGGCTCGAGGTGGAGATCACGCTCACGTTCGCGGAACCGGAGTTCGGGACGAACACCTCCCCGGCGCCGGAATCGTAGATCGGGACCTGGGGATTCTTACCGACGATCGGCTCGGCCTCGGCCCCGAAGGTCGTGCCGCGAATGACGGTCACGCGCCCCGGAGAGCCCGAGGTGCTCACGAAGATCTTGTCGTTGGCCGAATCGTAGGCGACCCCCTGGGGGGCCGTGGAGAACGAGAGCACGTCGTAGACGCGCGGCAGCGTGCCCCCGACGAGCGGCGAGAACCCGCCCGACGAGGCCCCGCCGGTCCCGGCGGAGGAAGAGCCCGCCGCCGTCGCCGGGGCCGTGCCCGAGAGACCGCCCCACGACGCGAACGTCATGAGAACGACGAACGCGACCACGACCACCGCGCCCGCAGCCTGAGTTCGAGGACGGTTACCGTTCGTACGCCACGGGACGAGGGGTGTGGCCGACATATGCTCGGAGGAGGCGTTTCGGAGTGATAAATTTGCCTTGGGGGTGGCGTGGGGGCGGCGCAGAGTTTCTTCCGATACTCCGCGCCGTCGGGGGCCCACCGCAGGGGTCCGGGCGGCCGGCGACCCCCATCGTGAACGCCGGATTGACTCGCCGACCTCGCCCGCCTACCTCCGGGCGGGGGGAACCCCCGACTTCCGATCCGGCGACCTCCGGACCCGACAATCCGGACAGTCCGGACCGAGGCCAGATGAATCCCCCCGAGCCCCTACCGCCCATGCCGACCGCCGAGTGGGTAGCGATCGCGGCCTCCCTGGGCGCGCTCGGCGCCGCGCTGGGGATCCTGGCCGTCCGGGGCTTTGTTCGGGCCTACCGCCTCTCCAACCTCGCCCAGGCGATGTGGGGGGGTGGGCTCGCGCTCGGGGCGGCGGCGATGGCCGTGGAGCTGCTCGCGTACGTCGGGATCGTCAACGAACCCCTCCTGCGGGGGTACGTCTTCCTCTCGGCGGGCATCGTGGGCGTACTCTCCCTCGGTGCGGCGGGCTCGCTGCATCGCCCCCGGCTCGCCCGCGGGTACGCGGTCTTCCAGGGGTTCGCCCTCGGGATCACCGCGATCGCGAGCTTCACCGCCCGGCTCCCCCTGTCGATGGTCGTGGGGGGCATCATCGTAGGGCAGCCGTCCCTCTTGCTGATCGTCCTCTCCTCCGTCGTGACCGTGCCCGCGACGATCGTCCTGCTCGGGACGGCGGTCATCTCCCTGAGGAAGGCGTTCCGGTGGAGCCACCTCACCATGGTCGCAGGGGCTTGCGTGCTCGGCGCCGGCGGCGCGCTCTACATCGCCTCGTTTCCCGTGATGCTCTACTACGCCGAGTTCATCGGCATCATCCTGCTGTTCGTGGGCCTCATGAACCTCTCGCGGGTCGCGGCCCCGGCCCCCTCACCCCGCTCGATCGCGCGGCCGGGGTAGTGGGTTCCGCTCGGACGGGTTCTAAGCCGCGCGGGTCGTTCGGCAGCGCTCCTGTCCCGTCGTCGCCTCCGGCGGGGGGCCGGAGGGGATCCCGTCCGAGAAGGGTCATGTGCGGGCCCGCCTTGGGCGCTAGTGCTGCTCGTGTTCGCGGACGACACGGACGATGTGCTGCGACCGGAAGCGCTTCGCCCGGACGAGACGGTGACCTACCGGTGGCCGGCCCCGGGCGGCCGAGGGTTGCTGACTTCCTGCCGTCTCCTTCTAGTGACCCACCCGCGACCGGTGCACCGCATGATCCGCTGGAGCCTCGAGCTCCAGGAGGTCACGAAGCTGGACGTCGAGGTCGTTAACGGTCCTGAATCCGACCGAACCTTCGGGGGCCCGGAAGTTCCGGGCCGGTTCGGCGCGGACCACGCGGTACTGGTGAACGACCGACCGGTGCTGATCGGAGATCCTCGACCGTGCGCGGACCTCCAGGCGCGCATCGATGACGCCCGCACCGCCCGCTGTGTCGCGGTCCTGGGGCATCTGATCCCGTACACCGGCGCCTACACCGTCGAGGCGCGAACCGCCCCGAGCGCGGCGTTGGGGAGCCCCCCGACGCTTTCGCCGGGACCGGCGGATCCAACTGCTACGGTCCCTGACTTTCTCCTGTTCGTGGCGGGGGTACCGTACTATGACGTCGGCAGGTTGCGGAGACCCGCCGTCGTTTCTCGGGGGGGCCCGATCGAGCCGTCCCCGAGTCCGCTTCCCCCCGCGGATGCCCCGCCCGGCCAGGCGTACGGATCGCAGGCGGAGATCGGGCGCCTCGTCCTGGCAATCGCCGCGCAAGCCCGAAGGACCGTCAAGGTGATCGACGTCGACCGGTCGGGGCCCGATCTCGCGCTGGTGCAGAAGTACGTTGGGCCGACCGACGATCTTCCGCTGCTGATCCCCAGCCTCTCCCAGGGCCAGCGGCTGATGGGCGACGAAGCGTTCAGCCCGCAGAACATCGAGCGTTTCCTTGCGCTAAAGTAGCGATGGGCCGACGGTCAGGCGCGCGATCGCTTGATCCGCTCCCGGGGGCAATGGCGCCGGAAGCGCGGATCCCAGTTCCTAGGGCCCGCCGGAAACTCTCGCCCGGGGTCTGGGGCGGTGCGGTAGTCGAGAAGCTACGACAGTCGCGCGCGCGGCTGCAGCAGTTCCGGCCCCCGTTGAGGCGGCCCCCCGCCGCCGGGACGGAGTACGCGTAGCTCCCGTTCGGATCGAGGAAGGTGATCGACGAGGAGCTCGAATTGAACGTGATGCCGTCGAGCGTGACCGACCAGAGCGTCGCCCTCGGCAGGCCCTTCTCCGTGAAGGTCACGTTGTACAGCGGCGGGGTGAGCGGGTAGTAGTCCCCGCCGACGGTGATGAGGCCACTATCGTTGTACGGCAGGACCCCGTACGGGTCGGCGGCGGTCCCGTAGTTCGCCCAGAAGTTGCGCCCTGCCAGGAGAGGTTGAGGATGCTCCCCGAGAGGGAGACTCCGTCGACAGTGCGCGCGTCGCCCGCCGGCTGCCGCTGCGCGGTGATTCGGCCCGGATTGCCATCTGCCTTCACGGAGTCCGGTCGCTGCGCAGCGAATCCGCCATGGTCACGATCTTTCAGGAGATGCTGCGCGTCGCCCCGCGAATCGTCGTCGCCGAATCGCTGCCGATCGCGCGCACTCCGGCGCAGCGGGCCCATCTCGCGATGTACGAACTGCGGGAAGAGGCGTTTCGCGAGGCCACGGGCGTGGCGGACGACCTGCACTACCTCGCGCTCCCCGAACTCACCTCGAGGGTGGAGGTGGCCGGGGGCCGGGTGGAGGAGGTGCGCACCCTGGAACTCGACCTCCCGCACTGGCTCGCCCACTTCCCGCGAACGATGCTCGACGAGATCCGCGAGGAGCTCCGCCGGGAAGGGTTGCAACGCCGGTGGGACGAGGCTGAAGCGATGCGGTTTCGTTCCGGGGAAGACCATCCTCCGGTCGGTGTGCTGGTCGCCTCTCGGTCGCCCACCACCTAGGCTCGCGTCCACGTCGGTCCCCGAGAAGCTCGGGGCGCGGAACACGCGGGCGGGGTGGTCCAACCCCGAAGCGACGGTTCGGGCCCGAACGCGCCCGGGTCGTCCGCTCTCGCCTCGACCTCGTCGGAAGCGTGCCGGGTGCCGTCTACCCTCTCCGCAGGTTCCCGATCCCGAGGTCGGAGAGAATCGGCAGCGCCCGTACCAGGGCGGCGAGCGCGACCAGCAGCCTCGGAGCCTCCCCGCCCCCACCGACAAACGACACCCGCTGCGTCACCGGGGCGCCGCTCACGACGAACGTCCCGCCCGTCGCGGAGTACCCTCGCCGCGCCGTCGAGAGCGTGTACCCGTAGCTCCCGTTCGGCTCGTCGAAGCTCGCGCTGGCCCGCGTGGTGCAGTGCGTCGTACCGCCGCTCACCGCCACGCACCACCTTGCGCCCGTCGGTAGCCCGCTCTCGGCGAAGGTCACGGAGTAGGTCACCAGGTCGAACTTCGCATGCACCGTCAGCGCCGCGGCGCGAACCGTGAACGTGCCCGCCTTCGCGGCGTACTCCGTGTCGGCCGTCCCGACCGAGTAGGAGTAGCGCCCGGCCGGCTCCCAGACTCTGGCCGGCGACCCCGCGGCCGCGCTCGCGTTGGATCCCCCCGTCACGTTGACCCACCACGTTTGCCCGTCGGGGAGGCCGGTTTCCGTGAACGTCACGGGATGGACCACCCCGAACGCCACCTCCACCGAGAGCGATCCTCCGCGGATCGTGAACGCCCCCGCGGGCGCCGAGTAGGCGGTCTTCCCGGCCATGGAGATCCCCACGGCGTAGCGATAGCTCCCGTTCGGTAGGTCGAGCGGGAGAGCCGTCCCCGTCGAGCTGGCCGACGGAGCCCCCGTGACGTTGACCCACCAGGCGGTCCCGCTCGGCAGGCCCCGCTCGATGAAGGTCACGCCGTACGTTGGAACGGTGACGAACAGGATCGTCGTGCCGTAGGAGGCGGAGTTGTTCGCGTCCCCGAGGTACTGGGCCTCGATCTGGGTCTGCCCGTTCGTGCTCTCCGGCGTGTACGTCACCGAGCAGCTCGTCGGCGTGCTGCCGTTCCCGGTCCCGATCGCGCACGCCCCGTCGGGCGGACCGAACGTGCCGAACCCGGACGTGCTGAACAGGATCGACTCCCCCACGATCCCGCCCACGCTCGACTCCACGGTGGCGCGGCAGACCGTCTCCGCGCCCAGGACCACCGAGTCCGGACTGCAGGCCACGTCCACCGACGTGTTCGCCGGGGGCGGCGGGACCGTGACGAACAGCAAGGTCGAGCCGTTCGAGCCGGAGTTGTTCGCGTCCCCGACGTACTCGGCGTGGATCGTCTCCTCCGCCTGTTCGCTCACGCTCTCCGGCGTGTACGTCACCGAGCAGCTCGTCGGCGTGCTGCCGTTCCCGACCCCGATCGTGCACGCACCGTCGGACGGGGTGAACGCACCGTAGACGTAGCCCGAGGCGCTGAACAGGATCAGGTTCCCGGAGATCTCGCCCACGCTCGACTCGACCGTCGCACGGCAGACCGAGCCCGCGTCCAGGGCTACCGGGTTCGGAGCACAGGCGACGTCGACCGAGGTGTTC
Organism: Thermoplasmata archaeon; assembly: GCA_030037695.1. GTDB lineage: Archaea > Thermoplasmatota > Thermoplasmata > Lutacidiplasmatales > UBA184 > Lutacidiplasma. The sequence continues at coordinate 13,035 of JASHQF010000129.1, forward strand.
GCCGGCGGTGGAGGGACCGTGACGAACAGCAGGGTCGAACCGTTCGAGCCGGAGTTGTTCGCGTCCCCGACGTACTCGGCGTGGATCGTCTCCTCTGCCTGTTCGCTCACGCTCTCCGGCGTGTACGTCACCGAGCAGCTCGTCGGCGTGCTGCCGTTCCCGGTCCCGATCGTGCAAGCGCCGTCGGTCGGTCCGAACGTGCCGTAGACGTACCCGGACGCCGTGAACAGGATCGATTCCCCGGCGATCCCCCCCACGCTCGACGCCACGCTCGCACGGCACTCCGTCCCTGAGCCCAGGACCACCGGGTTCGGTGCACAGGCGACTGCGACCGAGGTAGTCGCCGGGGCCGGGAGCGTGACGAACAGGATCGTCGTGCCGTAGGAGGCGGAGTTGTTCGCGTCCCCGAGGTACTGGGCCTCGATCTGGGTCTGCCCGTTCGTGCTCTCCGGCGTGTACGTCACCGAGCAGCTCGTCGGCGTGCTGCCGTTCCCGGTCCCGATCGTGCAAGCGCCGTCGGGCGGACCGAACGTGCCGAACCCGGACGTGCTGAACAGGATCGACTCCCCCACGATCCCGCCCACGCTCGACTCCACGGTGGCGCGGCAGACCGTCTCCGCGCCCAGGACCACCGAGTCCGGACTGCAGGCCACGTCCACCGACGTGTTCGTTGGAGGTGGCGGGGCTACCGCCTTGTAGTCGGCCGAGACCTGGATCGGTCCCGTCACGATGCCCGAGCAGCCCGACGAGCAGACGTACGTGGTCCCGCCCGCCCCGGGGACGGGCGAGTTGTAGACGTAGTCCACCGTACCGTCGAGCCCCGGGACCGAGAGGGTCGGGCCGGTCCCTGTGTAGTCGGACGAGGCGACGGTAACGCCCCAGGTCACACCGGAGGAGGGAATCCCGGACTGCGCGAAGGTCGCTGCGTAGGTCGTGGCCGAGCAGGAGGCGAGGGTGCCGAACGGCGCGAGCTCGGAGATCGTGCTGTCCTCGATGTTGGCCACGTACACGCAGTCCGTGACGGGGTCGACGGCGATCCCGGCGGGGCCGTGCCCGACCGGGATGATCGCCGTCAGCGCGTCGGAGGCGCCCGAGATCATGTCGACCGAGTTGTCGTCCAGGTCCGTCACATAGACCGCGTCCGTGGTCGGGTCCACGGCCACCCCCACCACGACCGTCCCGTCGGGGATCGTGGCGGTCACGTTGTTGGTCGTCCCGTTGACGACGTACGTCGCTCCTGTGGCGGGATCGGCGACGTAGACCGTGTTCGTGACCGGGTCGACCGCCGCCTTGAACGGATAGTTGCCGGTGCCCGACGGCTCCAGCGAGATGCTCGCGGTGACGCTGTCCGTGGCGCCCGAGATCACGTACAGGGGGCTACAGCTGCTGATCGGCGCGACGCACAGATCCTCATCGATCCCGGCGTCCTGCACGTACACGGTGTCCGTGTCCGGGTCGACGGCGAGGCTCACCGCGGCGAGGCCAAAGCCGAAGCCGGGGGTGGGCACCGTGTCGACCACCGTGTTCGTACTGCCGTCGATCACGACCACGTTCCCCCCGAGCGCGCCGTTCACGACGCCGACGTACACCGTGTCGGTGACCGGGTCGACCGCGATCCCCTCGGGTCCACTCGCGCCTTCTCCGATCGGGATGCTCGCAGTGACCTGGTCGGTCGTGCCGTTGATGACGGAGACGTTCGACGACCCGTAGTTCACGGCGTAGATCGTGTCGGTGGCCGGATCCACCGCGATCCCCTGGGGATCGTCACCGACCGGTATCGTGTCGGTCACGAGGTCGGTGCTCCCCGAGATCACCGACACGTCGTTCGACCCGTCGGTCGTGTACACGGTGTCGGTCGCGGGGTCGACGGCGACGCCGTCCGGAAAGGCATCGGGCACGGCGATGGTCGTCGTCGGGGGAACGTACCCAAGCACCGCCACCGATCGCCCTGCGAGGCTGGCGACGTAGAACTCTGCGGTCGCAGGGTCGTACGTCGGGGTCTGCGGTTCGATCGGGCCCACGCCCTCGGCGGTGAGCGAGAGGTTGGCCACGACGGCGTTCGTCGCGCCCGAGATGACGGTGACGTTGTCGGATCCCAGGTTCGGAACGTAGATGTTGCCGTTGGACGTGTCGACCGCCGCGGTCGTCGGGTACACGCCGACCGGCACGGTGGCGACCGCCGTGTTGCTCGTCCCGCTGAGGACGATCACGTCGTCCGACGGATAGTTCGAGACGTAGACGTTCCCGTTCACGGGATCGTACGCCGGGGCATACGGGTACCCGGCTACGTAGGCCGTCGCGACGACGCCGTAGGTCGTTCCGTTGATCACCGTGACCGGGGAACCTGTCGAGAGGACCCCTCGGGCGACGTACAGGTTCCCGTTCGCCGGATCGAACACCGGTGTCGCGGCGTTCTGGAGGGGGCTTCCGGCGGCTCCGTCGCCGGGATACGGAAGTTGGAGCGTCTCGACCACCGTGTTGGTGACGCCCGAGATGACCTCGAGGTAGCCGCTCGAGTTGTGGACGGGGACCCAGATCGTGTCGTTCTGGCTGTCGAACCCGGGCGTGGCTGGGACTCCCCCGACCGCATAGCCGCCCGCCACGATGCTGGCGACCGCCTCGTCGTCGAGGGAGGAGATCACGGTGACGTTCGCCGAGCCCTCGGCCTCGTTGGGGATGTACACTTCTCCGTTGTCACTGTCGTAGACCCCCGGAATCGGGTTGGTCCCGACCGTCACGTTCGCGACGACCGTGTTCGTGACCCCCGAGATCACCGTCACGTTCTGATCGACGAAGTTCGGTACGAACACCTGGTCCATCCCATCGTACGTGGCGACCACGGGCGTCTCGGGGTCCGTCCCTACGGGGACGGTCGTCTCGACCGCGTGGGTCGCGGCGTCGATGACGGAGACGCTGCCGGAACCGGAGTTGGCGACGTAGAGATATCCGTTCGCGGGATCGTAAACGGCCGGGGAGGGGGACTGACCGACGGAGAAGTTCGCGACCTCGAGGTCGGGGGTTGGGTCCGTACCCACCGGGGACGCGGCCGGGACCACCGGCGGGGGGCCCGCCGGTGAACTCGCGGGTCCCCCAGCGCCCCGGTCCAACGCGGTCGCTGCCAGCGAGCTCGTGCTCAGGACCAAGACGACCGCCAGCGCGAGCAACAGAGCCGGTCGGACCGTGTCGATCTCGCTGCCGCGAGGCTTCCACTTCCCCATACTTCCTCACGTCCCGGCGCGGGACATGGTCTCGCCATCGGACCCGTGGGGTATAGCCCGTGGTTCCGCGTCACGCAACACTTTGGTCATCGCACGCTGGCGGTCCGCTCGCCGCCCCGACCGGCCGAGGGTCGTGCGACCCGGGCGCCGGTCGCCGGCGC
>JASHQF010000130.1 GCA_030037695.1 Thermoplasmata archaeon
GCGGCAGCCGCCGCGGGCGCCGAGAGCCCCACCAGGAGGAGGAGCGACAGCGCCAGGAGGGAACCGAGCCCGACCTCACCCCCGCGAGTCATCGGTAGCTCCACGATCGCGGAGGACGACCCCGTTTTTGGTCCAAATCCGAAAGCGGTTGGTCCAAACCCGCGGAACTAGGGCCGGAGGATCTCCGACCAGGTGGCGAGCAACCCCTCGACCCATTCGTCGGCGAGGCTCGCCCGGTAGGTCACGAGCAGCCGGAGGACCTGGTCCCGGTCCTCGAGCTCGAATGTGCGGAGGCGGTCACGGCGGCCGAGGCGGAGCAGCCCGAGGTCGGCGAGACGCCCGAGATGCACGGAGATCCGACCGGCGCTGAGCCCCGTGCCGGCCACGAGCGCCGGGACCGTCGAACCGGGCGCTTCGAGCAGGGCCACCAGAAGGCGTCGGGCCGAGGGGGAGCGGGCGAGGCGGAGCAACCGCCGATCCCCGAGCGGGACGGAGGCGACGAAGTAGTGGTCCTGGTGCCCGCTCTTCTCACGCTGGAGAAGGTTCGCCTGGCAGAGCCGATCGAGGTGGTAGACCGTCTCCCCCCAGCCGATCCCTGCGGCTCGCTGGACCTCGCGCGCCCCGAGGCCGGGGGCCTCCCGTACCGCTTCGTACACTCGACGTCGCGTCGGGAGGGAGAGCAGGTCCTCCTCCATCGATCACGATCGTCGGGGCCAGAGGGTCGTCACGAGGAACAGGCCGGCCGCGATCAGCGCGATCAGGAGCACGGGGAGCTGGGCGTGGCTCCACGACGGGGGGTTCCACGGCAGCTCCCCCCAGACCCACACCGACCCGAGGGCCGCCCAGGCGAGGTTCGCCGCGACCAGGAACAGGAATCGCCCGTCCCGGGCGCGGGACCAGGCGACCGCGGGGGGAGCCGCATTGACGCAGGAGATCCCGACCAGGAGGACCGCGACGAAGAGCTCGACGAGCCCCACGCCGGGCGCGACGCGCGGCCCGACGGTTTAAGGATTCGCTCGACCGGCCCTCCGTCGGGCGGGCGGAGGGTCCCATCCCTCGACCCGGAGGCGCCGGGACGACAGGCGTCCGGCCCGCAACGCCCCGGGTTCAGCGACCGGAGCCGGCGCGGTCCGGGCTCGGGGCCCCGCGCCACCGTACGGCGAGAACGACCAGCGTCAGGGAAAGGGCGAGGGTCGCCGCGTTCGCCAGGACGATCGGGGCGGACCCGATCAGGAGGCCGTACGAGAGCCAGGCCGAGGTCCCGACGGAGAAGACCACGAAGGTAGCGACGGAGATCTCCTCGGCACGCTTCAGTCGGACCACGCGGACGACCTGGGGGACGAACGCGAACGTCGTGAGCAGGGCGGCGCCGTAACCGATCGCGAGAGCCCACGTCCCGGGGATCACCTGGTGCCACCTCGAACGGGCGGGAGCCGGTCGCGCGGTCCCGGGAACGGGGTTCTGGACCCGACGGGACCGCCTCGATGCTGCGGCACGGAGGGGTCGGAGTTGCGCCGGCCCCTTTAAGCTGGGAGCGCGAGCCTCAGCGCTTCGGGGCCGGGTCCCCCGTTCTTCACCCGTTCGCCCGTGCGGCCTCTTCTACGAGAGCGACGACGAACGGGAGATCGTGGGGATCGGAGGCGGACACCGCCGCCCACTCCGATGACGGTCCCCGGGTGCGCAACCGCGGATCGAGCGATCGCGTGACCCGCTTCTCCCGCAGGAGGGCGCGGCTCAATCGAACGTCGAGGCTGCCGTCGCGGTGAACATGCACGATCTCCCGGTCGCCTACGAAGTACGCCAGCCCTCCGGCCCACCGCGACGGGCGTTGGATCACCCCAGGGACTCCGGCCACCGCGTGGCGGAGCGCCTCGCGGAACGTTGGCGCGACCCGTTCTGCGCCGTTCCCCCGACCCCGTCGCGCCGACCCGGGGTCCGGAGGGCGTTGACGGGAACGGGGGGCCGGGCGGCCGCGACGGCCCACATCGAGGGAGACCGTGCGGGCGTGCGCCGTGTAGCGGGCCCGGCCGAGGTCGACCCGGTCCTTGCGCATCGGAACCCCCTCCCGACGCAGCCGCTGGAGCTGCTCCGCGCCGAGGGCGACAGACCCGTCGGAGCGGACCACCCGGTGCCAGGGCAGCTCCTCCCGCGTCGTGGCGAGAACGTACCCGACGCGGCGCGGGGAACGGCGGTCGATGTCGCCGTACGTCGATACGAGGCCAATCGGGATCTCACGGACGTGCTCGATGACCCGGGCCGAGAACTCCCGCCACGTGCGACGGGCGCGCCGTTCCGAGGCTGACACCACCTCCGCGAAGGGGCCGGACGGAACACTCTTTCGACCGCCGGTCCGAACCTCCGCCCCTGGGCGGGGACCCCACGCGGCGCTGGCGCCCGAACGTGCTCCCTCTCCGGAGGACCGTTTACGATGGTGCGGCCGGCGAGGGGGCTCGAGCCTCGGGACTGCGCAGCAAGAGGAGCGAGACCACGAGCATCCAGAGCAACGCCGAGCCCAGGAAGATCCGCTCGAGAAGGCCGAAGGCGTCGCGGTCTACGCGGGGCAGGCCCGTCCCGACGAACAGGACGACCAGGGCGACGGCGGTGAGCACGGCGAGGGCGCGGGCATACGGCCGGATCGCGCCCCAGGGGGGAAACTCCGGCATCGCGTACGATACCGCGAGGCTCCCGACGGCTACGAACAGGAACGCGAGCTCGGCGGTGACGAGATGGATCGTCCCGTGGACGGTGGCCGGTCCCGACACGTCGGTCGGGCTAAAGGCGAGGATCAGCGCGCCGACGCCCCATAGAGCGACGAGGGTGAGCCCGAGCCGGGGCCGCGGCCGGTCGTTCGGCCACGCTCGCGCCAGGCCGAAGACGAAGGCGAACGAGAGGAGGAAGCGGATCACGAAGTTGAAGCCCATGATCCAGCCGTACGGTCCCACGGCGAGGTCACTCTCCGCCTGGCGGATCGGACTGTAGTGGGGTGGCAGGAGCTGCGCTACGACGTCGAGGACGACGTAGACCCCGATCCCGACGACCGTGGCGATCAACGCCTGGCTAGCGCTCCGCGGCCAGCGCTCGCCGGCCGCGGGGGCAGTGTTCACGGGCCCGCTCCCGGGGTCGGCCCCCATTCGTTCCCACGACGAGGGCGGTCGCTCTGGCAGGACATTCGCTCGCACCGCAACCTTTGGCTCCGATAGCCTCCGCGCGTGTTGCCACAGGCGTCCGGGGGTTGCGAGGGCGTCCCGACCCCTTCCAGCAGGGGGTCGAACAGTCCCTGCCTCTCGTCACCGACCCCGAGCATCGCCGAACGACCCACCCTCCGTACTTGACGGGAAGGGTGCGCTCGAGGGACGGGCCGGACGTGGCGTGCTGCGCGATGCCGGGTCAATCGAGGCGCGCGACGCGACCCCGGCTCGGTGCCGGGGGGGGCTGGAACGCGATCGGGTCGAGCCCGAGCGCCACCCGCAAGTCGTTCACCGACTGCGGGGCGAAGCCCGCGAAGTGGTTGTTGAAGAACGCGAACCCCTCCTGGACGTTGTCGTCGAGGGCCTTGCGGAACCGCTCCGCCCAACGTTCGACGACCGGGCGGCGGTCGACGCGGACCTCCCCGTGCACCTCCGCCGGCACCGTGGTGTGGTCGCCGATGAACCGCAGGTAGACGAGATCCGAGGTCAGGGACGGCGGGATCTCCACGTAGGTGAGGTACGACCACGCCAGCGCGATCGCCCGATCGGCGAGCGTCCGCTGGAGCTTCTCCCAGGGCTGCCCGACGAACCAGCCGGCTTCGCGCAGCTCGACCGCGTAGCGTCGATCCGGCGATAGGGCCTCCAGGACCTCCCCGAGGAACTGTTCCGCCCGGCCCGGCCGCACCCAGGGAGGGAACTGGAGCAGGGTCGGGCCGAGCTTCGGACCGAGGAGGGCCGCGTGCGCGAGGAACCCCGCGACCTTCTCCCGGTCGACGGGTCGCTTCGGATCGAGGAGGTCCCGCGGGAACTTGAGCGCGAAGACGAACGGTTCGGGAGTGCTGGACGCCCATCGGCGGAACAGCGACGGACCCGGGTCGCGATAGTACGTGGAATCGATCTCGACGGTGTCCCACAGCTTCGCGTACCACGCGAGCCGATCCCCGTCCTTCAGGCCCTCGGGGTAGACCTTGCCCCACCACGCGTCGGACGTCCAGGAGGAGCACCCGATCCGTGCGGTCCCCGGCACTTTGGTCTCCTATCGGCGAACGGGGGAGGGGAGCGCATCGTGGTGGCCCGATCCGATCAGGGTCCCCTCAAGGGCGGGTCCCTCCATCGATCCTCGCCCGGGGCAACCGGGGGCATTGCGAAAAAACGGTGCTCTCGACGTGGGCGGACCCCTGGGGGAAGCAGCCGCGGGAGGGGTTTGAACCCTCGACCTGCTCCTTACCAAGGAGCCGCTCTGCCAGCTGAGCCACCGCGGCGCGTCATCGGCTCGCCGCTCCCCGCTTATCGCCCTTTCTCCCGGCGGGCCGTTCCGGGCCGCCGGACCAGGGCAAGCCCAGGGATTCCTCCCGCCAGCGCCGGCGGTCCCCCGGCGGGGGCGTCCGCTTGGCGAGGAAGGCGGCCATCCCCTCGCGCTGGCCCTGGGTTCCGAACAGGCGCGACCACAGGTCGAGCTCGAAGGCGAGACCGTCGTCGACGGAAGGATCGATCGCACGCAGGACCGCGGCCTTCGCCGCAGCGAGGGCGATCGGGGACCGCTGGGCGAGCTCCTGGGCCAGGGCGAGGGTGGTCGGGAGGAGCTCGGCCCTCGGGACGACCTTCGCGACCAGCCCCTGCGCGAGCGCTTCCGAGGCGGGGACGGGACGTCCGAGATAGATCCACTCCCGGGCCCGCGTCGCCCCGATCCGCCGGGGTAGGCGCCGGGTCCCCCCCCACCCGGGCATCACCCCGAGCTGGATCTCAGGCTGTCCGAACTGGGCGTCCTCGCTGGCGATCACGAGGTCGCAGGCGAGGGCGATCTCGCAACCTCCTCCGAGGCACGCGCCGTGGACGGCGGCGAGCACCGGGAGCGGGAGGCGCTCGATCCGACGGGTGACCGCCTGCCCGCGCCCCCCGTGCCGACGCGCCTCGGAGGGGCTCATCTCGGCCATCTCGCGGATGTCGGCCCCGGCGGCGAACGCCTTCGGCGCGGCGCTCGCGAGGACGACCGCGCGTACGTCGGGGTCGGCTTCCGCCTCGTCCAATCGGGCCGAGATCGCCTCGAGGACCGCCGCCGAGAGCACGTTCACCGGGGGATGGTCGATCGTCAGGACCGCCACGGGCCCCTGACGCTCCGAGCGGACCCAGGTCGTCGGGGTCGGCTCGGGCACGCGCGAGCGAGCCGGCCCGCGCTCATAATCTCGAGGGCCTTGCCGCGCCCGATGCGGGCGCTCGTCACCGGCGCCTCCGTCGGGATCGGCCGCGCGACCGCCGTGCGGCTCGCCCGCGACGGTGCGGAGGTCGCCGTCCAGTATCGTTCCCACGCTCGGGAGGCGGAGTCCGCCTGTCGCGAGATCCGGGACGCGGGGGGAACGGCGTTCGCGATCGCGGCCGATCTCGCCCGAGCGGAGGACGTCGAACGGCTCGCCCGCACGGTCGCGGAGCGATGGCCCGTGCTCGACATCCTCGTGCTGAACGCCGGGAGCTACCCCCGGGCCCCGTTCCGGGAGCTCGGGCCGGAAGCGTTCGAGCGCTGCTTCCGGGAGAACGTCTTCGGCTCGGCAGAGCTCGTCCGGCGGCTCCTGCCGCAGCTCGAGGCGGCGCACCCGGGCCGGATCGCGTTCGTCTCGAGCGTCCTCGCCTTCGACGGTTCCCGGCACGGAGCCCACTACGCTGCGGCGAAGGCGGCGCTGCTCGGCCTCGGGCGATCGCTCGCCCGCGAGCTCGCCCCCCGCGTCCGCGTCAACACGGTCGCTCCGGGCGCGATCGACACGGCGATCCTCGCCGACGACACCCCCGAACTCCGCGCGGAGCGGGAGCGCCGGATCCCGCTCGGCCGTATCGGGCGTCCGGAGGAGGTCGCCGACGCGATCGCCTTCGTCGTCTCCGATCGGGCGTCGTACCTTACCGGGACGACGATCCACGTCAACGGGGGGTCGCGGATCGGATGACCCGGGAGGAGCTCCCCGCGCTGGTCAGCCTCTGGGACCGGGTCGCCGTCGTGGACCGTGGCCGCACGGTCCGTACCGAGGAGGTCCCGTCGTCCCCCGAGGCGGTGACGGAACGGCTGCGCCTCCGCCGCGCGGGTCGGCGGACCCCCGAGGAGGAGGCGATCCTCCGGACCCGGGGCGGCGCGCGCTGGAGGACCCGCGACCGGCGGCTCGTCGGGGACGGGGTCGACTACGATCCTCGGGCGCCGGGCTCGCTGCCAGGAGCGGCCGGTCCCACTCCGCTCCGTACGGTCTTCCTCACGGAGGCCGATCGCGACGTCGCCGCCGCGTGGGACCCGTCGATCCACCTCGAGGAGGCCGTGCGGGCGGCCCGCGAGCTCGACCGCGCCGCGAACCAGGTCGGGGAGCGCCTGGCGGGCTGGGCGTCCAAGGACCTGCCCGGGCTCGACCCGACCGATCCCGCGCGAGCCTCGGAGGCGATCCTTGACGGAGCCACTCCGGGCCCGCTCGGCCCGACCGAGCCCTCGGTCGTCGCGGCGCGACGGAGCCTCGCCGAGGCGTACCGTTCGCTCGTCGCCGCCCGCGACGGGCTCCGCGCGGCGGTCACCCGGGCGGCGCCCACGCGCTCGCCGAACCTCTCGGCGCTCCTCGGACCGGAGCTCGCGGCGCAGCTCCTCGCGCAGGCGGGGGGCCTCGACCGTCTGGCGCGGCTCCCGGCGAGCACCGTTCAGGTCCTCGGGGCCGAGCGCGCGTTCTTCGAGCATCTCCGGGGACGGGCGCCCCCGCCCCGCCACGGGCTCCTGTTCCTCCACGCCGCCCTCCGATCGGCCCCGCGCCGGGAGCGGGGGCGCCTGGCCCGGACGCTCGCGGCGAAGGTCGCGATCGCGGCCCGGCTCGATCGGGCGGGAGCCCCGGTCGATCCGGCCCTCACGAAAGCGTTCGAGGCACGTCGGGCGTCGCTCCGAGCCCGCCGGGAGACGGAGGGCCGGACGCCGGGCGCCCGGCGTTCAGCTCCGCCACTTGACCGTGCAGCCCGCGACCGGGACCTGCGCCGGTGAAACCGGGCCGCCCGCGAGCGCCTGCCCGAGCGCCCGCTCGAGGTACCGCTCGGTCACCCGCTCGGGGTGCTGGTGGTCGTTGTCGATCCGGCCCTGGAACAGGAGACGGCGGTTCCGGTCGAACAGCATCGGGTGTGGCGTGACGAGCGCGCCGTACGCCCGCGCGACGTCCTGGGACTCGTCGCGCAGGTACGGGAACGGGTAGCGCTTGTCCTTCGCGCGCCGCTCCATCGCCTCGAAACGGTCGTCCGGGTACGCCTCGGCGTCGTTGGCGTTGATCAGCACGATGCCGACGCCCTTCGGGCCGAACGTCCGTCCGAGGTCGATCATCCGCGACTCCCACGCCTGGACGTAGGGGCAGTGGTTGCACCAGAAGACGGCGAGGAAGAGCGGAGCGTTCGCGAACTCCGAGAGTCGGTGCGTCGCGCCGTCCACCCCGGGCAACGCGAAGTCGGGGGCGGGATCGCCCGGCTTCAACCGGTATTCGGAGAGCTCGGCCATGCCCCGCCGAAGCGCGTGCGCTCTTATCGTTTGGAGGCCGACCGTTCCTCGCCGCGCTCGGAGGGGAGCAGGGATCGTGGAGCGGGGCGTGGGGAGCGACCCGGGTCCGCGCGCCCTCCCGTTGCGAGCGATCCTGGCCGAACACGATCGGGCCCTCCGCGCCGGGCGACCGTGGGCGCACGCCGCCCCGATCGCCGACCGAACGATCTCCTTCGGCGTCGGAGCCGAGCCGGGGGCGAGCCGGGAGCGAAGGGCCGCGGCGGTCGGCTTCGAGGTCGTACGCCGCGCCACCGGGGGGACCGGGCTCGTCCACCTACCCGGGGACCTCGCCTGGGCGATCGTCGTCCGTCGCGAGGATCCGAGGATCGCCCGGGGGTTCGTGCGAGCCTACGACGTTCTTGGGCAGGGGGTCACCCGGTTCCTGGGGGATCTCGGGCTCGCCGCCAGCTGGGTCGAGGCCCCCGGGGGCATCCCCCCGTACTGTACGCTGAACGGGCGGGGCTACGTCCTCGCCGTGGGGGAGCGTGTGGTCGGCGGGGCCGCCCAGCACGCCACTGCCGAGGCGCTGCTCCACCACGGGGTCGTCTCCGTCGACCTCGACCGGTCGGTGATCCGTACGGTCTTCGAGCCGACCGAGTCGAGCCCCCTCGACCGCCTCGCTGGGCTCCGCCAGCTGGGCGTGACGGCGCCGTCCCTCGAGCTCGCCCCCGCGCTTCGACGCTCGCTCGAGGCGACCCTCGGAGGGCCGGGTCCCGGCGCCTAGGCCCTGGACGGCCAGAGCGCTTCGGCCGCCGACGCCGCGGCCGTGCCGATCTCGGCCGCGTTCGCCCGCACCAGCGCCCGGCCCCGAACGACGGCGCGGCCGCCGACGTAGACCGAGTCGATCGCCTCGTCGTCCGCCGCGTAGGCGAGGTGCGAGACGATCGCCTCGGGCCGGGCCGGGGCGAGCGAGGGGTGGTCGAGCCGGAACAGCGAGAAGTCCGCCCGCTTGCCGGGCTCGATCGACCCGAGCTCCCGCTCCCGCCCGAGGAGGCGCGCGCCGCCGATCGTCGCGAGGTCGAGCAGCTCCTGGGCCGGGAAGACCGTGGCGTCCCACCGCTGGTGCTTCTGGAGGAGCCCGGCGAGGTGCATCTCGCGGAGCATCGAGACGGAGTTGTTGCTGGCGACCGAGTCGGTCCCGAGCCCGAGCGGAGCGCCCGCGTCCCGGAGCTCCACGAGGGGCGCGACGCCCCCCGAGGCGAGCTTCAGGTTCGAGCTCGGGCAGTGGGCGATCCCGACGCCCCGCCGCCCGAGGATCCCGATCTCCTCGCCGGTGAGCCAGACCGCGTGCGCCGCGACCGAGGGCCCGGCGAAGAACCCGATCTCCTCGAGCCAGACGGCGGGCCGGCGGCCCGTCTTCGTCTCGTGCTCGTGGACCTCGCGGCGCGTCTCGGAGAGGTGGAAGTGGCAGAGGGTCCCCGCCCGGGCGGCGAGCTCGCGGGCCCCGAGCCACGTCTCCCGACCGCAGACGTAGACCCCCTGCGGGGCGACAAGCGGCGTCACGAGCTCGCGGCCGGCCCAGCGGTCGAGGAACCGTCGGGCGTTGTCGAGCGGCACCCCCGACTGCGTGGTCTTGTCGGCATCGAGGACCGCCCAGCCGAGGAATCCGCGGGCGCCCAGCGCCTCCGCGGCGCGCGCCACGCCGTCCTCGAAGTAGTACAGGTCGAGGAACGACGTCGTCCCGCCGAGGAGCATCTCGGCGATGCCGAGGCGCGCCCCGATCTCGACGTCCGCCTCCGTCCGGCGCGCGTCCACGGCGAACAGGCGCTCGAGGAAGCCGTCGAGCTCCCGATCGTCGGCGAGACCCCGCAGGAGGCTCATCGCGACGTGCGTGTGCGTGTTGACGAACCCCGGGACGAGGGCGAACGGGCGACCGTCGATCACCTCGGCTCCCTCGATGGGGGCGGACGGTCCGACGTGGACGAACCGGCCCTGCTCGATCCGTACGTCCTCCCGGGCGACGGTGCGCCGCGCGTCCTGGCGGACGACGAGCGCCCCGCGCACCACGAACGGGGCGGGAGGGTCGGACGGTGGCACGGGGCCCCTACGGGACGCCGGGGGTAAAATCCCTCGGACCCGGCGGAAGACGGGCTAGGGCGGCGGCCGCTCGCCGCCGCGGTGGCCGTCGAGCCGCCGCTCGAGCTTGCGCGCCTCCTCCTCCGCCCACTCGATCCCCTCGCGCCAGAGCCGGCCGAGGAGCGGGCCGAGGATGAAGACGAGCCCCGTGATCACGGAGCCTACGGAGACGAACGCCATCAGCGAGGCGAACAGCTTGCCCGCGGCCGTCGTCAGCGGGAACGGCGGGCCCTGGCCGGTCGCGAGCATGCTCTCGAAGTAGAACGCGTTGAGGTAGCTCGCCCCCTCGAGAAGATGGATCCCGATCGTGCCAACCACGAGCACGAAGCCGATGATCGAGAGCGAGGCGACGAGCCGCCGGGCGTAGCGCTGCCGCCGGGTCCGGCGGGGTGGGGCGCCGACGGGGGCGAGCGCGATCGGGGATGCGGGGGCGGAGGTCGCCTCGCCCGCCATCGCTGAGGTCGCCTCGCGTTAGATGTCGAGGTTCGTCGCCTCGACCGCGTGCTCCTCGATGTAGTGGCGGCGAGGCTCGACCTCCTCGCCCATCAGCACCTGGAGGAGCTCGTTCGCCCGCGCCGCGTCCTCGATCGTGACCCGCTGGAGGGCGCGCGCCCCCGGGCGCATCGTCGTCTCGGCGAGCTGTTCCGCGTTCATCTCGCCGAGCCCTTTGTACCGCTGGATCGTGACCCCCTTCGGCCCCCCGAGCTCGGCGATGGCGCGGTCCCGCTCGTCGTCGGTGTAGGCGTAGGCGAGGCGCGTCCCCTTCTGGACCCGGTAGAGCGGCGCCTGCGCGATGTAGACGTACCCCTCCGAGATCAGCGCCGGCATCTTCCGGTAGAACAGCGTCAGCAGGAGGGTCCGGATGTGCGAGCCGTCGACGTCGGCGTCCGTCATCAGGATGATCTTGTGGTAGCGCAGGCGCGCGACATCCTGCTCGTCCCCGATCCCGATCCCGATCGCCGTGATCAGCGAGCGGATCCCGTCGTTCTGCAGCATCCGGTCGAGCCGCGCCTTCTCCACGTTGAGGATCTTCCCCCGCAGCGGCAGGATCGCCTGGAACTCCCGGTCGCGGCCCTGCTTCGCCGTGCCGCCCGCGCTGTCCCCTTCGACGATGAACAGCTCGCACTGAGCGGGGTCGCGCGAGTGACAGTCGGCGAGCTTGCCGGGGAGCCCCCCGCCCTCGAGCAGACCCTTGCGCCGGGTCAGCTCGCGCGCCTTGCGTGCCGCCTCCCTCGCCTGGGCCGCCTGCAGCGCCTTCGCGACGAGCGCCTGGCCGACGGCCGGATGCTCCTCGAGGTACTCGGCGAGCTTCGCGCTCACCGCGCTCTCGACCTGGCCCTTCACCTCGGAGTTGCCGAGCCGGGCCTTCGTCTGGCCCTCGAACTGCGGCTCGAGGACCTTCACGGAGAGGACGCTCGTGAGGCCCTCCCGTACGTCCTCGCCGGTGAGCCCCTCCTGCTCGCCCTTGACGAACCCGCGGCCCCGGGCGTAGTCGTTGAGCGTCCGGGTCAGCGCCGAGCGGAACCCGACGACGTGGGTCCCCCCGTCCGCGGTGTTGATGTTGTTGACGAACGCGAGGCTCGCCTCGTTGTAGCCGTCCGTGTACTGGAGCGCGACCTCGATGTCCGTCGACTCCTTCTTGGCGTGCAGGAAGATCGGGGGCCGGAACAGCGGCAGCACCGCCTGGTTCAGGTCCTCGACGAACTCGGTGATCCCGCCCGCGTGGTGGAACGTCTCCTCCCGGCCGCTCCGCTCGTCCCGGAAGCCGATCGTGACGCCGGGGTTGAGGAACGAGAGCTCCTTGAGGCGGCGCCCGATCGTCTCGGCGTCGAACTCCGTCGTCTCGAGGATCGTCGCGTCCGGCTTGAAGCGGGTCGTCGTCCCCGTCGTCGACGCGCCCCCGTCCCGCGCGACCGGCGCGACGGGCGCGCCGCGCTCGTACCGCTGGAAGTACTCGTGGCCGTCCCGACGGACCCGGACCTCGAGCCACTCGGAGAGGGCGTTCACGACGTGGACGCCGACCCCGTGCAGGCCCCCCGAGACCTTGTAGGTGTTCCGGTCGAACTTCGATCCCGCGTGCAGGACGGTCATCACGATCTCGAGCGCGGGCCGGTGGTACTTCGGGTGCTCCTCGACCGGGATCCCCCGCCCGTCGTCGGCGACGGTGCACGATCCGTCGGTGTGCAGGAGGACCTCGATCCGGGAGCAGGCCCCGGCGAGCACCTCGTCGATCGAGTTGTCGACGACCTCGTAGACCAGGTGGTGGAGCCCCCGGGCATCGGTCGAGCCGATATACATCCCGGGACGCTTGCGGACCGCCGAGAGCCCTTCCAGGATCTGGATGGAGCTCGCGTCGTAGGCAGGGGTGGAGGAGGACGTTTGAGCCATCGGAAATCGGCGGCCCGGACCGCCTTGATTTCTCAGGAAGTGTCGCATTATAACCCTTCGTCCACGAGGGAAAAGCGGTCGGTCCTGGACCCCCCTCCGGAGGGCCCCAAAATCACGCCTCCGGGCCTCCGGACCGGGGCCGCCCCGGGGCCCGACCGGGCGCCCCCCTAGCCCGCGCCGCGACCGGGGGCCCTAGCGCTAAGAGGCGCTCCCCCCTCCCCTCGCCCGAGATGGCGAGCGACCCCCCGGACCCGACCGACGGCGGCCCCCCGACGCCTCCCTCCGAGGGGGCGGAGGCCCCCCCGAGCCCCGAGGACTGGGAGAGCCGATTCAAGTACCTCCTGGCCGACTTCGAGAACTTCCGCCGCCGCGCCGAGCGGGAGCGGGAGGGGGTCACCCGCCAGGCCCGAGGCGCGGTACTCCGCGACCTCCTCCCGATCGCCGAAGCGTTCCGCTCCGCGGTCTCCGCCCGGGAGCGCCTTCCGTCCGCCGACCCGCTCCGCCGGGGGATGGAGCTGCTCGACCGGGAGTGGCAGAGGTTCCTGAAGCACCAGGGGGTCGAGCCGGTCGCCGAGGTAGGGCAGCCGTTCCGGCCGGAGGAGGCCGAGGCGGTCGGCGAGACCGCCGCGTCGCCGTCGGCGCCCGACGGCTCCGTGGCCGAGGTCGTCCAGCAGGGGTACCGCTATTTCGGCGGCCTCCTGCGTCCCGCCAAGGTGATCGTCGCCCGGGCCCCGTCCGCCGCCCCGACCGAGGAGGCGCCGGCCCCGGCCGATCGCTCCGAGGAGTCGGACGCGTGACGCGCTCCTCCGAGCTCTCGGGGTTCTACCGCAAGTCGATCGACGAGCGGCGCGCGACGCTGAGAGCCTGGGCGGACCTCACCGACGAGGAGCTGCGGTCCCTCGACTTCCCCCCGGGGGTCCCCGCGGCGACGATCGATCGGATGATCGAGAACGTCGTCGGGGTGCTGCCGCTGCCCCTCGGGATCGCGACCCACTTCCGGATCAACGGCAAAGACTACCTCGTACCGATGGCGATCGAGGAACCGAGCGTCGTCGCCGCCGCGTCCAACGCGGCGAAGGTCGCCCGGGCGGCGGGGGGGTTCTCGGCCCACACGACCGAGCCGGTGATGATCGGCCAGGTCCAGATCCTGGACGTGCCGGACCCGGAGGCGGCCCGGCACCGGATCCTCGACCGTCGCGAGGAGCTCCTCCGGGCCGCGAACGCGGTCGACCCGGTGCTGGTGAAGTTCGGCGGGGGGGCTCGCGACGTCGAGGTGCGCGTCGTCCCCTCGCCCCGGGGCCGGATGGTCGTCGTCCACCTCCTGGTCGATGCCCGGGACGCGGGCGGGATGAACGCGGTCAACACGATGTGCGAGACGCTCGCCCCCGAGCTCGGCCGGCTCGCCGGAGGCAGGACGCTGCTCCGGATCATCTCCAACCTCGCGGTCCACCGCGTGGCGCGGGCCCGCGCGACGTTCCGCGCCGACCTCCTCACGACCCCGACGGCGACCGGGCCGCAGGTCGTCGACGCGATCCTGGACGCGTACGCGTTCGCGGCCGCGGACCCGTTCCGCTGCGCGACGCACAACAAGGGGATCATGAACGGCATCTCCGCCGTGGTCGTCGCGACCGGCAACGACTTCCG
>JASHQF010000013.1 GCA_030037695.1 Thermoplasmata archaeon
TCGTCGTGCTTCCCCTTCTTGAGCAGCGCGAGCGGATGCTCGCGGACGTGGGCGGTGAAGATGAACTCGATGCGGAGCAGCCCGACCCCCGAGACCGGCAGCCGTGCGTACTCCTCCGCCTTCTCCGGCACGCCGACGTTCACGAAGATCTTGGTCGCCGTCACGGGGGCCGCTTCGTGCACGGCGACGCCCCCGGCGGCCGCCCCTGCAGCCGGGGCGGGCCCCGACTTCGCCTCCGCCCGGATCCCGCGATAGACGGCGCCGGTCTTGCCGTCGACGGTCACTTCGGCCCCGTCGGCGATCTTCCGCGTCGCCTCCCGGGTCCCGACGACGCAGGGGACCCCGAGCTCGCGGGAGACGATCGCCGCGTGGCAGGTCATGCCGCCCTCGTCGGTGACGATCGCCGCGGCACGCGACATCGCCGGCACCATGTCCGGGGTCGTCATCGACGTCACCAGGACCTCGCCGGCCCGGAGACGTTCCATCTCAGCCGAGCCGCGCAGGAGGCGGGCCACCCCGCCGGCCACGCCCGGGCTCGCGCCGAAACCCCGGACGAGCGCCTCTTCGCCCCCGCCAGGTCCCGGGGCCGACCTGCCGGGGCCCGCGGCGGTCGACGTCGGGATCGTGGTCACGGGCCGCGCCTGGACGATGAAGAGGGCGTCGGTGTCCCCGCACCACTCGACGTCCATCGGCCGGCGGTACCGGGACTCGATGAGGCGAGCGAGGGAGACGAGACGGAGGATCCGCGCATCGGACAGCTTCTGGCGGGCACGGTCCGCGGCGGGGATGTCCTCGCGACGGTTCCCCCCGCCGTCCGCCCGGACGACGCGGAACTTCTGCTCGGAGATCTGCTTGTGGACGATCTTCTGCGTCGCTCCGTCGACGACGTAATGGTCGGGCGTGACCTCCCCGCCGACGATCGGTTCGCCCAGTCCCCAGCCGGCCTCGACCAGGAGATGGTTCTCCCCGGTGTTCGGGTCGCGGGTGAACAGGATCCCGCTCACCGTCGCGTCGACCATCTTCTGGATCAGGACGGCCAGCTCGACCGACGCGTGGTCGAACCCCTTCTTCTGGCGGTAGACGAGGACGCGCGCCGTGAACAAGGAGCCCCAGCAGGCCCGGATCGCCCGCAGCACCGCCTCGAGACCGGCGACGTTGAGGTACGTCTCCTGCAGCCCCGCGAACGAGGCCCCTTCGAGGTCCTCGGCGGTCGCGCTCGAGCGCACCGCCGAGAACGCGACCGCGTTCTCTCGGACGAACGTTTCAAAGGCGGCCGCGATCGGCTCGCGGAGCCCCCGCGGGAACTCCGTCGCCTCGAACGCCGCGCGGATCTTCACGCTCGCGCCCTCCACGGTCTCCGGGCGCTCGGGATCGATCGCGGCGAGGGCGGCGGGGACGAGGGTCTTGAGCTCCGTGCCGTCGACGAACGCCCGGTACGCCTCGGTCGTGACGACGATCCCGGGCGGCACCGGCAGCCCCTGGCGCACGAGCTCCCCGAGCTTCCCTGCCTTGCCGCCGACGAGCGGCAGGTCGTCGTCGGAGACGTCACCGAGGGCCACGACGAGCGACATCCGCGGGCTAGGTACCTCCCCGCGCGAACACGAACGCCACGAGGTCCTCGCCCGGAGAGTACGCGTGGACGGGGTGGTGCTCGACCACGGTCCACTCGTTCGGCTCCAGCGATGCCGCGATCACCTCGGCCCGACTCCCCGCCTCGGCTCGCGGCGTGACCTCGTAGTAGAACAGCCGCCCGCCGGGGGCGACGGCCCGAGCGACCGAGGCTAGGTACTTAATTCCTTCGCGCGGGAGGTTCAGGATCACGACCTCGACGGGCTCCGCGCCCTCGAGAAATCGCACGAGGTCGGCCTCGACCGGGCGGATCTGCGCACCGAACGCCGACCGGTGCAGGGTGGTGCGCAGCAGCGCTACGGCCCGCGGGTTCGCATCGACCGCGACGATCGGGCCGGCCTTTCCCGCACGGGCGATCGTCAGGGCGAACGGCCCGACGCCGCAGCAGAGGTCGTAGACGCGCTCGCCGGCCCGGACCTCGGCGGCGACGCGCGCGTGCTCGCGGGCGAGGCGGGGGGAGAAGTACGCCTGCTCGACGTCCACCTCGAGCTCGAGGCCGTTCTCCCGGTGGCGGGTCGCCCAGCCCCCGGAGCCCGCGATCCGCTCCACGGAACGCCGTCGGTCGGCGCCGTGGACCCCCCGGTCCCACCCCACGATCCGGGCCCCGGGCACGAACCGAAGGAGGGCTTCCCCGATCTTCTCGCGTTGGGCCTCAAGTTCCTTCGGGACCCTCACGAGCACGATGTCGCCGACGACGTCGAACGAGCGGGGGAGCTGCGCCCGCTCCGATTCGGGCAGCACGGCCAGGGTGCGATAGTCCGGAGGGCCCCGCGGGGTCGTCGGCGGGAACTGATGCTCGCCGAGCGTGCCCCAACCAGCGGGGACAGCGCCTTCGCTCACGAGGGGAAACACGAGGCGTCCCTCCACCCGGACGATCTCGAGATCGTCGCGGAGGAGCCCGGCCTCGCGGAGCGCGCGGCGCGCGGACTCTCCCTTCGCGGTAGGGACCGAGAGCGCCCGGGAGATCATCGTCCCGCCGGGACCGTGCCGTCCTCCAGGAGGAGGTGCAGGAGCTCGGCCCCGCGGCGGACGCCGAGCGGCCCTCGGGACGCCGCCCGCTCGCAGAACTTCCCCGGCGGGGGGATCGGGGAGGCCGCCACGCCGGCGCCGGCCAGGAGGAGGGGCACCGGATCGTCGGAGTGCCCCTTGCGAGCGCACGGCGTGGCGTGATCGGCGGTCACCGCGAGGCGGACGGCACCCAGGTCGAGGCCGTCGAGGAACGGCCCGAAGAATCCCCGGTCGATCGCCTCGATCACGTTCCGCTTGCGCTCGGCGTCCCCGTCGTGCCCAGGCTCGTCCGGGCCCTTCAGATGAACGTAGACGAACGGGAACTGGCCGAGGAGCTCCCGGGTCGCGCGGGCCCGATCCCCGTACCCGCCCTCCCGGTCCGCCCCCAGCGGTCCCACGAACCGGTCCTCGAGCCGGAGCACCCGTGCGATCCCGCGCTCGACCGGCATCTCCGTGAGAGCGGCTCCGGCGACGTGCCACCGCGACCGGAGCGGCGCGACCGGCGCTGGGGGGATCGCTCCCGCGTCCCGGACCAGGAGCCCGTTCGCGACCTTGGCGCCCCGGGCCCGGCGACGGGCGTTCACTGGGTGGGAGTCGAGGAGTTGCGGAACTCGATCGAGGAAGCGGTTGACCGCTTCCGCGGCGCGTCGCGCTCCCTCCGAGGGCTCGAGGGGCCGCACCGATTCGACGGTAGGGCGTTCGGGCCGCCGAGCGTGCCCGAGACCGCCGATCCGCTCGTAAAACGGGTCGGCGTTCGAGATCTCGGGGGCGAGGGGGCCCGCGGGCTCGGGCCGGAGCCACAGGACCCCGCGGTGGCCGACGGTCGCCCGGACCTCGGCCCGAATGTGGAGATCGCGCAGCAGATCCGCCGAGGTGATCGCCCGCGCGAGCTCGGCCGCTTCCTCGGTCGCCAGCGACCGGCCGACCCTCGCATCGTCCACCCGTCGACCCTCGCCGAGCGTCGCGAAGTTGAGGCGGAGGGCGATCTCACCGGGGGCCAGGGGGATCTCGGCGCCGAGCGCTTCCAGGACCCCCCGTCCCGGGGAGTCGTGCTCGGGGTCGTACCCGAGCAGGGCGAACACCCCGGCGTCCGACTCGGGGGCGATCCCGGGCCCGAGCACCGAGACGATCCCGAGTTGCCCGAGGGCTGCCAGCCGATCGAGATGCGGCGTCGCCGCGGTCTCGAGGGGCGTTGGAGGGTCGCGCTCGGAGGGCGTGGCGTCCGCGAGTCCGTCCAGGACGACGAGGACACGGGGGTTCGCGCCCGACCGGGACCGCTCCAAGCTCGAAGGCGTCAACTAAAAAGGGGCCCGGGTCGTCGGGGCCCGTTCCGTGCAGCCGTCACCGGCCGGGGGCTTTAGACGTTTCGTGCAGACGGGGGCCGGACGGGCGGTCCTCATCGCCTTCACCCTCGCCGTCGTCTTCGTCTCGTACGCCTACGTCTCCCCGATCATCGCCATCCCGGCGATCCTGATCGTCGGCCTGTTCGTCCCGATCTACCTCGGCCTCAAGCGACCCCGCTACCTCGCGCTCTCCGGACTCGTCGTCGTCCTGTTGGTCGCGCCGATCGCCACGGTCGTCTTCACCCAGGAGATCATGGCCCCGGTCCCGGCCGCCGCGTCGAGCCCCTCCCTCCCGTACGGAGGGAACGGCTCCGTCCTGCAGAACGCCACGGTCTCCCCGTTCAACGGCGGCACGGGCACGAGCTTCACCTGGTCGGTCACCATCTATCCCCAGTACCTCACGAGCTCGCTGCAGTTCCCCGTCGAACGCGGGACCTACGCCTACCACGTGGGCGCGGTCCCCGGCTACCGTTCGTCCGCCCCGTCCGGCAACCTCACCGTCCAGTCGTTCGCGAGCATCAACCTCTCGTTCGCGGCGGCCGCCCAGGCCGTGACGTTCTCGGAGACCGGCCTCGGCGCCGGCTCGAGCTGGACGGTCACGCTCGACGGCACGACCTCGACCTCGAGCACGACCTCCCTCGTGTTCGACGTGCGGAACGGGACGTACAACTACACCGTCGCGGCGACCGACGGCTTCGTCCCGGCCGTCGCCTCCGGCTCGGTGATTGTCTCGGGACCTACCCCCGTCGCGGTACGGTTCGCGAGCGCGACCTATCCCGTGACGTTCCATGAGACGGGCCTGAGCGCCGGCGCGGGCTGGGCGGTGACCCTCGGCACGTCGACCGCCACCAGCACCTCCGGCAACGTCACCCTCCTCGAGGGGAACGGTACGTTCGCCTACACCGTGGGGGCCCTCGCCGGGTACCGTGCGACCCCCTCCAGCGGGTCGGTGACGGTGTCGGCCGCCGGTCAGAACGTCTCGATCGCCTTCGTTGCGCTCCACCAGACCGTCACGTTCAGCGAGACCGGCCTCCCGGCCGGCACCTCCTGGAACGTCACGTTCAACGGCTCGACGCCGTCGACCACGAACCGTTCCCTGCCGTTCGTCTTCGCGAACGCCACCAACGGCTCCAGGGCCTACGACGTCGGGGCCCCCGCCGGCTACGTGGCGAACCCGGCGAAGGGGAACGTGACGCTCTCCCAACTGAGCCAGAACGTCAACATCACCTTCACGCCGATCGAGGCGGAGGTCGAGTTCACGGAGATCGGCCTGCCGGTCGGCACGAGCTGGACCGTCGTGCTGGGCGGTATGTCGATCACGACGCACGCGACCCCCACCGAGGTGATCCTGTTCGTGAGCACCTGCCCCGGCGCGACCACCAACAACTCCCCGACGTGCGCCGCCGGCTATCCGTTCGCGACGTATCCCCACGCGCTTTCCCCGCCCCCGACCGGGGTCACCCAGGTGTCGATCCCCGGGATCCACGTTTCCGCGGACGGCGTGTGGACCTGGCAGCTCGCGCTCGTCGTCAAGGACGCCGCCACCGGGAACCTCTCGTACGTCTACCTGGTCGGCGACCCGACGTACGATTCGATCGAGGGGCCGGTCGTCGGGGGCTTCTCGGTGATCTACTGGGCGGTCCTGGGGTCGATCTACCTCGACGACTTCCTGTTCCTAGCGCTCCCGTTCTACTTCGTGCTCCTCCTGTACATGATGTTCAAGGGCCGCGAGGCACGGCGGCGAGCGCTCGCGAGCCGCCCCTCCGCTTCGATCCCCCCGAGCGGGGGCGGAGCCGCCACGGGGACGGCACCGACCTCGCAACCCCTACCGAGCGCCCCGGCGTCCAAGCCCCCCCCGGCCGCCGCCCCGCCGGGGTCCGAGACGAGCGAGCGGGCGTGCCCGAGCTGCGGCGCCGTGGTCTACCGCGCCGAGACGACCTGCTGGAAGTGCGGGGCTTCCCTCGCAGGTGCGAACTCGACCCCCGCGACGAAGTCCCCTAACTGAGCGGGGACCCCCCGCCCGCGTCGAGGGAGGCGGTCTCCGAACGGGCTACTCCGCCAGCGTCTCCGAGAGGTCGATGTACCCCACGATCGGCGTGCCTGCGGCCGTCGAACGGACCACGATGTACGTCGCGATCGTCCAGGTCCCGGCGGTGGTGGGGCCCCACCGGGTCGTGCCGGTCGTGGTGTTGGTGAGGACGTTGATCCAGCCCGAAGTCGCGCCCCCCGCGATCGACGTGTCGCCGACCGTGTAGGTCGTCTTCGTGCCGCCCGGGTTCGTGACCACGACCGTCCCGTTGAACTTGACGGCCTGCGCGGTCCAGTTGTTCCAGACCTCCAGCGTGAGGTACGGGCAGTTCGCGCCCGGATTGGTCGTGTGGCAGGTGTGGTCGTTCCTCGCCTGGTTCGCGGGCAGCGTGGGGGCGGTCGAGTTCGTGGCGACCGTCAGGCCCTGGAGCGAAACGGGGAGGATGGCGACGGAGGCGTGGGCGGTGAGCCCTCCCGCCTTGGCCAGCGCGGTGAGCGAGTCCGAATCCCCCGAGATCCAGTACTGCGAGCCCGACGCGGGGCAGTTGACGCTCCCCGTCGAGCCCGTGCCGCCCGTGAACGACGGCTTCGGGGTGCTGTAGACGGTGATCGTCGACGGGGTCGACCCGATCACGGTGGAGGAGGGGGCGTAGTAGACGCAGCTGATCGCGGCCACGCCCGTGAACGGCGACGTCTCGTTGAGGTAGAAGGTGACGTTCAGCGGGACCCCGGTCGACGAGCCCGAGTACGTCACCGTCGCCCAGAAGTTCGCGGGCTGGCTCGGGACGGGCGGGAACGAGATCGTCGCGGACGTCCAGTTGATCCCGTCCGAGACCGACAGCTGGCCGCTTCCGCCGCCTCCGCTGCTCGCCCCCGAGACGACGATCGTCACCTCGCCCGAGATGCTCCCGACGCCGCTCGAACCGGTCACGAAGGCGTAGTACGTCCCGTTCGTGGTCGTCTTCCCGGCGGCCACCGTGGTCGACCAGTACCCCGTGCCCGCCGTCGTGTTCATCGTCTCGTTGACGGTGGGCAGGCCGGGGACCGCGGCGAAGTTGATCTTGAGGGGGTTGGTCGAGTTGAACTCCACGAAGTCCCCGCCGAGCTGGACGTAGGCCACGAACGTCTTGCCCACGACGGCCGGCGCCGGGGTCGTTCCCGAGCTCAGGATCGTCGGGGCGAACGAGGACCCTGAGTTGCCGAGAATGACGCTGAAGATCAGCTGGTTGTTCGAGACGATGAAGACGGTGATGTTGGCGTTCCCCGGGACGACCGGGTTCGTGTGGTTCGTCCCGAACGTCGTCGTCCAGACCTGGCCCAGGTTCCAGGGTAGGGTGGTATTCTTGAGTCCCCAGGCGAGCGGCATCCCGCTCGTGGAGAACTGGCGGTTCGGAAGGCCGACGACGGAGCTCTGCAGGTAGACCGTCGAGCCGAGGGAGACCGACGGCCCGGCGAGGTGGACGATCGTGAGGCCGGTGATGCTCAGGTTCGACGCGATCACCAGGCTCGCCTGGAACTGATCGGTCGACTGGGCGGGCGGCGAGGGGAACCGGGTGACGAAGGCGAACAACGCCGCGAACAGCACCACGGTGAGCGAGAGCAGCAGGATCGTAGCGACCACGTCCGCGACCCCACGGGACGAACGACGGCGCCTGCCTCCCCGGCGGGTCAGGAGCGGCCGGCGGCGGGCGAACGACCGTGCGGAGCGAGCGCTCGTGGGTGACCACCCCCCTAGGACTGTGTGAACAGGTGGGGGGGGCGTATTTAGACCTTCTTCGAGGAACCTCGGGGACGACCGGGCCCGGTCACGTCGAACCGTGCCCGAGAGCCTCCCGAGCGAGGTTCGAAGAAAGGAGAGGAAAGGGTTGCCCGGCCGCGCCCTAGGCGGGCGCGGTCAGGTTCGCCGGGGATCGACCGCTCCTAGAGCGTGACCGAGCCGCTGACCGACGCGGACGACGTCGAGTACGCGCTCAGCGAGAACCCGTTGCCCCCCGAAAGGGTCGGCGAGCTCGCGTCCGAGATCACGTAGATCGTCATCGCCCCGCTCACTGCGACCGTCGTCGACCAGCCCGTCGGCGTGGTGCTCGTGCTGAACACCGAGCCCACCGTGCCGTTCGAGTTCACGATCACCGCGTACCAGCTGTCCGCCGCCGTCGGCTTCGCACAGTTGGTCTGCGAGTACGTCGACACGCCGCCGGGCTTACACGTGGTCGCGTACCCCGGGTCGGCCCCGACCGTGACCGTGGAACTGTTCACGGAGCTCGTGACCTTGAGCCCGAACAGCCCCGTCGTCAACCCGGTCGTCGGGTTGAGCGTGATCGCGATCCAGTTCCCGCCCGTGGTCGTGGCCCCCGTCTCGGACATCCCGAGGCTGTACGGGGTCCGCGCTCCGGTCGACGTCAATCCCGAGATCAGCACGTAGAGCACCGCCGCCAGCACGACCGTGATGGCGACCAGGAGGATCGTCGCGATGATCGGCGACACTCCCCGCTTGTTTCTCCGCGCGCGCAGTCGGACACTCCAGTTTGCTTGCATAGTTGTGCACCCTCCGGTTCGTGTACCCCTAGAGCGACACCGAGCCGCTGACCGACGAGGACGACGTCGAGTACGCGTTCAGCGAGAACCCGTTGCCC
>JASHQF010000131.1 GCA_030037695.1 Thermoplasmata archaeon
GCCAGGTCGCGCAGGCTCGCCTGCTCGGGGGTGAGCGAGAAATCGGGCATCCGTGCGGAACGCGCGTGCCACCTGCGCTCGCTATATCACGGCTAGGGGACGCGTCGGGAAGGACGGTCGAGCGCCGCCCGGTGGGTCGCGACCCCGGTCGCCCTCACCCGGTGGCGACCCTCTCGACCGGATCGCCCCGCCGCGTCCTCCCTGGCGTGACGACCCGGGCGTACCACCCGCGGCGCCCCAGCGTGGCCCGCAGGAACGCAGGTCCCTTCGCGTCGCCGACGTACGGGAGGGTGTAGAGGTTCGTGCACGGGTCGCACGCCTTGGAGATCTCGACGACGGCCGAGCCGATCCGGAACCGGCGTCCCGGGCGCAGCTCCTCGTAGCGGACGCCGCGGGTCGTCACGTTCTCCCCGAGATCGCCCGGGCGCACCGGCCAGCCGTCCCGGTTGAGCGCCTCGATCGTCTCGAGCGGGATCAGGAGCAGGGCCATCGCGGGGTCCCCGGCCCGCTCGGTCTGGCGGTAGACGTTGTAGTCGCCCTCGAGCCCCTCGGCCAAGATCTCCGCCTGCCCGACCTCCGGCTTCGGCAGCCCCCGCTCGCCGGCCCGCTTCCCCTTCGAGCCGAGCCGGTAGACGAAGCCCCCGGGGCTTCGGTCGCTGGGCTGCTCCATGCGCTGGCGACGCACCGAAGCGGTGCTCGTACGCGGCCCTACCGTCCCGAGGGGTAAAGGGTCTCGCCCGTCCCGGGCCGGTGCCGCGTCACGTTATCTCCGCTCCCCGGTGGCGCGGGGCATGGTCGGATCGCCCCGGCGAAGGCTCGGAGCTCCCGACCACCGGGAGCTCCGGGTCGGGCGCTACGCGAGACTCGATCTCGACCGTCCGTCGCGCGTCGGGGTGCCCGAGATCATCCTCGGGGAGGGGAAGACCGTCGAGCACCTGATCGGAATCGTCGAGGCGCTACGCCGTCGCGGACGCGGGGCGCTCGTCTCGCGGCCCACGCCGGCCCAGCTCCGGGCCGTCGCGCGACCGCACGGCAAGAGTCCGGCCCTCCGGGTGCTCGCCGCGGGCCGGCTCCTCCGCCTTCCCGGACCGCTCGGCCCCCGGTACCGGGACGGGACGGCCGCGATCCTGGCCGCCGGGACGAGCGACGTGCCGCTGGCCGAGGAGGCGAACGCCGTCCTTCGGGCGCTCGGGATCCGGACGGTGACGGCGTACGACGTGGGGGTCGCGGCCCTCGGTCGGGTGCTGCGGGCGGTGCGGCGTCTGGAGCGGCACGCGCCGGAGATCTACCTTGTCTTCGCGGGCCGGGAAGGAGCGCTGCCCACGGTCGTCGCCGGGCTCGTCCGGGCCCCCGTCGTCGGGGTCCCGACGTCCGTCGGCTACGGCCGCGGGGGTCGAGGGGAGGCGGCGCTCGCGGCGATGCTCCAGTCGTGCGCCCCGATCGCGGTCGTCAACATCGACGCGGCGGTACCCGCCGCCCTCTTCGCCGCGCAGCGGTTCGCGCTCCGCGGGGGCCCCCGCCGACGGGTCGGGACCGGCCGGCCGAGGGCCTAAGCGCGGGGGGACCTCTCCCGCCCCGTGGCGATCGCCCTCTACGGTCGGCGGGCCGAGCTCTACGACGCGATCTACTCCGACAAGGAGTACGAGCGGGAGGCTGCCCGTCTGGTGCGGCTCGCGACCCGCCGCCTCGGACGGCGGCCCCGGTCCCTGCTGGACGTCGCGTGCGGGACCGGCCGGCACCTGGTCGCCTTCCGCCGGACGATCCCCCGGGTCGAGGGGGTCGACCGGAGCGCCGCGATGCTGAGGATCGCCCGTCGTCGCCTCGGACCGCGCGTCCCGCTCACCCGGGCCGACATGCGGCGGTTCCGCCTGCCCCGGAGGTTCGACGTGGTCGTCTGCCTGTTCAGTGGGATCGGGTACCTGATCGGGGCCCGCGCGAGGGCCGAGGCGCTCGCTCGGTGGTTCGCGCACCTGGACCCGGGGGGCGTCGCCCTGATCGAGGGGTGGGTCCTCCCGACGACCTGGAAGGACGGGCACGTCGCCCTGCAGACGTACCGTGGCCCCGACGCCACGATCGCCCGCCTCTCGACCCCCGTGCGGCGGGGACGGATCACGACGCTACGCATGGAGTACCTCCTCCACCGCCCGGGCCACGGGGTCGAGCGGTTCCGGGAGGAGCACCGGATGGAGCTCGTCCCGGAGAGGGAGATCCTGGCCGCGCTCCGGGCGACAGGGTTCCGGGCCCGCGCCGAACCGTTCGATGTGAGCGGGAGCCGCGCCCTGTACGTGGCGGTCCGCCCGCGCGAGTCGCGAGGTCGGACCGGCGGGAGGGCGCCGGGGTCCGAAGGGGGCCGGGGCGGCCCCCGGGCGCGTTCGAAGGCCTTTTGAGAGCCTCCGGGCCTCGCAGGGGCGTGCCGCCTCGGCTCGCCCTCAGCGACCGGGCCGACCAGGAGGAGCGGGACGATCGGGCCCGCCTCCGCGTGCTCGACGCCAAGCTCTCCTCCCTGATCGGCCGACGGCGCGAGCTGTTCGACGAGCTCCGCCGCCGCTCGGCCGAGCAGAAGGAGCTCTACGCGCGCACCTCGGGTCCCGGGGCCGACGCGGAGCAGCTCCACGAGCGGCACGTGCAGCTCGGCCGGCACTTGGCCGAGCTCCGGGGCGCCCGCGACGCGGCCCGCCGCAAGGTCGACGACGCGGTGATCCACCGGCGCGAACTCATGCTCACCTTCGACCGCCGCGAGCACGACCGACCCGAGCTGATCCGACGCGAGATCGCCCAGCTCGAGCTGCGTCAGCAGACCCGGGCCCTCCCGCTCGACGAGGAGAACGCCCTGGTCGCTCGGCTACGGCAACGCGCCCGGGACCTCAAGGAGGCGGAAGGACGGGCCTCCCAGGTCGAGGAGCACGGCAAGCAGCGCAAGGAGGCGGACGCCGCCGTCGAGGCGGCCCGCGCGGAGGTCCTGCGCGTCGCCGAGGAGATGGCTCGGGCTGCCTCAGAGCGCGAGGCCACGAAGGTCGCGATCCGGGCGGCGCTCGAGGAGGCCGGGAGCCGGATCGCCGAGCTGCGCGCGCGGGGCCGGGAGCGCACCGAGGTGATGCGGATGATCGACGAGGTGAGCCGCGAGATCGCCGAGGTCGAGCGGGAGGGCCGCGAGCTGCTCAGCCGCACCCGGGCCCGACGCGCGGAAGCCCGGCAGGTGATGCGCGACCACGCCCCCCGCAAGGGGCCCCCGCCCGAGGACCTCGTGGCGTCGGCCGCCGAGGCGCGGTTCGCCGAGCTGATGCGTCAGGGCAAGGTGACGCTCGGCTGAGCGGTCCCGGCCGTCAGTAGAACGCGACGAGCGTGACCACGAAGACGAGGGTCGTCCCGGCGACCTCGGGATTGTAGTCGAGCGTGTAGGTCCCGGCCTCGACGTTGACGGCCGAGATGATGAACTTCGTCTGGCTGCAGACCGTCGCGTTGCCGTGCCCGAGCACGAGCCCCGCGCTCGCCGCGGTGAGCTCGCTCGCGAGGTAGATCGTGGAGGAGGTCATCGAGCTCACGACCATCGGCCAGCCGTTCGGCGAGACGACGGCGCCCCGGGTCGGCTCGTAGACCACCGCGATCGACGTCGCGTTCGCGCTCGCCACGTAGTCGGTCCAGTCGTACGTCGGGTCGACGAACGTCGTGCCGGCGGTGGCGGTCGCTTTCGGGAACTGCTTGGCGAAGTCCGACGGCGTGAAGTAGTTCACCACCGGCAGCGTCGAGTTGAGCTCTCCGGTCCGGAAGCAGCTCGCGTTCGGCTGGCCGTAGGCGAGGCTGGGCGGCACGGTGATCGCCCGGGTCTGGTTGACCGACATCCCGAGCAGGCCCCGCCAGAAGCCGGTGACGACGCTCACGAACGTGAGCCCGCTCAGGTTGTAGCCGCTCGACGGCACGCCGGCGCCGACGCTCACCGCGAGGGGCGTGTAGTTGCTCACGTTCGAGCGGAACGCGAACTCGAGGCTCTTCGGGTACGACACGTTGTTCTCGGCGACCGTGACGTTCGACGTGTCGAAGATCCGGCCCTCCTGCGGGCCGCTGCCCATGATACCGATGTAGTTCACGGTCACGTTGTCCCCGTAGACGACCGTCCGGGGACCGGCCGCCGCGGGCGCGCTGTCGATCTTCTGCACGACCGCGGCCCCCACGCCCGCGCCCAGGACGGCGAGCACGACGAGCAGGGCGAGCGCGGTGAACGAGTGCGGTCGGGCGGCCATGGTCCGGTTCGGTGGGAGGAGGGGGTCAGCCAGTCGCTGGTCTCGTCATCGGTTCGGAGAGACAGGTGTTCCTCATTCCCTTCCGGTCCGAGCGAACGGGCCATATATAGCCCGTCGGCCCCCGGGGGGCGTCAGGCCCGGCGGAGCTTCCCGACGATCGGCTCCTCGATCGTCCCCTCTTCCTCGAGGCGGTTCAACGCGGCCTCGGCACGGCCCGAAGCGACCCCGCGGGCGGCGATCCGCTGCAACAGTTCCCTGAGGTCGGCGTAGCCGTCGACCGACCCCTCGGCGAGCTCGTCGACCAGGCCGAGGAACGCCGCCTCGTCCGAGCGCTGCTCCCCCGACGGAGGGGGCGAGGGCGCCCGAGGCGCGGGGTCCGGCGTCACCGTGACGCTCGTCGGAACGGCCGGACGGACCGCCGCCGGGCCGAGATCCCCGGCGACGCGCCGGACGACGCCTTTGAGCCCGGCGCGAAAGGCGGCACGTTCGGCCTGGGGGAACCGCTGGAGGGAGGCCCGGGCCGCCCGGATCCACACGGGCGGAGAGCCCCCGGCGCGAAGTTCCTCCTCGGGGGCGGTTGGGAGGCGTTCGAGCCGTTCGACCAGGTCGAGCCGGTCGAACGTCTGGCGCGCGATCTCGGCGAGCTGCGCCCGCTCGTCGACCTCCGTGACCGAGCGCGCCGCCTCCGCCCGCACCGACACCTGGGGCGCACCGTCACGCCCGCGGTACAGGTGGAGCTTGCCGACGACGATCGCGGAGCGCGGCGCGGCGGCGGCGCGCAGCTGGGCCATCGCCCGCGGCTGGAACGACCCCGCGGTGACCGCGACGCTGCCCGTCGGGTCGGTCAGCCGGGCCCGCCAGAACGTCGGCGGGTCCTCCCGGCCGACCGGCTCGGCCGGGGTGAGCGTGCCCGCGAGCAGGACCCGGTTCATCCGGCTCCCGAACGGGCTCACCAGGTACGAGGCAACCTTCTCGCCGACCCCGCGCTCTTCCTCGGTCGCCGCCTCGACCTCCCGCGCGGTGACCCGCCAGGCGGGCTCGCGGACCGTCACGGGGCCGACCCCGGGAGACGGCGGGCGAGCTCCTCCGCGGCGGTCTCCAGGTCGACCTCGGTCGCCTCGATCGCCTCGGGCGTGAGGTGCAGGCCCCATTCGTCCCGCACGATCGAGCCCCGGGCCCGCAGCCGTCGACCGACGACCGCCTCGGCGAGCGATTCCTCGAGGAGCGAGGGGTCGGGCTGGTCCTGGAGACGCCGACGCGCCTCGTCGAGCGTGGTGCCCCACAGCCTCTCGGTGGTCGGCCGATCGACCGCCACGACGACCGAGCCCGTCCCGTCGTCGAGGACGAGCCGAGCGCGCAGGTCCGCCACCCCGGCGACCTCTCCGTGGATCCGGCACAGTCCGCCCGACACGAGCCGGCGGCAGGTCGGACAGCGGTAGACGAGGCCGCTCGGAGGCACGAGCTGGACGACGGTCCCCTCGACCGCGACCGCCTCGGCGCTCGGCTCGCTCTCAAGCTCGCCGAGCAGCCGAGGGGGAGAACGGAGCACCTGCGCCGGCTCCGGGAGTCCGGTCGGCTCGATCCGGACCACGGTCGCCCGTTCGTCCAGGACGAGCTGCGGCCGGCCGCGGAACAGACGGACGTACGCTCCGGTGAACCGGACGGCTTCCCCGGCCCTGAGCCCGAAGTCGCTCCAGGCGGCAAAGGCGAGCGACCCGGAGCCATCGGCGAGCAGGCCCTCGTGGACGACCCGCTGCTCCTCGCCGACCGAGACCGAACGCTCGGCGGTCCGTACGACCCTCGCTTCGAGTCGGAACCCTTCGGCGGGCGAGCGGAGCTCTCGGACCGTGCGGAGCGGGAACTCGTCGGGGGCGATCCGGGGCAGCTCCGCCTCTCCCGCAGGACCGATCCGCGTCTTCCAGGAGAACACCAGTTCGGGCCGTCCGCGGAACTCGCGGACCTCGGCGCCGACGGCCCGCACGATCTCGCCCCGCTCCACGCCCTCGCGCGGCGGGTCCCACCAGGTGAACCGGACCGTCGCCGTCCCGTCCGAGACGAGCCCCGAGAGGAGGGCGCGCCTCGCCCCGTCGGCCCGGCGGGCGACCTCGCGGCGCTCCAGGGTCACGATCCGCGCGACGACCTCGACGGGCGAGGTCGCCGGGCCGAGGTCCCGGAGCCGGACCTCCGCCGGGTGCGCGCTCGGATCGGGGGACGCCATCGGCTCGTGCCTCCTGGCGCTTCCCGGACCGGACCGGCCGATAAAGCCGACCGGTGCCCCCAGGTGGGTGGAGCGTGACCGAGCGACTACGACGCCGCAGGGTCGCACAACCCTTTTGCGCCGCCACCGATGTTGCCGGCGGCGTGCCGGTCAAGTTCAACCAGCGGGTCGACCGCCTCCTCCGCGCGCGGAACAGCCTCGTGTGCGTCGGACTCGATCCGGATCCGGAGGCGATGCCGAAGGGGGTCCGTCGCCTCTCCCCCCCGCGCCAGCTCGAGAAGTTCCTCGGGGGGATCGTCGCCGCCACCGCCCCCCACGCCGCGGCGTTCAAGATGCAGCTCGGGGCGTACCTCCAGTACGGCCCGGCGGGGTTCGCGGCCCTGGAGCGGTGGAGCCGGAAGATCGGGAGCTCCCGCCTGAGGATCCTCGATCTGAAGGCGAACGACATCCCCAACACGATGCGGATGATCCGGACCGGCGCGTTCCGGACGTTCGGCTTCGACGCCGTCACCGTGACGCCGTGGAACGGATGGGAGACGCTCGGACCGTTCCTGGACGATCCTGCCCACGGCGTGTTCGTGGTGGCGCACTCCTCGAACCCGGGCTCCGGAGACTTCCAGGAGATCCCCACGCCGCGAGGGCCCCTCTGGCTCGCCGTCGTCGGCGAGGTGCGGCGCCTCGCGCACGCCCACGGCAACGCGGGGGCGGTGATCGGGGCGACGTTCTCCGAGTCGCTGCGCACCGCGCGGACGACGCTCGGCGACGGGGTCCCGATCCTGGTCCCCGGGATCGGGGCCCAGGGGGGGTCGCTCTCCACGGCCGTCCGCGAGGGGGTCGACTCGCACGGCCGGGGGCTCCTGGTGAACGCCTCCCGCAGCGTGCTCTATGCCTCGTCCGGCGCGGATTGGAAGCGAGCCGCCGGCGCGGAGGCCGAGCGCCTGAAGGTCCAGATCAACCAGCTGCGCCTAGGCGCTCGTACAGCCGGATGAGCTGGCGGGCGACCGTCGCGACCGCGTAGCGCTCCTCCGCGCGCCGCCGTCCGGCCGCGCCCATCGCCTGGGCGAGGGCGGGGTCGGCCAGGATCCGACCGATCTTCTCGGCGAGGTCCCCGGCGAGGAGAGGTTCGGCGAGGAGCCCCTCGCGCCCGTCCTCGATCACCTCCCGGACCCCGGGTACGTCGGCGATCACGACCGGAAGTCCGGAGGCCATCGCCTCGGCGACGGCGAGGCCGAACCCCTCGAGCCGGTTCTGGGACGGGAAGACGAACGCGTCGCCGAGGGCGAGGTACCGGGGGAGGTCGTCGTCGGTGACCCGGGCGCAGAACCGGACCCGGTCCTCGACGCCGATGCGTCGGGAGAGCCCGATCAGCCCGGGGAGCGTGGGGCCGGCCCCGATGACGACGAGGGCGACCTCCCGGGGGAGCTCCCGGAGCGCCTGCAGGATCACGTCGACCCCCTTGTGCGGGACGAGGCGGCCGGTGAAGACCAGGATCCGGCGCCCGTCCAGTCGGAGGTCCCGACGCAGGCCGCCCGGGTCGAGCCCGGGCCGGAACCGCTCGAGGTCGACCGCTGAGGGGATGATCTCGAGCTCCCGGCCGCGGAGCACGGCGGAGGTCGTCCCGTAGCTCTGCGTGTGGACGATCACGCGGTCGACGCGGGCGAGCGTCGGGGGCAGGAACGCCCGCTGGTAGAGGCCCGCGAGCAGCCGACCGGCCCCGCCGGCGAGGAAGAGGTCGCAATGGTACGTGAGGCAGACCGGGACCGCCGAGCCGTCGAGCGCGCGGGCGGCGAAGAACGACGTCAGCGGCGGCGGGTAGTGGAGGTGGACGACGTCCGGGCGCAGGGCCCGGAGGGCCCGGCCGGTGCCGATGTCCAGCGGCGTGTTGAACACGGTCCCGAGGGCGCGGGTCCGGACGATGCGGTACCCCTCGCGTTCCTCGGAGACCGGGAGCCGGGCATCGTAGCGCGCGGTGACGACCGTCGTGGCGTGCCCCTGGCGGGCGAACTCTCGGACCAGAGCGCGTACGTGGGACTCGACCCCCCCGGCGTGGGGGGAGAAGTACGGTACGACCTGGACGATGCGCACGCCCCGTTACCCGCCCCGCGGGTCCCCCGACGCCGCGGGGCTCACGCGGCCGTCGGCGTGCGCCGCGGCGTCGCCGGCTCGGCGGCGGATTCGCGTCCCTGGAGCAGCGACTCCGGAGGGAGCGTCGCCACGTCGAGACCGGGCATCAGCTCGCCGAGCCCGCTCGCCACGCGCGCGAGGACCTCGGGCTCGTCGAAGAGGAGCGACGCCTCCACGATCGCCCGGGCGACCTTCGCCGGACGGGCGGCCTTGAAGATGCCGCTCCCGACGAACAGCCCGTCGACCCCGAGGAGTCGGCAGAGCGCGGCGTCGGCCGGGGTGGCGATGCCCCCGGCAGCGAAGTTGACGACGGGGAGACGCCCGAGGCTCCGGACCTCCTGGACCAGCGCTTCGGGGACCCGCTCGGCCCGGGCCCAGTCGCCGAGCTCCTTCTTCCCGAGCTTCTTCACCGCCTCGACCTCGCCCGAGATCTGGCGAATGTGACGCACCGCCTCGACGACGTTGCCGGTCCCGGCCTCGCCCTTCGTGCGGATCATCGCCGCCCCCTCGTCGATGCGGCGGAGCGCCTCGCCGAGGTTGCGCGCCCCGCAGACGAACGGGACGCGGAACTTCTTCTTCTCGACGTGACGGAACGGGTCGGCCGGGGTGAGGACCTCGGACTCGTCGACCATGTCGACCGGGATCGCCTCGAGGATCCGGGCCTCGGCCGTGTGCCCGATCCGGCATTTCGCCATCACCGGGATCGAGACGCGGTCCCGGATCTCGCGGACCTTGACGGGATCGGCCATCCGGGCGACGCCGCCCGCGGCCCGGATGTCGGCGGGCACGCGCTCGAGCGCCATCACCGCGACGGCGCCGGCCTCTTCGGCGATCGCCGCCTGGTCGGCCGTCGTGACGTCCATGATCACCCCGCCCTGCTGCATCCGGGCGAACCCGCGCTTCACGAGCTCGGTGCCGAAACGCAGCTTCTCGACCGGATCGGGCACCGACCGTCCCTCCCTCCCTCCAAGTGACGGACGCGCTATAAGCGAACCGCCGCGCGGGCCCCGTCCGTTATATCCCGCCACCCACTCCCGGCCCTTGAGGGGGAGCTGGGCACCGGCTGAGAGGACGAGATGGGACTCGTCGACCCCACGAACCTGCACGGGATAATGCCCGCGAAGGGAACCGCATGCGCGAGGTAGCGAGAGACTCCACCGGGCCCGCCGAGGGGTGAACGGCCCGACCGTACCCGACCTCGCTCTCGGGCGGCTGCGCCGCCCCGGCCGCGCCGGCCGCGCGATCGTGGCGATCGGGGTCGCCGCGGCGCTCGTGCTCACGGGGATTGGGGCCTACGTCTACGTCGCCGACGAGTTCGGGGGCCCCACGCTCGTCATCTACACCTACCCGAGCCTGTTCGCGAGCGGCAACTGCACGTCGTGCGCGCTCGCGGCCGTCTTCGGCGCGTTCGCCTCCGCGCACCACGTCCGGATCGATCTCGAGTACCCGTCCGGGACGCTCTACTCCGCGCTCCGGGGCGAGTCGGGGGCGCCGGCGGCCGACCTCGTGATCGGCCTGGACGAGATCACCGGGCCGGAGGCCGAGGCGCACGGCCTCCTCGTGCCGTACGCCCCTCCCGAGCTCGCGAACGTCTCGCCGGATCTCGTCCAGGAGCTCTCGCCCGATGACGCGGTCGTGCCGTACGAGTGGGGGTACCTCGCGATCGACTACAACGCGACGTTCTACCGGGCGACCGACGGCGCGGTGGCCCACCTCACGTTCCCGGAGCTCGACGCGAACGCGTCGTGGGCGAGGACGCTCCTGGTCGAGGTGCCCACCCTCGACATCACGGGCGAGGAGTTCCTCCTCTGGGAGATCGAGTACTACGAGCACGTCCTCGGCGAGAACTGGACGACGTTCTGGAAGGACCTGCCCTCGGGCGCGCCGGTCTACGCCGACAGCTGGGGGGATGCGTTCGCCGAGTTCGGCGCGGCCCTCGACCAGATGGTCGTGAGCTACTCGACGGACCCCGCGTACGCCGCCTACTACGGGGCCGGGGGCTCGTTCAACGCCACGGGGAGCTGGTGGAACGGCACCGAGTACGGCTGGCGGACGATCTACGGGATCGGGATCGTCGCGGGGACGCGCCACCTCGCCCTGGACGAGGCGTTCGAGGACTGGTTCCTCTCGGGCACGGTCCAGCAGGAGATCCCGACGAACGAGTGGGAGTACCCGGCGAACACCACGGTCCCGCTCCCGGCCGTCTTCGACGAGGCGGTGCCTCCCGGCACGATCGTCCCCCTCAACGACGACACGAGCCCTTCGGCGCTCGTCGCCTCCGTGCCGGGGTGGCTCAACGAGTGGAACGCGACGACGGGCGAATGACGCGATCGCTCCGCGGGACGGAGCTCCTCGTGGCCGTGGGGCTCGTCGCGTTCCTCGCGGCGTTCGCCCTCGTCCCGACGGCGGCGCTCGTCCGGCTCGGAGGGGCGACGTCGCACGGGCTCGCGGGGCTCGGCGCGACGCTCACCTCGGCGGGCGGCGCGCGTACGTTCGGCGCGTCGCTGGAACAGGGCGGTCTTTCCGCCGGCTTCGCGATGCTCCTCGGCTACCCCGCCGGCCTCTTCCTCGGACGGTACCGCTGGCGGGGCCGCGGGGGCGTGCGTTCGGCGCTCCTGTTGCCGTTCCTCCTCCCGGGCCTCGTGATGGTCCTCGGGGTCCTCGACCTGGTCGGACCGTCGGGGCTCCTCGGGGCGGAGCTCCCCTCGCTCCGTTGGTTCGCCTCGGGGGTCCCGGGGATCGTGGCCGTGAACCTGCTCTACAACGTCCCGATCGTGATCGTGCTGACCGCCACCGGGTGCGAGGCGAGCTCCTCCGATCTCGAGGAGACGGTCGCCTGCCTCGGGGGGGGACCCGGTCAGGTCTACCGCGAGACCTGGGCCCTCCCGAGCGCGGTCGGGGCCGGCTGCGGCGCGCTCCTCACCTTCGTCCTCTCGGCGCTGTCGTTCGCCCCCCCGATCCTGCTCTGCGGGGACCGGTGCGCCACGGTCGAGGTCCGGGTCTACGAGCTCGCGGCGATCGCCGGAGAGCCCGGGACCGCGGCGGTCCTCGCGACCGTGCTCGTCGCGGCGTTCGCCGGACCGGCCCTCGTCTACGCGCTGCTCGTCCGCCGCCTCCGAGCGGCCGGAGGGAGGTCGTTCCGTCCGCGCCGTCCGGACTGGGGGAGGCCGGCGACGTGGGTCTTCGCCGGCTGCTTCGCCGCGGTCGGGATCGCCGAGCTGGGCCTGCTCGGGGCGGTCGTCCTCCGGTCGTTGATCCCCTCCGGTGGCGGCGGGTTCGGACGGCCTTGGTCGCTCCTGTTCGCCTCGTCGACCGCCGGTCGATTGGGAGCTCCGGTGGGGCTTGCGCTGGCGAACACCCTCCTGTTCGCCGCCCTCGCGGCCGCGGTCACGGTCGTGCTCGGCGTGGGAAGCGCCTTCGTGGCGCGGCGGCACCCCCGATGGGCTACGTCGCTCGCCCTGCTGCTGTTCGTCCCGGTCCTGATCTCGCCGATCGTCCTCGCCGAGGCGCTAGGGGCGTTCTGGGGTCCCGCGATCGGGCCGGGGTACGACGTGGCGATCCTCATCGTCGTGAGCCAGGCGTTGCTCGCGCTCCCGTTCGCCCTCCAAAGCCTCGAGATCCCGCTCGGGGGGGTCCCCCCGGGCGCGGCCGACTCGGCCGCGACCCTCGGCGCCGGCCCGTGGGCCGCCTTCGTCGACGCGGAGCTACCGCGGGTCCGCCGGGGCCTCGAGACCGCCATACTGTTCGCGTTCGCCCTGGGCCTCGGGGAGTTCACCGCGACCTACTTCTTCGCGAGCCCGACCCCCGGGGTGCGCACGCTCCCGGTCGACATCTATCTGCTCGTACCCCGACTTTTCCCCGCGGCGGGGGCCGCCGCAGCCC
>JASHQF010000132.1 GCA_030037695.1 Thermoplasmata archaeon
GGGCGGTGTGCGGGGCCATGCGGGTGAGGCGAACGAGGTCCCCTTGCACGAGGTTCATCAGGACCGTCTGGGCGAGGTCGTCCAGGTTGAAGCCGAGCACGAGGACGTCGGCGCCCGCCGCGCGCGCCGCGCGGTTGAGGAGGTTCCGGCGCCAGACGCCGCAGAACGAGCAGGCCGGCATCCCGTCCCCCTCCGCGACCCGCTCGTCGGTCGTGGTCCCGAGCTCCTCGCGCGCGTCGACGATCCGGTGGTCGATCGAGAGCCGGCCCGCGAGCTCGGCCGCCCGCTCGAGCGCGGGACCCCGGTAGCCGCGGATCCCCTCGTCGACGCTGAGCGCCAGCAGCCGGACCCCCGGACGCTCCCGGAAGTACCCCCGCGTGAGGTGGAGCGCGAGCGACGAGTCCTTGCCCCCGGAGAGGGCGACGGCGACCGTCCCCCCCTCGAACCCGGGGAGCTGGCGGGCGAGCTCGCGGCGGAACCGAGCCTCCACCGAGGCGACGAGGTGGGCGGCGCACAGGTGCTCCTGACGGTACGGCAGGTCGATCGCGGCCGGGGCGTCGCAGCGCGCGCAGCGCACGGCGGCGCGAACCGGCCGCGCTATTTGAGGGCGGGGCGGAACCCGGCCTTCCACTGGGCGCATACGATTATGAGGCGACCCCCGGCCAACGAGCCGGGATGGCCAGTTCGGCGCCGCTCCCCCGCTCCGCCGCGCTCGGACGTCGGCCGCGAGGGCCCCGGTTCGGCCCTCCGACCGGACCGACGTTCAGCGTCACCGACCTCGTGGAGCGGTTCCAGACGATGCTGCAGGCGCAGGAGCGCAGCCCGTGCACGGTGAAGCAGTACGGGCACATCGCCCGGACGTTCCTCGCCTTCGCGCGCAAGCCGCTCGATGCCGTGACCTCCTCGGACCTCGAGGCGTTCCGTGAGTACCTCGTGCTCCAGCGGCGGTACTCGAAGAACTCGCTGTACACGACGATCCGCGGGCTCGCCTGCCTGTTCCGCTCGTTCGGCCTCACGACGGCCGATTCCCTCGAGCCGCCGCGCCGGCCCGAGCGACTGCCCCGGTACCTGAACGAGGAGGAGATGCACCGGCTCCTCGAGGCGACGAAAGGCTCGGCCCGCGACAGCGCGATCGTCCACGTCCTCGCCTTCGGCGGGCTCCGGGTGAGCGAGCTCTGCCACCTGCTCGTGGAGGACATCGAGTTCGAGCGCAACATCCTGCACGTCCGCTCCGGCAAGGGCGACAAGGACCGGGAGGTCGTTCTCGAGGACCGCACGCGGGCCGCGATCGATCGGTACCTCACCGAGCGGCGCCTCGCGGGCGACGTCGGGGGTCGGCTCTTCCCCGTCGGCCCGGTGACCGTCGAGCGGGTCGTCCGGCGGGGCGCCGCGGACGCCGGTCTCGCGCGGCGGGTCACCCCGCACATGCTCCGGCACACGCTCGCGACGACGCTGCTCTCGCGCGGGTGCGACATCCGCTACATCCAGCGGCTGCTCGGGCACGCCTCGGTGGCGACGACCCAGATCTACACGCACGTCGACACGCAGGCCCTGCGGGACGCCTACCAGCGCGCGAAGCCCCAGTATTAACCCCCCGGGCCTCCCGACCGATCGTGGCGCCCGAGAGGGCGGAGGCGGTGATCCTCGGAGCGGGGATCGCCGGGTGCGCCCTCGCGCACCACCTCGCCGATCGTGGGGTCGCCCCGGTCGTCGTGTACGACCCCCGAACCCTCGCCGCGGGGGCGACCGGCCGGGCCGCGGGGCTCGTCACCGAGCAGCTCTGGGACCCGTGGGACGTCGCCGTCGTCCGGGAGTCCAAGGCGGAGTACGCCGAGCTCGCGCGCCGTCACGATCCCTCCGCGTACGACGTCACCGGCTTCCTGCGATGGTCCACGCGGCCCGACGCGGCGGAGGCCCTCGGGCGATCCGCGAGGACGCTCCAGCAGTGGGGGGTACGGGTCGAGGTGCTGGAGCCCGGGGAGCTCGCCCGTCGGCTCCCCGAGGGCCGGCTGAACGGCGCGCGCGCCGGACTCTGGTCGGCGGCCGATGCCGTGGTCACTCCGAGCGCGCTCACCGAGATCTATGCCGCCTCGGCCGCTCGCCAGGGCGTCGAGCTCGCCCTCGGGAGCCCGCCCGCTCGGCTCGCTCCGGTCGCCGGGGGTTGGGAGGTGGGGCTTGGCGATCGGACCGTGCGCGCCCGCCAGCTCGTCGTCGCCGCCGGCGCCTGGTCGAAGGCGATCCTCCTCGAGCTCGGGGCCCCGGCGCCCCTCGCGCCCTACCGTACGCAGGCCGCGGTCCTGCGACCGTCGCACGCTCCGGAGCCCGGCCTGCCGTGCGTGCACGACCTGGACGACGACGTGTACGCCCGCCCCGAGGCGAACGGCCGGATCCTGGCCGGGGACGGCACCCAGCTCGTGGAGATCGACCCCGACCGGCTACGCACGGCCGCCGACGACGACTTCGTAGCCCACCTGGCGAGCTCGTTCGAGCGATGGTATCCGCCGTGGGCGGACGCCGAGCTCGTACGGGCCTGGGCCGGGGCGTGCGTAGCGACGCCCGATCGTCGGCCGCTGATCGGGCCGGTCCCCGAGTTCCCCGGGCTCCACGTGCTCACCGGCTTCAACGGCTTCGGGGTGATGCGGGCCGCAGGAGCCGCGCGACGCCTCGCGGACCTGCTGGCCGGCGGCGAGGCTGCGACCTCCGCGCGCGAGGCGCTCGCCACCGTACTCCCGGACCGGTTCGATGCCCGCACGCCCGCGTTCCCTCCGCGCCCCGGGTTCACGCTGGAAGGGGGTCGTGACCCTCGCTTCTGAGGCGCTCGCGATCGCCCGCGCGGGCGTGCGCGCCGTCGACCCCGCGCTGGGGGTTCGCCGCACCCTTCGGAGGAGACAAGGCGGATGGGCGATCGGGGGCCGTCGCCTAGCTCCCGGACCGGGCGGGTCGGTCGCCCTGGTCGCGATCGGGAAGGCGGGGGCCCGCATGGCCGAGGCGGCGCTCGCGATCACCGGCCCCGACACCCGCGGGATCGTCGCCGTCCCGCGAGGGTACCCCCGTCCCGGCTCTGGGCTACGGACGGTCGTCGGCGAGCACCCCATCCCAGGGTCGGGGAGCTTTCGGGCGGGCGCTGCGGTCCTCGATTTCGTCGGTCGCCTAGGCCCCGACGACCTCCTCGTCTTCTTGCTCTCCGGAGGAGGATCGGCGGTCGCTGAGGTGCCCTCGTCCCCGCTGACCGGCGGGGAGATCGCGCACACCACCCGCTTGCTGCTTGCGAGCGGGGCCCCGATCGGCGCCATGAACACGATCCGGCGCCAT
The DNA here is from genome assembly GCA_030037695.1 of Thermoplasmata archaeon. Lineage (GTDB taxonomy): Archaea > Thermoplasmatota > Thermoplasmata > Lutacidiplasmatales > UBA184 > Lutacidiplasma. The sequence continues at coordinate 3,313 of JASHQF010000132.1, forward strand.
CTCTCCGCGTTCAAAGGGGGCCGGCTCGCGCTCGCGGCGGGGACCCGGAGGTGCGCGACGCTGGCCCTCAGCGATGTCGTGGGGGATGCTCCCGAGGAGATCGCGTCAGGTCCGACGGTCCCCGACCCGACGACGTTCCGCGACGCCTGGAGCGCCGCCCATCGGTACCGTCTCCTCGCCCGCCTCCCCCCCGCCGTGCGCCGTCACCTCGACCTCGGGCGCCGGGGCTCCCTGCCCGAGACCGCCAAGCCCGGCGATCCCGGGCTGCGCGGAGCCTCGTTCGCGCTCGTCGGGAGCAACCGAACCGCGGTCGAGGCGGCCGCCCGGGAAGCTTCGGCGCGGGGCTTCGCTCCCCGCGTGGTCGCCCGCCCCATCGTGGGGGAGACCGCCCCGGCGGGTCGGGCGTTCGCGCGCTCGCTCCTGCGGATCCCCCGTACGGCCGCCCGGGGCCGGCTCGCGTTCCTGGGCGGAGGAGAGACGACCGTCACCTTGGGCCGCCATCCCGGACGAGGAGGTCGGAACCTCGAATTCGCCCTCGCCGGCGCCGCGGTCCTCCGGGGTCGCGCCGCGGTCGTCGCCTCCGTCGGGACCGACGGCGTCGACGGTCCGACCGACGTCGCGGGGGGCTGGGTCGACGGCCGAACGCTGGACCGGGCGGCGCGGATCGGGCTCGCGATCGACGACGCCCTCCGCCGGCACGACTCCCTCCGGGCGGTCGCTCGGGTCGGCGGGCTCGTCCGGACGGGCCCGACCGGCACGAACGTCATGGACCTGCACGTGGGGCTCGTCGCGCGAACCTCCCCCCACCGCGCGGGGAGCCCCTCGTCGCGGAGCGGCGCCCGTCGGCGCGCGGTTCAGCCGTCGGTGCGATACGGCAGGAAGTAGTCGGCCCGCGGAGGGTCGTTCCAGTCGACGTAGACGGTCTTCAGCTGGAGGTAGTCCCGGACCCCCCAGACCGTCCCCTCGCCGCCGAGGCCGCTCGTGCGGAACCCGGCGTGGTAGCCCTGCGGGCTCTCGGGTCCGACCCGGTTGACGTACGTCTCCCCGAAGCTCAGCTCGCGGATCGCCTTCTCGGCCCGAGCGAGGTCCCGGGTGAAGACGTAGCTCGAGAGGCCGTACGGGCTCGCGTTGGCCCGCCGGATCGCCTCGTCCCAGTCGTGGAACGTGAGGAGGGGCAGCACCGGGCCGAAGATCTCCTCGCGGGCGATCGCGCTCTCGTCCGTGACGCGATCGAGCACCGTGGGCGGGTAGAACGCCCCCCGCGCGAGCGGCCCGCTCCGGGGGACCTCGCCGCCGACGACGACGCGGGCCCCCGCGGCGACGGCGCCGACGACCTCCTGGGCGACGGTGTCGCGCGCCCGGGTGGAGTACAGCGGGCCGAGATCGACCCCGGGGGCGAGGCCCGGGCCGACGCGCAGCGTGCGGACGAGGCGGGCGACCTTCTCGACGAACGGCGCCGCGACCGCTTCCGCGACGTAGCACCGCTCCGCGGCGATGCACGCCTGGCCGGCGTTCCAGTACCGGGCCCAGACGGTGGCCCGGGCCGCCCAGTCGAGATCCGCATCGGCGCCGACCAGGACCGGGGCCTTCCCGCCGAGCTCGAGGAGGCATTTCACCACCCGCGGGGCGGCGAGCCGGAGGACCTCGACGCCGCTCGCCGTCGACCCCGTCAGCGTGACGGTGCTGCACGCCGGATGCTGGAGGAGCCCGGGACCGGTCTCCGACCCCGGCCCGGTGACGACGTTGAGGACCCCCGGCGGCAGGCCGGCGTCCCGGAGCGTCGCCGCGAGCAGGAGCGAGGAGAGCGGCGTGTTGCTCGACGGCTTCAGCACCATCGTGTTGCCGCCGAGCAGCGCCGGGGCGATCTTCCGGGTGACGGTCGCCGCCGGGAAGTTCCACGGGGTGATCGCGACGACGACCCCGCGCGGGACCCAGATCAGGCGCATCGTCGCGCCCGCGGGCAGCCCGGCGACCTCCTCGCCGGAGAGGGTCCGCGCGAACGCCGCGTAGTAGTCGAGGTTGTCGATCGCCCCGTCGACCTCCGCGCGGGCCTCGACGAGGACCTTGCCCATCTCCCGGGTCATGAGGTGGGCGAGCTCCTCCTTCCGCGCTCGGAGGCGCTCGGCCGCGGCGACGAGGGTCCGCGCCCGGGCGGCGGCGCCGATGCCGTTCCACGCCGGCTGGGCCCGTGCGGCGGAGTCCATCGCGGCTCGGAGGTCGTCGGCCGTCGCCCGGACGACGCGGCCGGCGACCGTGCCGTCCGCCGGGTCGATCACCTCCAGGACGGGCCGGTCCCCCGGCGGAACCTCCTCGTTGTCGAGGAAGAGGCCTCGGACCGGCACGTCGGGCATCGCCGTGCGAAGGCGGCCGGGCCTATACGGTCGCGGCCGGGCCGGCGCCCCGCAGGCGTTCGAGCTTCTCGAGGAACTCGACCCCCTCGCCCGTCGTGAACGGCGTCCCGTCGTCCCGGAGCAGCGGCAGCCCCGCCTCCGAGCAGGCCGCCTCCGGCGTGGCCCCCTCGAGGAGGCGCCGGACCGCGACCTGCTCGCGGCGCCCGAGGGCGAGGCTGCGGAGCTGGAACTCCTCGAACGCTTCGTAGGCGATCGGGCAGAGGGCCTGCGCGAGCCGGGCGAGCTCGGCCGCGTAGAGCCGGATCTCCTCCTGGGCGTGGGGGTCGAGGCGGAGCGAGAGGAAGTGGAACAGGTTCCACAGGTTCGATTTCCAGTACCACTGCGTGTAGAACGCGACCGGCAGGAGGAGCCGGGCCGTCTCGCGTGCGACCCCCGCCTCGAGGGCGCGCGTGTAGGCGTCGTAGGAAGCTTTCGCCACCTGCTCCAGGTCCCCGCGGAACCGTTCGACGACCTCGGTCGGGAGCGGGGCCCCGCGCCCCTGGCGATTCCGCGTCGATTGGTGACGGACCTCCGTCGGGGACGGGATCTCGTACTCGTCGGGGACGACCGAGTACCGAGCGCTGTACTCGTTCGTCGAGCTCGCCCGATGCCGGATCCACTGGCGGGCGACGTAGATCGGGAGCCGGACGAGGAACTTCATCTCGACCATCTCGAACGGCGTCGTGTGCCGGTGCCGCATCAGGTACCGGATCAGCCCGCGGTCGTCGCGGAGCGATCGCGTCCCCTGACCGTAGGAGACCCTGGCGGCCTGCACGATCGCGGCGTCGTTCCCCATGTAATCGACCAGTGCGACGAAGCCGTGGCTCAGCACGGGGTGCTTCAACCCAATCTCCCGTTCGGCGGCGGGGACGACGGGCCGTGCCATCGGGGGTTCCGCGTCGGGCACGGCCACGCAGGGTCGGGAGCGGGATAAAGCGCCGGCCGCGCTCGCTCCAGAGATCCTTCTCGCAGGGCGGACCGGCCGGGAGTCGGATCCGGCGACTGCCGGACCCGCTCCCTCGACGTTGCGGCCCCCAGGGGGACCCGACGCCTAGGCCCGGGCGGCGAGCGGGGTCGCGGGGGCGAACCCGCCGCCGCTGTGCAGGGTGAAGGTGATGTCGATCGTAGGCGGAGAGCCCCCCGAGACGTTGAACGTACCGAACGACGAGTTGCCCGCAGCGTACCCGTCGGTCGGCGGCACGTGGAACCCGTAGCTCCCGTTCGTGAGGGAGAGCGTGATCGTCGACCCGTTGGACGAGCTGACGATGGGTCCGGATCCTCCGAACGGTTCGGCCGCGACCACGAGAACGGTCCAGTTCGCGCCCGAGGGCAGGCCGGTCTCGGAGAACGTCACGGTGTACGGCACGAGCCGGACGAAGGCGACGTGGATCGTGGCGGGCGCCGCCCCCGAAACGTTGAACGTTCCGGTCGAGCCGTTGTCGGCGATGCTGTAGCCGGGGACGTTCCCGATCACGTAGCGGTACGACCCGTTCGGAAGGGCGAGCGTCAGCGTGGTGTTGGACGTCTCCCCTCCGCGGCGGTGATCGCCTCCGAAGAACCCCCCGAACCCGCCGACGACGCGGACCGTCCAGTTCGTCCCGGCCGCGAGGCCGGACTCTTCGAACGTCACGTTGTAGGTCGGACGGGGCGCGGAGACCGACACGAACGGGACCGAGATCGCCACGGCGCCGCCCGACACGTTGAACGTTCCCCGCGGGCCGTTCGAATCCACGTACCCGGCGGCGTGCACGCGGTAGGTGTACGAGCCGTTCGGCAGCGAGAACGTGATTGTGGTGGTGTTCGAGCTCGCCCCGGCCGAGTCGCGGTCGCGAGGCCCGAAGCCGAGCCCCCCGCCGGATCCGCCGTCGCCCCAGTCGCCTCGCATCCGGACGAACCACTCCGTGCCGGACGGGAGGCCGCTCTCGGTGAACGTCACGGTGTACGTGACGATCCGCGAGAACGTCACGGCGATCGGGCCGGCGGCCGCGCCCGAGACGTTGAAGGTCCCCCGGCTCCCGTTGTCCGCGAGGCTGAAGCCGGCGACCGGGCGGACGAAGTAGCGGTACGAGCCGTTCGGCAGCGCGAGCACGATCGTGGAAGTGTTGGAGGTGCCGAACCCTCCGCGATGGACCCAGTGGCCCCCGCCCCCGGAGCCGGGGCTCGGGGCGACGGCGACGCTCCAGTTCGTTCCCGCGGGGAGGCCGCTCTCCGAGAAGGTCACGTTGTAGGTCGGACCGGGGCTGGTGTCGGCGGAGGTCGGCGCGCGGGCCGACACGACCCCTGCGTAGACGATCGAGGAGCCGATCACGAGGCCGGCCACGACGAGCGCCCAGCCGAGGGCTCGCAGCGCGGGCATGCGGGGCCGAGCCGGAGGGCCGATAAGGGATTGCCGGGGCGCGGCCCTCAGGCTGTATAACTCTGCGCCGGACCCGCATCGACCGGTGTCGAAGTTGGGCACGCCGGGTGCGATGGCGGATGCGACCGCACGGCCCGACGCGACGACAAACGTATAGGAGCCGCCCCGGCTCGAACGCGAGGGAGGCGAGCGTGGCGAGGATCTTCATCGGGGTCTCCTGGCCGTACGCCAACGGCCCGTTCCACCTGGGCCAGCTCGCCAGCACCTACCTCCCCGCCGACATCTTCGCGCGGTTCCACCGGCTGCTCGGCGACGACGTGCTCATGGTCTCGGGTTCCGATATGCACGGGACGCCGACCCTGGTCGCGGCGGAGAAGGCCGGCACCACCCCGGCCGAGATCGCGGAGCGGAACCACGCGCTCAACCGTGACGCGTTCGAGCGGCTCGGGATCACGTTCGACCGGTTCACGACGACCCGGACGATCGAGCACGAGCGGACCGCCCAGGAGGTGTTCCTCGCCCTCCTCGAGCACGGGTTCATCGCCCGACGCACCTCCGAGCAGCCGTACTGTCCGAAGCACCGGCGGTTCCTCGCCGACCGCTACCTGGTCGGGACGTGCCCGCACTGCGGTTCGAAGAGCGCCCGGGGGGACGAGTGCGACAGCTGCGGCCGTCCGCTGGAGGCCAAGGAGCTCGGGGACCCGCGCTGCGCCCTGTGCGGTACTCCCGCCCGTTTCGAGCCGACCGAGCACTTCTACCTGGAGCTCGATCGGCTGCAGCCGAAGGTCGCTGAGTTCCTCGCCTCGCGCACGGGGTGGCGGCCGGGGACCCTCAAGGTCGCGGAGAACTTCCTCGCGGAGGGGCTCCATCCCACGCCGATAACGCGCGATCTCGACTGGGGCGTGCCGCTCCCGCTCGAGGGGTACGCGTCGAAGCGGTTCTACGTCTGGTTCGAGGCGGTCACGGGGTACCTCTCCGCGGCCCGGGAGTGGGCGGTCCGCTCCGGGCACCCGGAGGCGTGGCGCCGGTTCTGGGAGGCGAGGGAGCCGGTGCGTCACTACTACTTCGTCGGGAAGGACAACAAGTTCCAGCACACGATCGTCTGGCCCGCGATGGTCCTCGGCGTAGGCGGCCTCCACGTGCCGGACGACGTGCCGGCGAACGAGTGGATGCTGCTCGGCGGCGGCAAGATCTCGAAATCGCGGACCTCGGAGGAGGCCGCGTTCCATCCGGCGCTCCTCGCGCGCCTCCCCCCCGACGTGATCCGGTTCTATGCGGCGCTCCTCGCCCCCGAGAATCGCGACACGGAGCTCGACTGGGACGAGGTCGAGACGATCCGCAACGAGGTCCTCGCCAACCAGCTCGGGAACCTCGTCCAGCGGACCCTCGTCCTCGCGCGCGACCGTCTCGGGGGGCGGATCCCGAGCCCGGACCCCGAGGTGCTGGACGCGGTCGCGTCGGCGATCCGGCAGGCGCACGCCGAGATCACCGATCTGTACTCGGCCGTCCGTCTGAAAGCGGCGCTCGATCGTACCCTCGAGGAGGTGCGCGCTGCGAACCGTGCGTTCCACGAGGCCCAACCGTGGCAGGCGGCGCCGGCCGAGCGGGACCGCGCGATCTATGCGTCGATCTGGAAGATCCAGGCCCTCGCCGTCTGGCTGCGACCGGTCCTCCCGTTCGCCGCCGCCGAGATCGACCGGATGCTGGGCTACGCGCCGTCGCCCGGGGTCGGTGGCTGGGAGCGGGCCGTCCAGCCGCCCCCCGGCGGCCAGGCGCTCGGCGAGATCCGCCCCCTGTTCCCGAGGGTGGAGATCCGTCCCACCGAGGGCGCCGCCGTGACGGCCGGGGGGCCCTCGGGATCGGCCCCCGTCCCCCTAGCGGTGCGGGCCGCGACCGTGCGCACCGCGGCCGAGCACCCTTCCGCCGACAAGCTCCTCGTGCTCGAACTGGAGGTGGGCGCGCCGGGGCACGCGACGGTCGTCGCCGGCCTCCGCCCGTACTACGCCCCCTCGGCCCTCGCGGGGCGGTCGATCGTCTACCTCGCGAACCTCGAGCCCCGCACCATCCGGAGGATGACGTCGCAGGGGATGATCCTCGCGGCCGAGGGCCCGGAGCGACCGATCCCCCTCGCCGGCCCTTCGGGCACGCCCCCGGGCCGGTACGTCGAAGGCGTCGGAGCGGAGCCGAGGACGATCACGCACGCCGAGTTCTCCTCGGTCCCCCTGCTCGTCGGACGGGTCGAGGGCCGGGCCGAGGGGGCTTCGTCGCGGGTCGATGTGGGGGGCCGATCGATCGACGTCCCGGGGACGTGGGAGGTCGGGAAGCTCGTGGTCGTGCGCCTGGACGAGCCCGAGGGCTCGAGAGGGGCGGTCCTCGCGTTCGGTCCCGGGGCGCCGGTTCAGCCCTCGGAGCCGGTCCCTCCCGGGACGCGCATCCGATGAACGGACCCCTGCGGATCGATCTCCACGTACATTCCGCGCATTCCCCGGATGCCCGGGACACGCCCGCGCAGCTCGTCGCCCGGGCCCGCGCGCTCGGCCTCGACGGTCTCGCCCTCACCGATCACAATTCGGTCGCCGGACTCGCCGAGGCCGAGGATGCGGCCCGCGCCGCACCGGGATTCTGGGTCCTCCCCGGGGTCGAAGTGTCGACGATCGAGGGGCACCTGCTCGCGCTCGGCGTGCGGACCGCGCCGGCCTCCGCCCGTCCGCTCGCCGAGACGATCGACTGGGTGCGAGCGCAAGGAGGCGAGCCGGTGCTCGCCCACCCGTTCCGCTGGATCCACGGCGTGGGCGGGGCGGTCGCGCGCACCGCGCGGGTCGCTGCGATCGAAACGGTGAACGGGCATACCGGGGCACGACGGAACGAGCGCGCCGGGCGGCTCGCCGCGGAGCGGGGCGTCGGGACCACGGGAGGGAGCGACGCCCATCGATCGGCGGAGGTGGGGCGGGCGCTCACGATCTTTCCCCCGGGGGTCGGCGGGACCGACGACCTCCTCGAGGCGCTACGTCGGGGGAGGACGATCGCCTCGGGTGCGTCCCTCGACCGCGGGGCCCAGCTCCGCACCGCCGTTCGCTCCGGGTGGTTGCGCGTGCGTCGCGGGTTCCGTCCGATCTGACCCGAGTTCGGCCTTCTCCACGGGTCCGCTGGCCGCTGCGTCGGAACGGCCGTTCCGGCAGGACTTTTAGTGCGGGCAACGTTCGCACCGCCCGCGCCGAGGTGGCAGAATGGTTAATGCGACGGACTGCAGATCCGTTTCCTGGGGGTTCGATTCCCTCCCTCGGCTCGTCTCCCTCCGGGGGACGCCCAACCTCCGAGCGGCTCCCGGCCCGAAGCGGCCGGCCCCCGAGCGCTGGGAGAGCCCGCCCGTGCGCTAGGCTCGGCCCCGGACCCCGGAGCACGGCTGCAAACCTTCAAGGAGGGATAGCCGGATTCCGAGACCTCCCGCCAGCACGATGACCGCGAAGAAGTCGTTGATCCCGCCGCGACCCCCGGACGACCCCCACAAGACGAAGGTGCGCGAGCACATCGTCGCGATGCTCGACACGGAGCGGCGCATCCTCGCCGCGCTCGGGCCGATCTCCGAGGAGCTCGAGGAGCACGCCGATACCTCCGCGCTCCTCGGCAGGGTCCGTGCGCTCGCCGAAGACCACCTCGAGGCCCTCCGGATCCGGCTGATGGGCATCGACGTCCGAGAGCCGGATCTTCCGCCCCTCCCGGGTCCCGCGGCTCCGGGGGGGAACGACAAGGTCGGGCGACCCTCCGGTCCCTCGGCGGCGTTGCAGCGCCTGTTCACCCTCCTCAGCGAGGCGACGTTTGGCTACTCCCTCCTGCACGTGGTCGCCCATCGCCAGCTCGACAGTTCGTGGGCGATCGAGCAGGGCAACACGGCCGACCTCGCCGAGGAGCTGCTGAAGGAGTACGCCCGCGTGCTCGAGGTCGTCGACTCCAAGGCGGGCGAGGTCGCGGTCTGGGAGTTGAGCCGGCAGGGGCTGGAGTGCCGGTGCGTCTGTCCGTCGTGCTCCCTCGGGATCTGCCTGTGCTGGATCCACGGGACCGCCACCACCGCGGAGGCGCGGCGCCCCGTCCTGGTCCGCGACGCCGCTCCGGCCGCGGCGGGGCTCCCGGTCACGCTGCCGCGGCAGGAGAGCGTGGCCCTCCTCGCCGGCGTCGTCGAGGGCGACGCGATCGTCGCGATCGACGGGGCGGGGGTCGGCGGGGACGCCGGCCTCGACGCGACGATCGGGGGGTTCCAGCGGGCGATCACGTCGCACCCCGCCGGGGAGACGATCCGCCTCAGGGTGCGGGACCCGTCCGGCGACGTGCGCGACGTGCGGATCGCCCGGGACGTGGCGAGCCCCCCGCCGAGCGAGCGCCGGCTCGCGGCGATCGTGTTCACCGACATGGTCGGCTTCACGGCGCTCGCCCAGAAGGACGAGGCCCGCGCCCTCGAGCTGCTCGAGGAGCACCGCGCGCTCGTCCGGGCGGTCCTGCCCCGGCACGGCGGCCGCGAGGTCAAGACGATCGGCGACGCGTTCCTCCTCGAGTTCGCGAGCGCCCTGGACGCGACCGCCTGCGCCCTCGAGGTCCAGCGCGCCGTGCGCCAGCGCAACCGGCTCCATCGCCGGGACCCGATCCAGCTCCGGATCGGCATCCACGTCGGCGATCTCGTCTCCGTCCACGGGGACATCTACGGGGATGCGGTGAACATCGCCTCCCGCATCGAGCCGATGGCGGAACCCGGGGGGATCTGCGTCAGCCAGCAGGTCTACGACCAGGTATGGAACAAGGTGCCGGTCAAGCTCGCCGAGATGGCGAAGCGTCGGCTGAAGAACGTGACCGCCCCCATCGGGGTCTACCGGGTGTCGGTCCCGGAGTCGCCTCGGCGTTAAGGTCGGAGCGACCCTCGCTCGGCGCGTCGGGGAGCTCCCGCCGCCGGCGGAGGGGTCGCCCGATCACTCCGCCTTCAGGTACCGCGAGGCGAGGAACGTCCCGAGCACGATCATCGTCGCGGCGAACAGGGCGAGGTACCCGAGGTAGAGCGCGTCCGAGCCCGAGAACTGCCCGAACGTGAGGACGCTGCGGGAGAGCTGGGCGGAGTAGCCGACCGGGTTGACGTCGGCGATCGACCGCATCCAGCCGGGGTAGATCGACGTGGGGAACATCGCCCCGCTCGCGAACATGAGCGGCATCGTGATGAAGTTCGCGATCACCCCGGGGGTCTGCCAGTCGGTGCTCGTCGCGGTGATCGCGAGGAAGAACGCCGAGAAGCCGAGGCCGAGACAGACGAGCCCCGCGACCCAGGCGGCCCAGCCGAGCGGGCTGCCCTGGAGCCGGACGCCGAAGGCGGCCGCCGCGCACAGCATCACGGGGATCTGGACGAGCCCCCGCATCGCCGAGCCGAGCGCCTTCGCGAGGTAGACCGTCGCCTTGCTCGTCGGGGTGATCAGGATGCGCTTCATGAAGCCGAACCGCTTGTCCTGGATCGAGCTCATCGCGCCGAACATCCCGACCGACAGCATGCCGGTCGACAGGACCCCGGGGAGCAGGAAGGCGAGGTAGCTCGTCCCGGGCGGGGCGTGCAGGAGGAACGTGTCGAGCTCCGACGTCGGGAGCCCGGACATCATCCCGCCGAAGAAGGCGAGCCACATGAACGGCTGCACGAGGGTGATCGCGATCACCCACGGGTTGCGGAACGTCTTCAGCAACTCGCGGGCGATCAGGCCCGAGAACTGGCGAACCTGTCCGACGTGGCCGTCGCTCCGGCCCTCGGCCAGCGCAGGGACCGTGACGGTCCGCGTGAGCGCGCTCACCGACGGGCCCTCCGCATGTTGACGTAGAACTTCCGGAAGTCCTGGACGTCCGAGCCGGCGGCCTCGAGGCGCCGGCCGGTGATGTCCCGGAAGACGGTCTCCAGGCTCGGCTTCTCGACGTTGATGCGCCGGATCTCGTCGGTCCGGAGGGCCTGGAACAGGTGCGGGAGCACCTCCTCCGCGGAGGTGACCCGGAGGACCCACGACCGCCCTTCGTTCTCCACCCGCGTGACGCCGGGGATCGCCGCGAGCCGGTCCGGGGTCACCGCCTCGCTCGTCTCGAGCTCGATGAAATCCTCCTTGACCCGGCGCTTGAGCTCGTCCGGCGTCCCGATCGCGACGAAACGGCCGTGATCGATGATCGCCACCCGGTCGCAGAGGGCGTCCGCCTCCTCGATGTAGTGCGATGTGAGGAGCATCGTCACGCCGAACTGGGTGTTGACCCCCTCGATCAGGTCCCAGAGCATGTGGCGGACGTTCGGGTCGAGCCCGATCGTCGGCTCGTCCAGGAAGATCACCTCGGGCTGGTGGAGGAGCGCGAGGGCGATCTCGAGCCGCTTGCGCATCCCGGTCGAGTACGTCCCGACCTTCTCCTTGCGCCGCGTCGCGAGCTCGAAGTACTCGAGGAGCTGCTCGGCCCGCCCCTGCCAGTCGTCCAGACGCTGGAGCTGCGCCTGCAGCCAGAGGTTCTGCCAGCCTGAGAGGTCGTCGTCGAGGATCACCTCGGAGGCGACCCAGCCGACCCGTTGCTTCACGTGCATCGGGTCCCGGCCGACATCGAACCCGGCGACCGTGGCCGATCCCGAGGTCATCTCGCTGAGCCCCGTGAGCAGCTTGATGATCGTCGTCTTCCCCGCCCCGTTGGGCCCGAGGAGCCCGAACACCGAGCCCGAGGGCACGGCGAAGCTCACGCGATCGACCGCGACGAGCTTCCCGTAGTTCTTGGAGAGCGACTCGGTGGCGATCGCAGGGGACGTGGTCATCGAACTTCCCGGGTCGTGCCCCTCCCTTGCCCGATCCGAGCGGGAGAGGCCCTGCCACCTTAACGGGCTCCCCCGGAGATAAGCCGTCGGTGAAGCCGAGTGCACCCCAGGGTCGCCCCCCCGCGGGGGGGGCTCGGCTCGGCGGGACGGTCCGGGCCGCCAGGCGACAGCGCCTTCGCCGCTCGGGACGTCGCCCCAGCGATGGTCGCGGTCCGCACGATCGCGGTCCACGATGTCGTCGCCGCGCTCTATCCCCGAGAACCGACCGAAGCGGACGAGATCGCGATGGCGATCGGCCGGGCGATCGACGAGACGCTGAACCACATGAGCCACCGGGCCCGCGAGCGTCGCACCCCCGGCGCGGTGGCGGTCCGGACCTACGGCGCCGCCGAGCTCGATCGGGCCCTGGCCGAGGGCGCCCTCGAGCTCGCGGCCGCGCCGCGGGCGGCGGCGCTCGAGGAGCTCGGCGCCGTCGCCGAGGCGTTCCGCCGGTCGGGCCTCCTCGGGCTCGCCCGCCCACGCAGTCGGCTGATCCTGATCGGGGAGGCGTACGGCATCTACGCGCAGCCGGACTACTGGAACGGTCGGGACCGGTTCTACGAGATGAAGAGCTACCGCGCGATCCCGCCCCGACCGGAGGTCGCGCTGCAGGTCCGCTTGTTCCACCTCGCGTTCCCCGGGTTCTCTGGGGAACTCGTCGCCATCGACCGCCACGCGCGACCGGTCACGGTCACGACCGCCACGATCGCCGCGCCGAACCCCGAAGAGACCGCCGTCGCGCTGCGCGAGGCGGCGCGGGTCGCGGCGGCGTCCGGGGAGGAGCGGGTCCTCGAGTACATCGACGTGCCGGTCGTCCGGTACCCGCTGCCGCCTCCGGCGGGAGAGGCTCCGGATCCCGGCCCGTCGCGCTCGTCCGGAGCCCACCCGGCGTGAGCATCGCTTATCCGCGACCCCAAGGTCGGCCGATCTGAGGCCCACCGTGCGCGGATCCCCCCTCGCTCCCTCGGGCGAGCCGGTCGTCCTGGCCCAGGAGCTGACCCACTCCTACGATGGCCGGAAGACCGTCCTCGACCGGGTCAGCTTCACCGTCCGCCGGGGGGAGGTGTTCGGCCTCCTCGGCCGGAACGGGGCCGGCAAATCGACGCTGATCAAGTCGATGACGACGTTGATCCGTCCGACGGGGGGGACCCTTCGGATCCTCGGCCTCGACCCGGACCGCGACGGCCAGCGGATCCGGAGCCGGATCGGCGTCGTGCAGCAGGAGGAGTCGTTCGATTTCGCCACGGTGGAGGGGAACCTCGACGTCTACGGGGTCCTGTGGGGGATCCCCGCCGCCGAGCGCGCCCGCCGGCGGGAGGCGCTCCTCCAGCGGTTCGGCCTCGGCGAGATCCGCAAGCGGCGCGCCTTCGATCTCTCGGGCGGGCAGAAGCGGCGCGTGCAGGTCGCGCGGGAGTTCATGCACGACATGGAGGTGCTGTTCCTGGACGAACCGACCGTCGGCCTCGACGTGATCATGCGGCGGGAGCTGCTCGACTCGATCCGGGACGAGGTGCGCCGGGGCCTCACGGTCGTCTTCACCACGCACAATCTCGAGGAGGCCGACTACCTCTGCGACCGCGTCGCCGTCATCGACGCCGGCCGGATCCTCGCGCTCGACTCGCTCGAGAACCTGAAGCGCCTCTACGGCGGCAAGAAGACGATCGACCTGACCGTCGGCGGGGTCGATCCGGAGCCGTTCTTCGCGGCGCTCCCCGGGGCGTTGGGGGCGGCGACGGAGATCCACCGCGACGGCGGCTCGGCCGTGCTCCTGACCGACGATCCCAAGCGCGCGCTCGCGAGGATCGTCGAACTTTCCTCGTCCACCGGGGTACAGCTCGAGTGGCTCACGGTCCGGAAGAACACGCTCGAGGACGTCTTCCTCCACTCGGTCGGCCACGGGGGGGGATCCAACGGCGCTGCCTAGCCTCTTACGGCTCATCTATCGGAACATCCGGGTCAACACCGATCCCGGGACCCTCGTCATCCTCCTCGGGCTCCCCGGGCTCTACCTCGTCTTCTTCGGCTTCGGGTTCCAGGCGATCACCTCCCGGGACGGCTCGGGGACGTCGTACCTCGCGTTCCTCACGCCCGGGATCCTCGCCTTCCAGGCCGTGATGGCCGGGACGGTGGGCGGCAGCATGCTCTGGGCGGACCGCCGGTTCGGGATGCTCGCCCAGCTGCTGTCGGGGCCGTTCACCCGGCTGCAGTACCTGCTCGGGATCATGCTGACGAGCGTCGTCTTCTCGCTCGGCGGGGCGGCGGTGATGCTCGGCCTCGCCGCGGCGCTCTTGGGGACGGGGCCGACCGCGCCGCTCGCGCTCGGCCTCATCTTCGGGGCGATCACGCTCGGGGCGATCTTCTTCGGGGGCCTGATGCTGCTCGTCTCCGCGCTGGTGAAATCGAACACCGCCTACAACAGCGTGCAGATCCTGCTGATCTTCGTCGTCAACTTCGCGAGCACGGTGTTCTACCCGGAGAGCCCGGGCCTCCCGCCCGTCCTCCGCGGGCTGTTCGACATCAACCCCCTCACGTACGTCGCCGACGCCGTGCGGGGGGCGTACCTCGGCACGCTCACCACCGGCGCGCTCTCTCCGATGCTCCTGCTCGTCGGCGAGACGATCGTCGTCCTGTACCTGGCGACCCGCGCCTACTACCGGTCCGACGTCTCGTACGAGTAGCGCGGGGCGGCCCGGGCCGCGCCGCGGTGCGACGGTCGGGCCACATCCCCCAAATACTCGGTCGGTGAGCGTGCCGGCGATGGCGCGGCACCGACGCGGGCCGTCCGGGACGCCCGGCGGGAGGGGCGACCCCCCGTGATCCCCGAACCCCACGGCGGCCGTCTCGTCGACCGCCTCGTGCCGGAGGCCGAGCGACGGAAGCGGGAGGCCGAGGCGGCCGATCTCCCCTCGGTAACCCCGTTCCTCGATCAAGTGTACGATACGGAGAAGATCGGGATCGGGTCGTACAGCCCGCTCGAGGGGTTCATGGACGGGGCGACCGTCGCCTCGGTCGTCGCGTCGGGCCGCCTCCCGTCGGGGCTGCCGTGGACGATGCCGATCGTCTTCCCCCTGCCGAAGGACGACCCCGGGGGTCGGCTCGCGGCATTGCGGCCGGGCGACGACGTCCTCCTCCGCGATCCCGCATCCCGGCCGCTCGCGATCCTCACGGTCTCCGAGCGGTTCCGGCTCGACCGCGGCGCGATCGCCCGCTCGGTGTACGGGACCGAGGACCCTGCCCACCCGAACGTCGCGGACCTCCTCGCCGCCGGCGAGCTCGCTTGGGCGGGACCGATCCGGCTCCTGCGGCGCCTCGATCCGCCCGAGGGGCGTCCGGAGCCGTCGCCCGCCGAGCTGCGGGCCGAGTTCGCCCGGCGGGGCTGGTCGAGCGTCGCGGGGTACCAGTGCCGGAACCCCCCCCACACGGCCCACGAGTACCTCCAGCGGCTGACGCTGGAGCGTTCGGACGTCGACGGCCTGTTGATCCACCCGGTCGTCGGGCGTCTGAAGAAGGGGGACTACCGTCCCGGGGTGATCCTGGCGGCGTACGAGGCCCTGGTCGAGCACTACTACCCGGCGGCCCGGGTCCTCGTCCGACCGCTCTCGATCACGATGCGGTACGCGGGTCCCAAGGCCGCGCTGTTCCTCGCGATCGTGCGCAAGAACTACGGCTGCGGCGCCTACATCGTCGGGCGGGACCAGGCGGGGGTCGGCTCGTACTACGACCCGTTCGCCTGCCACCGGATCTTCGATGCGTACGACCTCGGCATCCAGCCGCTCCGGTACGGGGAGTCGTTCTACTGCCGCCGGTGCGGCTGGATGGCGACGGAGAAGGTCTGCCCCCATCCGGCGTCCGACCGGATCGACACGAGCCAGTCGCGGATCCGCCGCGCCCTTGCCGAGAGCGGCCCGATCCCGCCCGAGATCGTGCGTCCCGAGGTCGCCGCGATCCTGCGGGGGCCGGACGTGCTGCTGACCTGACCGAGGGGGGACGGACGACGCTGCGCGAAGGGTTCTGTCTCTGGATGACCGGGCTGCCGAGCGCCGGCAAGACGACGATCGGCCGGGCGCTGGTCGAGCGCCTGCGGACGCGCGGGCGGTTCGTCGAGCTCCTGGA
>JASHQF010000133.1 GCA_030037695.1 Thermoplasmata archaeon
ACGAGGAAGAACCCGAGCAGCAGCGCGAGGGCGACGAGGGGGCCGATCGCGACGGCGAGCGGCAGGGCGCGCAGCCCGGCGGCGAGCGCGACCGCCGCGAGGGCGATCGCGGACGGGACGATGAACCGAGCGCCCCCGGGGGCGATCACGCCGGCTAGCCCGTGAGGACGATCTCGATGCTCACGCCGTCCGGGACCTGGATCCGCATCACCTGGCGGAGCGCGCGCTCGTCCGCGTCGATGTCGATGAGCCGCTTGTGCAGGCGCATCTCCCAGTGGTCGATCGTGCTCGTCCCGCCGCCGTCCGGGCCCTTACGGATCGGCACGCGGAGCTTCTTGGTCGGAAGCGGGATCGGGCCCGCGATCGCCACGCCGGTCTTCTGCGAGATCTCGCGGATCTGACGGCAGATCGTGTCGACCTTGCGCGCGTCGGTGCCGCTGAGCGAGATCCGAGCCTTCTGGGGCATCGATGGTACGTCCCGACCGGTCGGCCCCGCGCCCGTCCCGAAGGACCTAGGCGCGCTTCTTGAGATCGACGACGACCCCGGCGGCGACCGTCTGGCCCATGTCGCGGACCGCGAACCGGCCGAGCTGGGGGAATTCCTTGTACTTCTCGAGGACGAGCGGGCGCTTCGGCGTGATCTTGACGACCGCCGCGTCGCCGGTCTTGAGCGTCTGGGGGTTCTCCTCGGCGACCTGCCCGGTCTTCGGGTCGAGGCGCTTCTGCAGCTCGGTGAACTCGCAGGCGACCTGCGCCGTGTGGCAGTGGAACACCGGCGTGTAGCCGACCGTGATCACGCTCGGGTGGTTGAGCACCTGCACGTTCGCGATGAAGCTCTCGACGACGGTCGGCGGGCTCGACGCCGGTCCCGCGACGTCGCCGCGCCGGATGTCGTTCTTGTCGATGCCCCGGACGTTGAAGCCGATGTTGTCGCCCGGTGCCGCCTCCTGCACCGCCTCGTGGTGCATCTCGACCGACTTCACCTCGCCGGTCTTCCCGCTCGGCATGAACGTGATCTTGTCGCCGATCTTGACCTTCCCCGTCTCGACCCGGCCCACCGGGACCGTGCCGATCCCCGTGATCGTGTAGACGTCCTGGACGGGCAGCCGCAGCGGCTTGTCGGTCGGCTTCTCGGGGACCTTCAGGGCATCGAGCGCCGCGAGCAGCGTCGGGCCCTTGTACCAGCCCATCTGCGGGCTCGCCTTGTTGATGTTGTCGTCCTTGAACGCGGAGATCGGCAGGAACGTCACCTGCTCGGCGACCTTGAACCCGACGTTCTTGAGGAGCTTCGTCAGCTCCTCCTTGATCTCGTTGTACTTCGCCTCGGAGTAGGCGACTTCCTGGCGGTCCATCTTGTTGACCGCACAGATCAGCTGCGTGACCCCTAGCGTCCGCGCGAGGAAGATGTGCTCCCGGGTCTGCTCCTGGATCCCCTCGGCGGCGGAGCAGACGAGCACGGCCGCGTCGGCCTGGCTCGTGCCCGTGATCATGTTCTTGACGAAGTCGCGGTGGCCGGGCGCGTCGATGATCGTGAAGTAGTACTTCTGGGTGTCAAAGCGCCGGTGCGCGATGTCGATCGTGACGCCGCGCTCGCGCTCCTCCTTGAGCTCGTCCATCACCCAGGCGAACTCGAACGTCGCCTTGCCCTTCGCCTCCGCCTCGGCCCGGTACTTGTCGATCTCCTCCTGCCGGATGTAGCCGGTGTCGAGGAGCAGCCGACCGACGGTCGTGGACTTGCCGTGGTCGACGTGGCCGATGAAGACGATGTTGAGGTGGGGCTTCTGTGCCATGCGGAGGGCTCCGGGCGCGGCCAAAAGGTACCCCTATTTAGGCGTTGTCGCGAAATCCGCCGAGAGAGCGCGACGCGACCGCGCACGACGGTCGGCGCGCTAGGCAGTACCGCCCGGCGTCGGGGGTTCGGGGTCCCTGTCCCCGCGCGCTGCGGCCGGGGCTCCCGCCCAAACGGCTTTACCGAGCGTCGCGTTCCGCCGAACGAGCCGATCCGAGGCGCACCGCGTGGCTGACTGCTCCGGCGTTCCGATCGCCAGGCGAGGTCCGGCGCGAGCCGCTCGCTCCGCGGACGGATCGGTCCGGGTCCCGCCCGTCGCCCGGAGCCGGACGTAGAGGCAATCGATGCTCTGCGAGATGTGCGGCCAAGAGGTCGAAGCGATCCAGCGCGTGAGCGTCGAGGGGTCCGTCCTCCGGCTCTGCGCCCAGTGCGCGCGGTTCGGGACCCTGATCGATCCTCCGCCGGTCGCGGGGGCGACGGCGCCGGCCCCCGCCCGGGGCCGGCCGGTCGTCGCCGCGACCCGACCGACGCTCGTCCGGCGCCGGCTGGAGGAGCGGGACCTCTACCAGGACATCGGCGAGCTCGTCCTCGCGGACGACTGGGGCAAGCGGATCCGCGTGGCGCGGGAGGCCCGCGGATGGAAGCCCGAGGAACTGGCCCTGCATCTCAACGAGAAGAAATCGATCGTGCTCAAGCTCGAGAGCGGCTCGTTCCACCCGCCGGACGACCTCGTCCGTCGCATCGAGCACCTGCTCCACGTGCGGCTTCGCGCCGAGCCGGGCCCGGCGGCTCCCTCGTAGACCGGCGCGAGCGCCCCGGGCGGCGGGGCTAGGGATCCCTACCGCCTGCGACGGGGAAGCAGCAGCTCCAGGATCGCCTTCTGCGCGTGGAGGCGGTTCTCCGCCTGGTCCCAGGCGGCCGATCGGGGGCCGTCGAGCACGCTGTCGGTGATCTCCTGCCCGCGGTGGGCCGGCAGGTCGTGGAGGACGAACGCCTCGGGAGCCGCGAGGGCGAGCACCGCGTCGTTGATCTGGTAGCCCGCGAACGCCCGCTCGCGATCGGCGCGCTCCGCCTCGTCGCCCATCGAGACCCAGACGTCGGTGTAGAGCGCATCGGCCCCTCGCGCCGCCTCCTCCGGGGAGGTCGTGAACCGGAGCGTGGCCCCCGAAGTGGCGGCCAGCGCCTCGGCGGCGGCGACGATCGGCCGCTGCGGTCGGTGCGCCTCGGGCGTCGCCGCCGTGAGGTCGAGCCCGACGGCGGCGGCGCCGAGGAGCAGCGAGTGGAGGACGTTGTTGCCGTCCCCGATCCAGGCGAGCCGTCGACCCCGGAACGTCCTGCGCCAGCGCTCCCGGAGGGTGAGGAGGTCGGCGACGATCTGGCAGGGATGCTCGACGTTGTCGAGCGCGTTGATGACGGGCACGGACGCCGAGCGCGCGAGCTCGAGGACGTTCGCGTGGGAGTTCGCCCGGTAGCAGATCGCGTCGACGTACCGGGAGAGCACCCGCGCCGTGTCCGCGATCGTCTCCCCGCGGCCCAGCTGGAGGTCGGTCGAGGAGAGGTAGAGCGCCCGGCCCCCGAGGTCGCTCATCGCGACCTCGAAGGAGGTCCGCGTGCGGGTCGACGGCTTCTCGAAGACCATCGCGAGGGTCCGACCCTCGAGCGTATGGCGGCGCCGACCGGCCCGGCGGTCCGCCTTGAGACGGGACGCCCGCTCGAGCAGGGCGGGAAGGTCGCGGGCGACGTCCTGGACGGAGAGGAGGTCCCGTTTACCGCGGGCTGGGGTCATCGCGCAGGCCAAGCGGGGCCGCCCGAAAAATCCTTGCCGACGCGGAGCCCCGGCACGTTCGGCGTTAAGTGCGGCGCGGGAGTGGCCCGCGAGATCGAAGGCCATGCCCGCACGCAAGCACGCCCCGCGACGCCCCACGCCGTCCCGCCGACCGGCCCTGCGACCGTCGACCCGGGGCCGCCGGGTCTACATGGTCACCGGGGGCGTGACGAAGTTCGCGAAGGCGCACCCCGCGATGGACTTCCGCCTGATGGTGAAGCGCGCCTACGACTACGCGCTGCGGGACGCGACGAACCTGACCTCCGACCGGATCGACGGCACCCGGATCTCGTACTTCTCCGACCATTTCTCGCGGCAGCTGAAGGCGGCGAGCATGGTGCAGGATTACCTCGGGATGAACCCGAAGGGCTCGGTCCGGATCGAGTGGGGGGGCGCCACCGGGGGGGAGTGCTTCCAAGCGGCGTACGAGGCGGTCGCGAGCGGCCGCATGGACGTCTGCCTGGCCGCCGGGTACGAAACGATGAGCCGCGTCGCCACCTGGAAGGGGAACGAGTTCATCGCCCTCGCCTCCGACACGAACTTCGACTTCCCCCTGGGAGGGTTCTACACGGGCTACTACGCGCTGATGGTCGTCCGCCACGTCTACGAGTACCTCCGCCTCGGGAAGTTCGCCCACGTCCGGGACGAGCGGGAGGCGCAGCGCCTGGCGATCGCGGAGGCCCAGCGCGTGATGAGCTGGGTGTCGGTGAAGAACCACGTCAACGCGCTCCACAACCCCTACGCCCAGTACCCGAAGCGCGTCAGCGTCGACGACGTGCTGCGTTCGGAGATGATCTCCTATCCGCTCACCCGCGACCAGATCTGCACGATGTCCGACGGCGCCGCGGTGGCGGTGCTGTGCGACGAGGCCCGGGCGAAGGAGTTCACCGACCGGCCGATCCGCGTGACCGGCGTCGGGTGCGGGACCGACACGATGCGGCTCGCCGACCGCCCGTTCGGGAAGGTCCCCCTCTTCCCGCACGAGAAGGCGGCCGACTACGAGCGCCTCTCCTACCCGGGTGTCCATTCGTTCCGGGCCGGACGTGCGGCGGGGCTCGAGGCGTACCGCATGGCCGGGATCACCGACCCGATCCGCCAGCTCGACTTCATCGAGCTCCACGACGCCTACGCCTCGAGCGAGATCCAGACCTACGAGGACCTCGGCCTCTGCCGGTACGGCGAGGGGTACGACTTCACCCTCACCGGAGCGCCGTTCCTGAAGCACCTCGACTACGGCCTCCCCGTGCCCGACGCCGGCAAGATCCCCGTCAACCCGTCCGGCGGGCTCATCGCCTGCGGCCATCCGGTCGGCGCGACCGGGCTGATGCAGGGGGTGTTCGCCTTCTGGCAGCTCCAAGAGCGGATCGCCAAGCATTTCGGCGACCCGACGCTCCAGCTCGAGCACCCCCAGCGCGGCGCGATCCACAGCCACGCCGGGACGGGGTCGTCGGTGACCGTCTCCATCCTGGAACGGGGGTACTAGCGATGGCGAAACCGAAGACGTTCTCGAAGTTCCGCGACGTCCAGGAGGAGATCACCCGGTCGGGCTCGGCGATCTTCCGCGACAAGGACGGCTTCGAGGCGCTCGTCGTCCGCTCCCCGTACGCGATCGAGTACATCCACAGCTACGCTGAGGACTCCCCGTTCTTCCTCGGGCTCGCGGAGGGCAAGATCCTCGGCTCCCGCTGCACCAACGCGGCGTGCCGGTTCGTCTTCGCCACGCCCCGCTCGCATTGCATGGTCTGCGGCACGGCGACCCAGTGGCACCCGCTCCCGAACCGGGGCAAGCTCCACTCCTGGACGACCTGCCACTTCGGCAGCGAGGCGTTCCTGAAGGAGACCCCGTACAACCTCGCGCTCGTCGAGTTCGAGGGGGCAGGGAGCGTGCTGCTCGCCCGGCTCAAGGACTGCACGGAGAAGGACCTCTACGTCGGGATGCCCGTCGAGGCGAGGTTCTCCGACCAGCCGCGCTACTCGATCACCGATCTCTGGTTCGTCCCCGCCCGCACCTGACCCGGCCGCGATGCGGCTCGCCCCGCCCGTCCGGCGCTGGCTGCTGGCCCGCCCCCGCAAGGGGGTCCCGGCGTGGAAGGGCGACGCGAGCGATCCGAGCGTACGGGCGCGCGTGCTCGCCGAGCTCCTCGATCGCCCCGACGACGATCCCGAGCTCCGAGCGGCGCGCGCGGAGATCGGCGTCTCGGGGTGGGCCGCGGCGATCCTCGACCAGCAGCTGGCCGGAGGTCAGTGGGACGTCCCGGGGCACACGGCGCGGGAGCTCTACCTGCCGAAGTACATCGCCACGAACTGGCGGCTCCTCGTCCTCTCGGAGCTCGGCGTGCCGGGGAGCGACCGGCGGGTCCACCGGGCGGTCGACCTCCTCCTCCGCGAGTTCGGGAGCCCCGACGGAGGGGAGCTCGGGGGTCCCGAGAGCGAGGCCTGCATCGTGGGCAACTCCGCCCGGATGCTCCTCAGGTTCGGCCGCGGCGACGACCCGGGCACGCGCCGGGCGATCGGCTGGATCGTGCGCCGGCAGAAGCCCGACGGCGGGTGGCATTGCTTCCCGTCGCGGGTAGGGACGCTCGATTCCTGGGAGCCCCTCTCCGCCCTCGCCGAGATCCCGCGGGCGGAGCGGACGCGGTCGGTCCAGGCGGCGGTCGAGCGCGGCGCCGAGTTCTTCCTCGAGCGCCGCCTCCTTCGCGAGGGACGGGGCCGCTACGCGCCGTGGTACCGCCCCC
>JASHQF010000134.1 GCA_030037695.1 Thermoplasmata archaeon
TCGGAACGCGGGAGCTCCGCTCCGGGGCCGGGGAGGGCAGCGAGGCCGCCCTCGCGACGCCGGTACCGTACAGCGTCGACCTCGAGGTGCTCGACGTGTTCAAACTGTTCTACGACGACCTGGTCCGCGGCGGTGCGGCGATCGCCGAGGCTCTGAAGGGGTCGATCATGACCGGCCGGCTCGGCCGGTACCTCGCCTACATCCTCGTCATCCTGCTGGCGGTCGTCGTCTACGTGGCCGCCACGAAGGGCTGAACGCGCGGGCCGGACCTCGCCCCCCCCCGCCGCCCGGGGGTGCTGCGCGGCACGAGCCGGTCCGCGCCTCGGCGGCGGCCCGTTCAGGGCACAACTGTGACCGGCACCCGGGCGTCGGCGACGAGGCGCGAGGAGACCGACCCGAGCAACACGCGGGCCGCGCTGCCGAGGCCGCGGGTCCCGACCAGGATCATCCGTGCTTCGACCTCAGCGGCGACCTGCAGGATGACCGTCGCCGGATCGCCCTCGCGGACAACGGCCTCGGCAGGGATCCGAGCTTCGTCGGCTTCGCGCAGCAGCGCCTCCATCGCTTTGGCGGCGCCCCGCACCGGCGTGATCACTTCCTCCTCGGTGCGGGGCTCCGCGAGACGGGGATCGACGCGGTGAGCAAAGACCAGCCAAAGCCGGACACGGCCCCCTCGGGCCAGCTCGAGGGCGAGCCGGGCGGCCCGGGTCGACGCGGGCGAGGCATCGAATCCGACGACCAGCGAGCCGGTAAGGGGTCCGGTGCGTTCCTGAGGTCGGGAGGCTCCCGACCGGGGACCCGATCCCTCGCTCATGGGCGGTCCGAGGGGAGGTACCGTCGCGCCGCCTTCCGGGCCTCCGGGTCGTCCCGGACGAGGGGATCGTCCCCGCCGGCGCCGGCCGACGTGCGGAGCGCCGCTTCCAAGGCCAACAGGCGACGGGCGAGGGCCCGGTTCTCTCGAAAGTACTCCGACGCCTGGAAATGCGCCCGCGCCCGGTCGCTAGCGCATTCGGATAACGATTGGGCGAGCGCCGTGAGGCGCTCCTCCATCGAGCCGTGCGAGACGTCCCGGTCCAGCGGGTTCCCTCCGGGCGTCGGCCGGGGCAGCACGGGGAGGATCCCGTGGATCCAAGCCCGTAATCCGACCGCACCGACCTCGGAGAGGTCGATCCACGGCATCAACGCCTCGCGCAGATCGTCGTCGAGCTCCAGGAACGCCGCGCTCCCCTGAGGGCGGCCGCCCGCTCGATCGCGCGGGCCCGCCGGTCCCGTTGGCTCGTTCTTCCCCCCGGACGCCCTGGGCATCTTCGCTCCCAGGGGTCATTGGCAGACGGGCTGCATTTCTCGGTCGCTCCTCGGAGCGCCGACGGCTGACCCCACAGCCGGATCCCGGCAACCTGCCGGCGTATTTCCCTGCTTCCGAGGGGGCGTGAGGGCGATGTTCACCCCGACCGGGACACGAGGCGCCGATCGCGCGCAGCCCTAGCGTTAGGAGTGATCCCGGTCGAGGGGCAACCGCCCGGACGGCACTCCCGGAGCCGGGTAAGGGGTGCTTTTATATGAGTGCATACTTACCAGTTCGGAAACTCCGATGCCTGCCCTGACGGGCGGTGCCGGGGGAGTCACCGATGGCAAAGATCCTGGGGATCGATCTAGGGACGAGCAACTCGGCGGCGGCGATCCTGGAAGGCGGACGACCGGCGATCGTGCCGAGCGCCGAAGGGACGACGGTCGGCGGCGGCAAGGCGTTCCCGTCGTACGTCGCGTTCACGAAGGACGGTCAGCTGATCGTCGGCGAGCCCGCGCGGCGGCAGGCGATCTCCAACCCGGAGGGGACCGTCACCGCGTTCAAGCGCAAGATGGGCTCGGACTACAAGTACACGCTGCACGGCAAGTCCTACACCCCCCAGCAGCTGTCGGCGTTCCTCCTGCAGAAGATCAAGCGCGACGCCGAGGCGTTCCTCGGCGAGAAGGTCGAGAAGGCCGTCGTCACCGTCCCCGCCTACTTCAACGACAACCAGCGCCAGGCGACGAAGGACGCGGGGGCGATCGCCGGCCTCGACGTGGTCCGGATCATCAACGAGCCGACGGCCGCCTCGCTCGCCTACGGCCTCGACAAGGCGGGGAAGAACCAGAAGATCCTCGTCTTCGACCTCGGGGGCGGGACGCTCGACGTCACGCTGATGGAGTTCGGCGACGGCGTCTTCGAGGTCCTGTCGACGAGCGGCGATACGCAGCTCGGCGGGACGGACATGGACAACGCGGTCACCGAGTGGATCGCCGCCGAGTTCCAGAAGGAGTCGGGGGTGAACGTCCGGACCGACAAGATGGCGATGCAACGGGTCCGGGACGCGGCCGAGAAGGCGAAGATCGAGCTCTCCTCGACCGTCGAGACCCAGATCAACCTCCCGTTCCTCACCGCGACGCAGGAGGGGCCGAAGCACCTTGCGCTCCCGCTCTCCCGTGCGAAGCTCGAGGAGCTCGTGCGGCCGATCGTGGAGCGGTGCCGGGCCCCGGTCGATCAGGCGATCGGCGACGCGAAGCTCGCGAAGGATCAGATCTCGCGCGTCGTCCTGGTCGGCGGCCCGACCCGGATGCCGATCGTCCAGAAGTTCCTCGAGGACGCGATCGGCCGCCCGATCGAGCGCGGCGTCGATCCGATGGAGTGCGTGGCCATGGGCGCGGCGATCCAGGGCGGCGTGCTCGCCGGGGAGGTCAAGGACGTCCTCCTCCTCGACGTGACCCCGCTCTCCCTCGGCGTCGAGACGCTCGGGGGGGTGTTCACGCACCTGATCGAGCGGAACACGACGATCCCGACCCGCAAGAGCCAGATCTTCACGACGGCGGCCGACAGCCAGTCGACCGTCGAGATCAAGGTCTTCCAGGGGGAGCGACCGATCGCCGCCGA
>JASHQF010000135.1 GCA_030037695.1 Thermoplasmata archaeon
AGGCAGCGGGAGACGCAACGACGATGCTAGGGAGCCGGTGGAAGCCAACGACGGTAAGCGCCCTGCTGATCCTTTCGGCGGGGCTGACGACGGTCCTGCTCGCAGCCGGACCTGCGGCGGCGAGCGGCGGGGGATGTTCGATCGTGGTGCACGGGGAGAACGGGGCGAACGACGCGGTCCAGCTCGCGGTCGACGCCGCCTCCGCCGGGCAGACGGTCTGTCTGCGGGCCGGGGTCTATCCTGAACAGGTGACGATCGCGACGCCCGGGATCCATCTTCGGGGAGCGAGCGCGACCTCGACGATCCTGGACCCCGCGAGCGGATCGGTCAACGCGGTGGACTACGACAACGCTCAGTTCCCGCTCATCGCCGTGGTGCTCGTGGCGAACGTCTCGGGGGTCGAACTGAGCGGGCTCACCGTGAACGCGGCGGGGGCCGCCGCGTCGATCGGGGGCTGCTCCCCCGGACTGGTCGGGATCGATTTCCAGAACGTCTCCTCGGGCGACGTGAGCGGGGTCACGGTCACGAACGTCGAGCTCTCCCCGAGCCTCCTCGGCTGCCAGTCGCAGACCGGCATCTACGCTTACGTCGGCTCGGGGTCGCCGCCTCCCGGCGGTTCGCACATTTCGATCACCTCGACCCGCGTGACCTCCTACGGGAAGGGCGGGATCGTCTGTGACGACAACGGGGTCACCTGCACGCTCGCGGCGGACACGATCACGGGCCTCGGCCCGACCCCCGCGATCGCCGCGAACGGCATCCAGGTCGCGTTCGGCGCGGTCGGGCACATCTCGCGGGTCACCGTCACGGGGAACGACTACACCGGCGGCTCCGCGACGAACGACTGGTTCGGCAACGGCTACAGCTCGTCCGGGATCCTCCTGTACGAGGCGAGCTCGGGGACGTCGATCACCTCCTCGCGCCTGGCCGACAACCAGATCGGGATCCTGGCGGCGGACGACGTCGCCGACACGATCACCGGCAACACGATCGTCGACAGCCCGGCGTACGGGATCGTCGAGGACGGCGACGCGGGGTTCGTGGCCACGATCGCGAGCAACATCGTCCGGAACCCGACCACGAAGGCGGTCGGGATCTTCGTCGACAACGGCACGTTCACCCTCCGCTCGAACACCGTCGCCTGGAGCGAGGACTCGGGGACCCAGGGCGCGAGCCAGGCCGTGACCGGCCCGGGGACCGTCTACCCGAGCGCGACCGCCGCGAGCATCCCGACCGCCGGCATCCAGGCGGTCGCGGACGGCGGGACGACGATCGTGAACCTGTACAACAACCTCACGCGGCACTGCGCCGCCCCGCTCGAGACGCTCGTGGTGCTCGGGGGGACGCTCCAGACGAACGGCTGAGCGGCCGCCGCCCGCGCCAACCGTTTCCTCGGGGCGCCCGGGACCGCGGTTCCGGGCGCCCTTGAGCCCGATTCGGCGGTCGCCGGGGCTCGGACCCTGCCGTGGGTAGTCCGCCTCGAGGCTCGCCGTTCCCGACACCCACCTCGGTCGGACAAACTCTTTTATCGGGGTCGTCACTCCAATCGGTCGAATGCGTCGGATCCCGACGGAGGGGTAGGCTCCCGCAGCCTCCCGGACCAGCTCTTTTTTCGAACCGCATGGACGTCGTCGAAGCGATCCGCGCCTACCGGCCCTGCCTCTCCTACCACCCCCGGCCGATCGCCCCGGAGAAGCTGAAGTCGGTGCTCGCCGCCGCTCGGCTCGCCCCCAGCCAGCGCAACCTCCAGCCGTGGAGGTTCGTCGTGGTCCAGGACGGAGAGCGCAAGCGGCTCCTCGCCCAGGCCTCCCCTCGGGGCCGGCTGATCGCCGAGGCCCCGGCTGTGATCGTCGCCTTCTCGGTGGAGGAGGACATCCCCGTGACGATCGGCGGGTACATCTCGGCCTACCCGCTGGACGTGGCCGTCGCCGTGAACGACCTCCAGCTGGCGGCGACCGCCGAAGGATTGGGGACGAACTGGATCATCGACTTCAACGAGGAAAAGCTCCGCACGGTGCTGCGGGTGCCCGAAGGGATCCACCCGATCGGGGTGATCCCCATCGGCTACCCGGTGGAGTCGAACGGCACGTCGGGCCCGAAAGAGGAGAACGGCCGCAAGAGCCCGGACGAGGTCGTCGCCTACGACGAGTACGCCTGGTAGGGAACGGACCGTTCGGTTCGTCACCACGAACCCCGGGAAGGTCCGGGAGGTACGGACCGTGCTCGCCGGCTACGGCCTCCGGGTACGCTGGCAGCGACGTACGTTGCCGGAGCCGCAGGCCGAGTCGCTGAAGGAGGTCGTCCGGTCGAAGCTCGACGCGGTCCGGACGATCCCGGGCACCGTGCTGGTGGAGGATTCCGGCCTATTCGTACCCTCCCTCCAGGGGTTCCCGGGGGTGTACTCCGCCCCGATCCTGAAGCTCTGGGGCTTCGGCCCGTTGCTCGAACTGCTCCGCTCCCGACCCCGGGCCGCCTACTTCGAGGCGGTCGCCGGAGTTCGGGCGGGGGGGACGGTCCGCTACTTCTCGTCGAGGGTCCACGGCACGATCGCCAAGGCGGCTCGTGGGCACCACGGATTCGGCTACGACCCGATCTTCGTGCCGACGGGCTGGTCCCGAACGTTCGCGGAAGGCTCCCCCGAGGCGAAGAATGCGATCTCGCACCGGGGACGGGCGATCCGGAAGGTCGGGCGGTTCCTCGCGGGCCGCTGACGCCGCTCGCGGGGCGGTCTCGACCCCGGGCCCGACGCGGGTCGCGTCGAGCGCGAGGGGGTCCTAGCCCGTGAATCGGACGACGAGGGTCCGGGCGCGAAGCCCCACGCTGACCGTCCCGTGCGACGGATGCGCGACGACCGGGCCCGCCACGGTCACGGTGAACTTCCACGGTCCGGGCACGACCTGGAACACGAGCGACGAGCCGTTCGTGCTGTTCGTGAACGTGCCGGGCGATCCCCCGTACGGGAACGCCGAAGAGAAGCTGACCGACCAGTTCGCCCCGGCCGGCAGCCCGTGCGCCTCGAACGTGAGCAGCTCGACCGGTCCGAACCGTACCGTGAGGGTGGTGTGCGCGGAGATCGTCGCCGACGACGAGCTCGGACGGACCGGACCGGTGACCCGTTCGAGGGCGTAGCCGGCCGGGGCGGTGAACGCGTAGGAGAAGGTGCCGATCGGTTCCTGGACGACGACCTCGCCGGCGCCTCGCACCGTGACGTTCGACCGCGGGCCCCCGGAGATCGCGGTCGCCACGCTCCAGTTCGACCCGCTGGGCAATCCGACCGCCCGGAACGTCACGGGCACCGTCGCGTTGATCGTCGAGATCGTACCCTGGCCGGTATTGGCGACCTCGATCGTGCCGGTGGCGGGATCGAGCGCGATCCCGGCCGAGCCGGCGCCGACCCCGACCTCGATCGCCGCCCCGACCCCGGTGTCCGGGAACGCCACGAGGCTCGCCCCCCGACCGGTACTCGCGAGCACCTCGCCCCGGGCGGCGTCGTACAGGACGTTCGAGTCGTTCCCGCCGACCCCCACGGTCCGGACGACCTTGTAGGTGGAATCCGAGATCGCGTCGACCGCCCCGTCGGCGGCGTCCGCGACGAACACCTCGCCGCGGGCCGGGTCGTAGGCGAGGCCCTCGGGCCTCGAGGAGTTGCCGGACGGGAGCGGCACGGTCGCAACGACCTTGTCCGAGGTCGTGTTGATCACGTCGACGTTCCCCGACAGCTCGTCGGAGACGTACACCGCCCCGGTGCCGCTGTCGTACGCGAGGCCGCTCGGCCAGTCGCCGACCGGCACCGACGTCACGTACGAGCCGTTCGCGTCCAGGACCGTCACGTTGTTGGAGAGGTAGTCCGCCACGAACAGCTCACCGCGGGCGGCGTCGTAGACGAGGGCCTCCGGATCGGTCCCGACCGGGACCGTCGCCGTGACCGTGTTCGTGGCGTCGCTCACGATGCTCACCGAGTTGTCGTAGGTCCGGGCGACGAACACCTCGCCGCCGGCCGGGTCGTAGGCGAGGGCGGACGGCTGGCCGTCGACACGAACGCTCGCGACGATCTGCCCGGAACCCCCCGCGATCACGGTGACGGTGTTGGACGTGGTGACGAACAGCTCGTTCTGACCGCCGTCGTAGACGAGCGCCCCCGGGTTCGCGCCGAGCGGGACGACCGCGACCACGGCGTTCCCTTGCGCCGGCGCGAGCACGCTCACGCTGTTCGATCCGGTGTCGACCAGGTAGATGTCGCCCGAGACGGGGTCGAACGCTCCACCCCAGGGGTAGACCCCCACGTTGACGTTCCCGATGACCGTGTCGTTGGCGGCCGAGACGACGCTGACGTTGGCGTCGTAGTAGTTCGCCACGTACACGTCGCCCGTGGCGGGGTCGTCGGTGATGCCGCCGGGGGAGTACCCGCCGGGGACGGTCGCGACCACCGAGTCGTTCGAGTCGAGGATCACCGAGGTCGTGTTGGAATCCTCGTTCGCGACGAACACCTGGCCGCTACCGGGGTCGTACGCGGCGCAGACCGGACCCTCCCCGACCGTGACGTTGGTCACGAGGGCGGCCGGCGACGGCTGGATCACGGCGACGGAGTCCGCGACATAATTCACGGCGAACAACTGGCCGGTCCCGTTGTCGTACGTCAGTCCGTACGGCCAACCTCCCAGGGGGAGGACCTTGGCCACCACCCCCGAGTTGCCGGAAAGGGTGAGGGAGTAGAGCGCCGCGGTGCAGGGGCTCACGGGGCAGTGGAACGGCGTGCCCGCCACGAAGTAGAGGTCGCCCAGGATCGGGTCGTAGACGATCCCGTCCGG
The DNA here is from genome assembly GCA_030037695.1 of Thermoplasmata archaeon. Classification (GTDB taxonomy): domain Archaea; phylum Thermoplasmatota; class Thermoplasmata; order Lutacidiplasmatales; family UBA184; genus Lutacidiplasma. The sequence continues at coordinate 4,809 of JASHQF010000135.1, forward strand.
TGGCAAAGGAGACGAGAACGTCTTCGTCACGGTGTCGGTCGTGTCGTTGATCTCGCTGACGGTGCTCGAGCCCTGGTTCGAGACGAACACGTCGCCGAGGGCGCTATCGTACGCCAGGAACAAGGGGCTGGTCCCGACAGGAATCGTCGCTACGAGCTGATCCGTCGTCGGATCGACGACGCTCACGGTCCCCGTGCTGTAGTCCGCAGCGAAGATCTGCCCCGTCCCCGGGTCGTAGAGGTCCGTGTACGGCGAGACACCGTTCTTGGGTAGCGCATTGCCGGGGAGTTGCTGCCCGTCGCTCAGGTCGAGCGTGGAGACGACGGCCAGGCTGGTGCTGGGCGGGTGCGATGTCGCGGGGAGCGCTCCGTGGGTCCCGTCCGAACCGAAAGGCGAGGGGGATCCCGCCGAAGGGTGGGCGCCCGCGACGGTGAGATGCTGAACCGGGGCCGGCGCAAGGAGGAGGCCCACGACCACGGCGGTCGATACGGCGACGACGGTCGACCGCCGCGACATGCACGGCCCCGAACCGCGAAGTCCGGGGTCCTATATGTAGGGGAGCGAGGGCGCCGGGAAGCCACGACCGCAGAGCATCGCTCGGAGCCTACGCTCTAACGCCCGGGCGTTAACGCGGGACCGCGATCCGTAAAGATCGAGGAGAAGGGGGAAGAGGTTGGCCCCGGGAAGGGTGCGAGGATCGCACTAATCCTCGCCGAAGTCGCCGCCGCCCATCCCGCCCATGCCGCCGTCGCCGCCCGGGCCGCCCTTGCCGGACGGGGGAGGGCTCGACTTCGACGCGATGACGTCGTCGATCCGGAGGATCATCACCGCGGCGTCGGTGGCGCTCTCGATCGCCTGGCGGCCGACGCGGATCGGCTCGACCACGTGGAGGTGGAGCATGTCGTCGACCTTCCCCGAAAGGACGTTCACGCCTGCGTTCTTCTGGCCGGCCTTGTGGGCCTTGCGCAGCTCGATCAGGATGTCGATCGGGTCGAGCCCCGCGTTCTCGGCGAGCGTCCGCGGCACCGTCTCGAGCGCCTCGGAGAACTCCTCGAACGCGATCTGCTCCCGTCCGCCGATCTTCGCGGCGTGGTCGCGCAGGTGCATCGCGAGCTCCTCGGCCGTCGCCCCGCCACCGACGACGTAGCGTCCGTCCTCGACGGCGACGGCGACCACGTTGAGGGCGTCGTCGAGCGACCGCTCGATCTCGTCGACCACGTGCTCGGTGCCGCCACGGATGAGGATCGAGACCGCCTTCGCCTTCTTGGCGCCGGTCACGAACGTGAGCGAATCCTCGCCGATCTTCCGCTCCTCGACCAGGCCCGCGCTCCCGACGTCCTCAGGGGTGAGCTCGCTCACCTTGGAGACGATGTTCGCGCCGGTCGCCTTCTGGAGCTTCTCCATGTCCGACTTCTTCACGCGCCGGACCGCGTAGATCCCGTCCTTCGCGAGGAAATGCTGAGCGAGGTCGTCGATCCCCTTCTGGCAGAGGACGACGTTCGCGCCCGACTTCTTGACTTGGTCGACCATCCGCCGGAGCATGTTCTCCTCCTCCTGGAGGAAGGCGTTCAGCTGGTTCGGGTCGTTGATCTCGATCTTCGCGTCGATCTCGGTCTTCTTGATCTCGAGCGCGGCGTCCAGGAGGGCGATCTTCGGGTTCTCGACGCGCGTCGGCATCCCCGAGTGGACCTTCTCCTTGTCGACGATGACCCCCTCGATGAGCTGGGTGTCGGACATCTGCCCGCCCTGCTTCTTGATCAGCTGGATGTTGTCGAGATCGACGTTGTAGCCCGTTCCCCGCTTCTCGGCGACCGCGGTGACGGCCTTCACGGCGATATCGCCCATGAGGTCGCGGTTGAAGGAGACCGACTTCGACGCCATCGACGTCACGGCGATCTGGCGCAGCTGCTCGGTGTCGGTGATCGCGATCGGCTGGCTCAGCTGCTGGAGGACCTCGAGCGCCTTCGTGGCGGCGAGGCGGTACCCCTGCGAGATGATCGTCGGGTGGATGTTCTGCTCGATGAGGCTCTCGGCGCGCTTCAGGAGCTCGCCCGTGAGCACGACCGCCGTCGTCGTCCCATCCCCGGCTTCCTGGTCCTGGGTCTTGGCGACCTCGACCAGCATCTTCGCCGCGGGATGCTCGACGTCCATTTCCTTGAGGATCGTGACCCCGTCGTTCGTCACGACGACGTCCCCCATCGAGTCGACGAGCATCTTGTCGAGCCCGCGCGGACCGAGCGTCGAGCGGACCGCGTCGGCGATCGCCTTCGCGGCCTGGATGTTGTTCGAGAGCGCCCCGCGGCCCTTCTCGCGCTTCGTCCCTTCCTTCAGCACCAAGATCGGCGTCTGACCTGTCAGCATCTTTCGATTTCCTCCGAGAGTCCTCTCGGCGTTCAACAGCGGTAGAAAAGCGGTTGTATTTAAAGTAAACTACACGGGCGCCGACCTCGGGTTCCTACCAGGAAATTGGATGTTCGTCGGGCAGAGGAATCTCGCTCCCCGATCCTTCGGGCGGTCGCAGGGGCGATCGGCGACGCACCACCCTTCCGTTCTGCAGGGTCCCTCACCAACGTCAGGCCCACGAAGAGCGGCGTAGGCGCCCCGCAAGGCATGCCGGTGTAGCTCCGGCGGTTGGGTTTGACCAGCGCCAAGCTTAATACGATATCAGAAAGTTACTGTTTCCGAATCAAATGCGTAGCTCCGGCTCAGGTGGCCCTACCGATTCGAGGTCGGCGGACCGACTCGCCCTGGTAACAGGGCAGATCCTTCGAGGCTGGATGAAGATCGGGCGGGAGGAGGCACGTCAGCTCGACCTCAGCCTTCCGCAACTCTTTGTCCTCGGGGGTCTCCAGGAGCTCGGCGAGGTCCCGATCACCCGGTGGGCGGAGATCGTCGGGTCATCGCCCTCTGCGACGACCGGCCTCTTGGACGGTCTTGAAACGTCCGGCTATGTGCGCCGGACCCACGATCGACAAGACCGACGCCGAGTCCTGATTTCGCTCACGCCCGCCGGGCGGCGGGTAACGTCCCGGCTGCATCGGCGGTCCAGGGATCGATGGCGGGTCTTTTGCGAGGGAATCCCGCGGACCGATCTAGAAAGGGCGACCAAAACCCTCTCACGGATCTACAGCCGCCTCGACGCGGCGCACGCTGTAGCGAGCCCGACGCCGCGGGAACCGCCGGCTCGTTCGGAGGGCGCGTGAGCGCGACTCCGGGGTCGGGCCCGGTCGCTCCACCCCCGAAGACGCTGGCCACCTTCGACCGAACGTACGCCAACCGGGTGATGTTCCTGCTGATGGCGATCGTTACCATCGTGCTCTACATCGAGGGGATGCTCGTCCCCTCGCTGCCCACCATCCAGAGCGATTTCCGCGTGGACTCCGCGCAGGCGAGCCTCGTCGTCTCCGTCTACGCGGTCTTCGGCGTGGCGATGTCGCCCGTGGTCGGCAAGCTCGCCGACATCTACGGCAAGCGCAAGGTCCTGATCGCGGTCATGCTGGGGTACGCGGCGGCCGTCTCGGTCACCGGGTTCTCTCCCAACTTCTCCTTCATGATCGCTTCCCGGACGTTCCAGGGGGTCGGTCTCACGATCTTCCCGGTAGGGATGGCGTTGGTCCGGGAGGAGTTCCCCCGGGAGCTCGTCCCTCGGGCCCAGGGCCTCTTGAGCGCCATGTTCGGTATCGGGTTCGCCATCAGCCTCCCGCTCGGATCCTGGGTCTCCCAGTCGTACGGCTGGCGCGACACGTACCACACGGCGATCCCGTTCGTCGTGCTCCTCGCGATCCTCGTCGTCCTGTTGGTCCGAGAGTCCGGGTACAAGCGACCGAACGTGAGGGTCGATTACGTCGGCGCCGCGTTGCTCGGCGGGGGCCTGGGCGGCGTCGTAACGGCTCTGGCGCAGGGCGAGTCCTGGGGATGGACGTCCGGGCTCACGCTGGGTTTTGCCGTCATCGGGGCGTTCTTGTTCGTCCCGTTCATCCTCTACGAGGCCCGCTGGAAGAAACTGGGCCGCGAGCCGATCATCGACAACAAGCTCCTCGTCGAGCGGAACGTCGCGGTCACCAACCTCGTGCTGACCGTGGTGGGGCTCGCGATGAACCTCGCGCTCTTCTCGTTGATCTACCAGTTCGAGTTCCCGTTGGCCTCGGGAGGGTACAACGCGAGCTTCACGGCCCTGCACCCCGACTTCAACATCCTCGATGCGGGGCTGTACATCGTCCCCCTCGCCCTCTCGATGACCGGGGTGGCCGTGGTGGCCGCCGTGTTCGTGAACCGGACCGGAGTGAAGCCCCTCGCCTTCGCTGGCACGGCGATCACCGGGCTCGGGTTCTACCTCGTCTCCACCGTCTCGTCCTTGACGCAGGCCCTCGTCATCGAGGTCGTGATCGGGGCCGGCATCGCGCTCCTCAACTCCTCGATCATCAACCTGCTGGTCCTCACCGTCGATCCGAAGGACATGGGACAGGCGACGGCGATGAACAGCGTCTTCCGGAACATCGGAAGCAGCGTGGGCGCTCCCATTGCCGGTTCGCTGCTCGCCACCTACGTGCTCACGAACGGACCGTTGGGGGGCCTCGGCCTACCGGCGCACCTCGCCTTCCAGTACGCGTACTGGATCGCCGCGATCGTCACCGTGATCGGCGGGGTCGCGATCGTCTTCGGTCAAGAAGTCCTCGGCGGCCGGCGCCACGCGAAGTTCGCCCACCTTCCGCAGATGGCCCGCGCCTTCGGACGTGCGAAGCCGTCCGTGGCCACCGGTACGGGGACTCCCGGCGTCCCGCTCGAAGGGTCGACTGGATCGCCGCGCTCCCCGGGCTCTGCGTGATCTCGCACGGCGCGGAGACGTCCCCGGGGCATCCCGGGCCCCGGGGGATTCTCGGAGCTATCCGCCTAGGGCAGGGGAGCTTCGGGAGCGGTACGCGGCGTCGACCCGAAGGGGGGAACGGTCGCCGCCGCGTCCGCGGGGTTCATCGGCAGGAGCGCGGGCGGCGCCGGCGCGCTCGCCCCCCGTACGGACCGGCGACGTGCGACGCGTCGGCGCCGCGCGGCCGTCGAGATCGGTGGGGCGATCGGGTCGGAGCCGAGGAGGCGACGGGTCGGTGGGATGATCCATTCCGAGACGACCAGGTTGCGGCCCCCCGGCAGCGGAAACGATACGGGGGCCACCCACGGCAGGGGGATCTGAGGAACGAACGCGGGAAGGGATTCGGGGGAAGCGAGCGCACCCGTGTCGCCGCGCATGCCCCTGAGAGGGAGGGCGCGCCTACTTAACCCGTGTGCGTTTTAGGATTCTAAACGCGTTTGAGGGTTGGAAATTAGCATTCTAAAATGGTGTCACCCTCCGTCGGGCCGACCCGACGGAGTCGCTCCCCGTCACCCGTTACCTTGTCACCAGGTGTCCCCGGTCCACCAGCGCTTCCCCATCGACCGAGAGCGAGCCTCCGGTAAGGTCAGCGTACGCGACGAGGTGCGGCGTCCGAGTGCGGCCCCCGCGCTGGTCGTTCTGCCCGATCTCCAGGGTGATCGTCCCTCGGGATTGGTCGAAGAGGAGCGGGATGTTCGAGATCCTCGGGTTGAGGCCCACGGAGATCAGCCCTGGGGGGATGTGGGGGTTCCCGAGCGCGGCGATCGCGCGACGTAGCCGCCGGCCCCCGATCCCCCGGTCGACGTCCGCCAGCCGGCCGTCCCGGAACGTCCAGCGCGTGGGAGGGATCGGTGTCTCCCTCGCCTCCGCCCAGAACACTCCCGTGTGGTTCGAGACGAAGCTTCCCTCGGCGAACCGCTCGTCGACCGTGACGCTGGTCACGCCGGAGGGGATGACCGTCATGATCGCGCCCTCCCGCACGTCGCGCTTGTCGATGATCCCGTCGTCGACCCTGGGCCGACGATGACCGAGCCGCAGCGTGAGGTCGGTCCCGTTGCGGTGCGTGATCCTCAGCTCGCGTCCGGCCCGGAGCCGGTGGGCGATCCTCGTTCCGTCACGCTGCATCCCCGACGGATCGAGCATCGCGGCCTCGACCAGCTCCCGCCGCCAGTTCGCGAGGTCGATCCCGTAGCGCCGAGCCCACACCGCGCTCGTCCGCCCGAGGTCCCATCGCAGCGTGCGGACCCGGTACTTCTGCACGAGCCGCATCATCTCGTGATTGTTCGCCTCGGTGCGGCGGGAGACGACGGGAGGTACCGCCTCCTCGCGAGTGGTGTCCATCGGACCGTAGAAGAAGACGAAGGCGTCCGACGCCTTCAAGGCGGCCCATTGGTGCTCGCCGACCCGGCCGACCTGGCTGTCCGGGGCGGCTTCCAGGCCCCGCCAGTACGCCGCCTCGTCGTGCACGGACAGGAGCGGTTGGGCGCCCATCGCCCGCGCTTCCTCGCTGACGGTGATCGCCCACGGGAGGGTCGCGCTCCACGTATCGATCAAGACGTTCTCCCCGCGCACGATCTGCAGGGCGCGACGCAGCAGGTTCCGGGCGAACGCCCGGCGCAGCGCCTCCGGATAGTCGGGGAGCATCCGACCGGGATAGCGGGCAGCCGACTATTTAACGGGGAGTGACTTTAGACTCCTAATGACCGGACCCGTGGGGCCGGTGCTCCGCGCGGAGCCATGAGGCTGCACAAGGTCGTCAACCGGGTCTACGGCGGCGTCACGTACTACCGATGGGTGGTCACGCTGCCTCCGAAGCGTGTGCGCGAGCTGGGATGGGCGAACGGCCAGGAGCTCGAGGTCGCCGTACGCGGTTCGACCCTGTGGATCCAGCCCTCGACGCGGCAGTTCCAGGAGCGACGGGAGCGGGGCGCCACGCTGCTGGAAGCAGAAGTCCGACGCCGAACGATGGGGCGACGCTAGCCCCTCGGCGGAGCGGGTCGTTAGGGAACAGTCGGGGTCGTACTCTCCCTCCGACCCCGGCAGCCCGTCGAAGCTCTGCCCGGGGGAACCCCGGCGAGGGTGTCCGGGAGGTCCCTGGGGGGCGGTCGTTTTCTCTCACGTCGGGTGCCTCGGTCCCCATGGACTCCCCGCAAGTTCGTGCGGGAACGATCGCCGAGCTGCCCGAGATCGTCGCGATCTACAACCACTACGTGCTCACGACCGCGGCATCCTTCGAGATCGACCCGGTGACGGCCGACTCCCGTCGCCCGTGGTTCGAGCAGCATGTCGGTTCCGAGAAGTACCGGCTCCTCGTGGTGGAGGGGGCGGACGGCCGGTTGCTCGGATGGGCGTCGACCGGGCCGTTCCGACCGCGCGCCGCGTACGGCACCACGGTCGAGGCGTCGATCTACCTCCGGCCGGAGGCGACCGGTCGGGGGATCGGTTCTCAGCTGTACGCTGCGCTGTTCCGCTCGCTCGAGGGTGCGGACGTCGACCAGATCGTGGCCGGCATCACGCTGCCGAACGATCCGTGCGTCGCCCTTCACCGCAAGCTGGGCTTCGGTCTCGTCGGCACGTTCCACCGGGTCGGTCGCAAGTTCGACCGCTACTGGGACGTCGCCTGGTTCCAGCGGCCGGCCCGTCCGTAGCGCCGGCACCGAACCCCGACATGCGCGAGGCCCGCATTGCTCCCGCCGGAGGGCGCCACGGTCCGGAGCCCACCAGAGCTCGGACCGAGGGTCGTTAGGAAGGCCCCAAAAACCCCGGGTGCGTGGGTCCCGGTGCGGAGACCGATGCGGATCGCGATCGTCGTCGGGAGCACCCGGCCGGGCCGATTGGGGGAATCCGTCGCGCGCTGGGTGCTCGAGAAGGCCCGCGGGCGTGGGGACGCCGAGTACGAGCTGGTCGACGTCGCCGCATTCCACCTCCCGCTGCTAGACGAACCGATCCCGGCCTCGCAGCATCGGTACTCCCAGCCGCACACCCGAGCTTGGTCGGAGAAGATCGCCACCTTCGACGGGTTCGTGTTCGTGACGGGTGAGTACAACCACGGGATCCCGGCGGCGCTCAAGAACGCGATCGACTTCCTGTACGTCGAGTGGACGAACAAGGCGGCGGGCTTCGTCAGCTACGGCTCGGCGGGCGGCGTGAGGGCCGTCGAGCAGCTCCGGCAGGTGATGGCCGAGATTGGGATCGCCGATGTGAAGACGTCCGTCCCCCTCACCATCGCCCTGGATTTCA
>JASHQF010000014.1 GCA_030037695.1 Thermoplasmata archaeon
GCGGTCGACCCCGAGCGCGGCGAGGGCCCCGGCGAACGCCACGGCATCGGCGAACGATCGGGCGCCGGTCACATGGCGCCGAACTCGGGCCGGGTTCGAGATCGGCCCCAGTCGGTTGAAGATCGTGGGGATGCCCAACAGCCTCCTCGCCGGACCCACCACCGCGGTCGCCGGGTGGTAGATCGGAGCGTGGAGGAAGGCGAGCTTGCGTCGCCGGTAGCTTTCCCGGGCGAAGGCGGGCGACGTCGTCACGGGGAGGCCCAGCGCCTCCAACAGGTCGCTCGAGCCGCACGGCCCGCGGGCGCTCCGGTTGCCGTGTTTCACGACGGGCGCTCCCGCGGCGGCGACGACGAAGGCGCTCACGGTGGAAACGTTGAACGACGGCCTCGGCGCTCCGCCGGAACCGCAAAGGTCGATCGCCGCATCGCCGACCGGAACGCGGAACGGCCGGGCGCGCCGGAGCAGCTCGCGGGCGAACCGTGCGAGCTCTTCGGGGTCCCGAGGCCGGCCCTCGATCGCGACGAGCCGGGCGGCCCGGTCGGCGTCGGTCGCCCCGGGGTCCAGCAGCTCGTCGAACGTGGCGCGGACCTCCGTCGGGCCGAGGGGCCGCGGGTCGAGGAGCCGACCGAGGAGCTCCGGCCTCATCGCCGGGCCTCCGCGAGGAAGTTCGCCAACATCCGTCGGCCGTCCGGAGTGAGGTACGATTCGGGGTGGAACTGTACCGACTCGACGGGGAAGCGGCGGTGCCGGAGCCCCATCACGACGTCCCCCTCCCCGTGCGCCGAGATCTCGAGGGTCGAGGGGACCGAGGAGCGGCGGACCACGAGGGAATGGTACCGGGCACCGACGGTCGGGTTCGGGACGGATCGGAAGATCCCCTTCCCGTCGTGCCAGACCCGGGTCGTTTCCCCGTGCACCGGCGCCTCGGCCCGACCGACTTCGGCCCCGTACCGGTCGGCGATGAGCTGGTGGCCTAGGCAGACGCCGAGGAACGGCCGCTCCCGCTCCCACCGGGCCAGCGCCGCGCGCGAGAGTCGGGTGCGTCGCGCGTCGCGAGGATGTCCGGGGCCCGGGGAGAGGACGATCGCATCGGGATCGAAGGCGACCGCCGTCCGGAGCGGGACCGTCGATCGGAGGCAGGCGACCGTGGCCCCGTCCTGGCGGAGCGCCTGCTCGATGTTGTGGACGAACGAATCCTCGTGGTCGACCAAGAGGACCTTCACGGAGCCCCCCCTGCCAGCGTGCGTTCGACCTGCTCGAGCTTGACGAGGGTCTCGTCGAATTCGCGGGCCGGCTCGGAGCGGTGGACGATGCCGGCCCCCGCGGCCGTGTAGAGGGTGGACCGGGCGGCGAATCCGCCCCGGATCGCGAGCGCCCAGTCGCTGCGGCCGCGCGCGCGCAGGCAGCCGATCGCGCCCGCGTACGGACCCCGCCACGTCCGCTCCACGCCGCGCAGGAGCTCGATCGCCCGAATCTTCGGTGCCCCCGAGACCGTCCCCGCCGGGTACGTCGCGGCGAGGAGCTCCCACGGACCGCGTTCCCGGTCCAGGGTCGCGGCCACGCGGGAGACCAGGTGCTCGAGACGGGCGTACCGGACCCTACGCTCCCTCCAGGCCAAGCGGACCGACCCCGGGCGGGCGACGCGGCCGAGGTCGTTCCGCGCGAGGTCCACGAGCATCCGATGCTCGGCGAGCTCCTTCGGGTCGCGCGCGAGCGGCATGCGCGCCGCGTGCGGAGCGAGGGGGATCGTGCCCGCGATCGGATTGACCCATGCCCGACCGTGGTGGAGCTCGGCGACCGACTCGGGGCTGGCGCCGACGAGCTCCCGGTCGCCGAACCTGAGGTAGTAGAAGTACGCGAAGCGCTCGGTCGCCCGCAGCTCCCCGGCGCGCGCGACCAGGTCCCCGGGGCGGCGCCACGACCTTCGGTGCGCGAGGACGACCTGGAACGCTTCGCCGGCGCGGATCGCCTCGATCAGCTCCCGCACCCCGCGCTCGAAGCGGCGACGGGGAAGCGAATCGCGGGCGGGCCGGCCGAGGGGCCGTCGTCTCCGCGGTCGCGCCAGGGTCGGCCGAGGCGGTACCGGCGCGACGCGCAGCGTCGGCACGTAGGCAAGCTCCCCGAGCGGGAACGGGGAACCTGACGGGACCGCTCGGAGCGCCGGTTCGAAGACGGCCGTCGCGTCGAACCCCACGTAGCCCACGACGCCCCCCCGCGCGTGCTGGGCGAGGTACCGGCGGGTCGTTCCCGAGAGCTCCTCCACGCTCGAGGAGCGCCCGATCGTGGCCACGTCGTCCGGCCGCGTGTACCAAGTAGCGACTCCGGAGCCCCCCCGTTCGGGGGCCACTTCGAAGTAGCCCGCGACGTCGGCCCCGGAGGCTGCGTCGACGAACGCTTCCCAGGGGTCTAACATCACGTTCGCTCCGCCGCGACAAGGGCCCGGTGCAGGCTCCGGACGACCGCGCCCGTCCGGCGGGCCGGCACGGCGAGCGATAGGGCTCTCGGGGTCGCGCTCAACCCCTCCGCCCCGCGGAGGACCGACGGCGGGATCCGGGCGAGATCATCGATGACGCCGTCCCCGATGACGGTCACGAGCGAGACCCGACGAGGCCCCTCGAGGATCCCGGCGGGCCCGACCGCGACCGGCCGGAGCGCCTGGCGGGCCCGCCCGGCCTGCTCCGGAGGGACGACGAGGCAGAGGAGCGCGGACGAGGTGAACAGCTGGACCAGGTTCACGCCGGCGCGCGCGAGCTTCTCGGAGATCTCCGCGACGACCCCCGGGCGCTGCCGCCCCCCAGGTACCCGGAGCCGAAGGAAGCTCAGGGAGCGCAGCGACGTGATCGCCCGGTTACGACGGCGGGCGATCCCCGGGCCGATCGTCGTCACGACCTCGGGCCGCTCCAGCGACCGGACCCGGAGCACGACCCCGCACGCCCGGGCGGGTTCGATGGTGAGCGGGTGCAGGACCTTCGCCCCGAACTGCGCAAGCTCCTCGGCCTCCTCGTAGGAGAGGGCATGGATCGGCCGGGCGTCGGCGACCTCCCGCGGATCGGCGGAGAGTACCGAGACGTGCCGCTTCACGAGCTCCACGACCGGCGAGCCGAGCAGGGCCCCCAGGCCGGCCGCGGCGTAATCGGAGCCCCCCCGCCCGAGGGTGGCGACCCGCCCTTCCAGGCTCCGCCCGAAATATCCGGTGACGACCGGCACGCGGCCGCGAGCCAGGAGGCGGCCGAGGCCGCGCCGGACCGGCTCGCGCGAGCGATCGAAGACGATGCAGGAGGCGCCGTAGGCGTTGTCGGTGATGAGCCCGAGGTGGTCGGCCTCGACCGCCACCGCCGGTACGCTCGCCTCGGCGAGACGACCGGCGAGCCAGTGCGCCGCGATCCGCTCGCCTTGGCTCCGCAGCCGATCGGCCTGGGGACCGTCGGGCCGCATCGCGCGGGACGTCTCCGCGAGGAGGGATCGAAGGCGCGTTAGGTGACGCTGCCCGGCCTCGCTCAACCCCGGATGCGCCCGGGCGATCGCCGTCGCGATCTCGGCCCGCCGCCGGGAGGAAGGCGGCCGGCCGATCGCCTCCTCGAGGAGGTTCGTGATCCCCTCCCGGGCCGAGACGACGACGACCAGACGTCGATGGTCGTCGAGCTTGCGCCGGATCTCCTGGACGACCCGCTCGGGATCGGTGAGCGCAGCCCCGCCGTACTTCACGACCCAGGGCCCGGGCACGGGGGTTCACCGCCTCCCGGGGCCGAGCAGTCCCGCCCGGGCCGCCAGCTCGGCGTTCAGGACCGAGCCGCCCGCGCCCCCTCGCACCGCGTTGTGGGCGAGCAGGTAGAATCGGAGATGGGGCGGGTCCCACCGCAGGCGGCCGACCGAGACCGCCATCCCCCGGGCCCGGGCCGGCGAGCCGGCCCACCGGTCGCGGAGCGGCTGGGGGCGGTCGGCCTCGTCGCGGAGCACGATCGGTGGACGGGGCGCGGTCGGCAGGGAGGCCAACGCGAGCGGGTCGAACGAGCGCCAGGCCGACCTCAGGGCGGCGATCGGCACGTCGTCCCCCGCCTCCACCGTCACGGCCTCCAGGTGGCCCTCGCGTGTGGCGACGCGGGCGCAGTGCGCCAGGATCGGGAGCGATCGGGGAACCACGCGGCCCGAGCGGAAGGTCCCGAGCATGCGGGCCGACTCCCGGGCGAGCTTCTCCTCCTCCCCGGCGATGAACGGCACCACGTTGTCGGCGATCGCGAGCGAGGGCACGCCGGGGTAGCCCGCCCCCGAGAGGGACTGGTACGTTGTCACGTGGACGCAACGTGGGCGGAGGACGGGGAGGAGCGGTGCCAAAGCCACGACGAGGCCCGCGGCCGAGCAGTTCGGGTTCGTCACGAGGATCCCCCGGCCGCGCGCCCGCCGCTTCGCGAGGGCGAGGTGGGGCGCGTTCACCTCGGGGACAAGGAGGGGGACCGCGGCGTCCATCCGGTGGTCCGACGCGTTCGAGAACACGTGGATGCCTCGCCGGGTAAGCTCGGCCTCGATCGGTCCGGCCGCGCCCGACGGGAGGGCGGAGAAGACGAGGCGAATCTCGGCCCGGGCGAGCACCGCCGGCGTGAGCG
>JASHQF010000136.1 GCA_030037695.1 Thermoplasmata archaeon
GAGCTGTTCCGCACGTTCTCCCCGACCGAGTTCACCCACCTGTACGTCCTCGGCTACGACGCCGGCAAGGACCTCGAGGTCGTGGCCGAGGCGATCGCGCGGTTCCCGAACGTCATCGGCCTCATCGCCAGCGCCTCGAAGCGCGCGCACATGTACGCTCGGCTGCGGGACCGGGGCGTCGCCCGGGACGCCCTCGCCCGGATCAGGTCCCCGGTCGGCCTTGACATCGGGGCCGAGAGCCCGGCCGAGATCGCGGTGAGCGTCGTCGCCGAGATCGTCCGGGACCGCCATCCTGAGGGTCGGCGCGCGACGAAGCGCCGCGCGGCCGAGGCCGCCACGGAGGTCGATGCCGCCCGCCGATCTCCTTAGGTTCCGACTGAACGGGGCCCCGGTCGCCGTCCGGTGCCCGGACGAGCGGATCCTGCTCGACCTACTGCGGGACGATCTCCGCACGACCGGCACCAAGCGCGGTTGTGATCTCGGCACCTGCGGCTGCTGCACCGTGCTCGTCGACGGCCGCCCGACGCTCAGCTGCCTCACGCTCGCGCGGCTCGCCGAGGGCCGCGAGGTGACGACGATCGAGGGGCTGACCCCCGCCCAGGGGCTCACGCCGCTGCAGCGGGCGTTCGTCGACACGGGGGCGACGCAGTGCGGCTTCTGCACGCCGGGGTTCCTGGTGACGGCGACCGCGCTCCTCCGCGAGCACCCGCACCCGAGCCGGGAGGAGATCGAGCGGGCGATCGCGGGCAACCTCTGCCGGTGCACGGGCTATACGAAGATCGTCGCGGCGATCGAGGCCGCGGCCGCGGACGGCCCCTGATGGCGGGCGAGGCCGCGCCCGCGTACCGGCTGCTCGGCGGCCGGATCCCGTACGTCGAGGGACCGCTCAAGGTCACGGGCCGGGCCGAGTACACCGACGACATCCACCGGCCCGGCGAGCTCGTGGGGCGGCTCCTGAGGAGCCCCTGGGCCCACGCCCGGCTCCGCTCGATCGACGTGAGCGCGGCCCGGGCCCATCCCGGCGTCGCCGCGGTGCTCACGGGCGAAAAGTACCCGACGCCGTTCGGCGTCCTTCCGATCACGCACGACGAGACGGCGATCGCGGTCGGGAAGGCCCGCTACCAGGGGGACATCCTCGTGGCGATCGCCGCGACGGACGAGCGGACCTGCGAAGAGGCGCTCGCGAAGGTGACGATCGACGCGGAGCCGCTGCCCGAGTACCCCGACCCGCGCGGGGGGACGGTGCCCGTCGCCGAACCGATCCACGCGCGCGGGCTCGCCGGCTCGAACATCCAGAAGGAGGTCGTCCAGCACTTCGGCGACGTCGACGCGGCCCTCGCCGGGGCGGCCCACAAGGTCCGGGTGCGCGGCACGTTCGCGGGGGTGACCCACGCATTCACCGAGCCGCTGGTGACGATCGCGGAGGCGACGCCCGACGGGCGGCTCACGGTCTGGAGCGCGACGCAGGTCCCCCACTACCTCCACCGGGCCCTCGCCGAGGTCCTCGGCCTCCCCATGCACCGGATCCGCGTGATCAAGCCCGAGGTCGGCGGCGGTTTCGGCGGGAAATCCGACCCGCTCCCCCACGAGATCGCCTGCGCCGCCCTCGCTCTCGAGACCGGACGGCCGGTGCGGATGCTCCTGGACCGGGAGGACGTCTTCTACACCAACCACGGCCGCCATCCGACGCAGAACGACGTCACGATCGCGACCGATGCGCAGGGCCAGATCCTCGCCTACGACATCGAGGCGCTGATCGACGGGGGCGCCTGGAGCTCGTTCGGGACGGTGACCACGTACTACAACGGCGTCCTCGCGATGGGTCCGTACCGGGTCCCGAACTTCCGCTACAAGGGCCGCCGGGTCTACACGACGAAGCCGCCGTCCGGCGCGATGCGGGCGCACGGCGGCACGAACATCCGCTACACGGTCGAGGTCGCCCTCGACCGGCTCGCCGAGGAGCTCGCGATCGATCCGTTCGAGCTGCGCTCGCGCAACGCCCTCCCCCCGAACTCGACGACCGTCAACGAGTTCCGGATCACGTCGACGTCGTTCCTGCGTTGCCTCGCCACCGCCCGGGAGAAGAGCGGGTGGGACGGGAAGTTCCGCCGCCTCCCGTTCGGCCGGGGGATCGGCCTTGGGTGCGGCTTCTACATCTCGGGCTCGAACAGCCCGATCCATTTCACCCCGAAGATGCCGCAGTCGACCGTGCACCTCAAGGTCGACATGGACGGGGGGATCGCCGTCCACTCGATGCAGGCGGACATCGGCCAGGGGTCGAACACCCTCCTCGCCGCGATCGTCGCCGAGGTGCTCGGGGTCGACCTCGACCGGGTCCACGTGCAGCGGGTCGACTCGGACGTGAGCCCGATCGACCTCGGTTCCTACTCAAGCCGGGTGACGTTCATGATGGGGAACGCCGCGCGATCGGCGGCGCTCCAGCTCCGTGCGGCGCTGGTCGCCGGCGCCGCCACGCTCCTCGGGATCCCGCCGTCGGAGGTCGAGGTCGGGCACGAACGGTTCACGCCCCGGGGTCGGGCGGAACCGGCCGTGACGTTCGAGCAGGCGCTCCACCAGGCGATGGAGAAGGTCGGCGCGCTGACGGCGACCGGTGCCTACCAGACCCGCCCGGCGGGCGG
>JASHQF010000137.1 GCA_030037695.1 Thermoplasmata archaeon
CACGGCGGCCATCGCGATCCCCCCGACCGCGGGGTAGACGACGATCCATGGGCCGGCGGCCGCGGCCCCGATCAGCGCGGCCGCTCCGGTCCGCTCGACCCGCGAGAGCGGGGCCCATACGAGCAGGGCCCCCATCACGGCGACCATCGAGCCGTAGAACCAGACCGAAGCGAGGCCTTGCGCGAGGGCGGAGAAGAACGCGCGGGGGCCGTCGATCCCCCCGACCGCGAACAGGACCCCCATCAGCACCTCGGAGAAGGTCGTCGCGAAGCCGATCGCCAGGGGCCAGGCCCACCCCCCGGAGCCGATCCGCCGGTCCCGGAAGACGATCTGCCCGATGAACCAGAGTCCCGGCGGTACGGCCATCATCCCGTTGAACGCGGCCAGGACCCAGGTCCAGGCGGAAACGCTGTTCGGCTGGAGGAGCGCGCCCAGCAGCGCGAGCAGCAGGAGGGAGCCGCCGACGATCACCGCGAGGGCGAGCAGCATCTGGGTGACGAGGGGTCGGAGGCGCTCCCCGGTGAGGACGACCCCGAGGACGAAGATCGTGATCACGACCATCGCGACCGCGACGATCACGAACGGGAGGATCGAGCCGGGGAGCCCGAGGCCGGGGATCGGGATCGCCATCGGCCCCGCCTCGACCCCGGCCCCGTTGATATCGGGGCCGTACCGACCCCAGGGGCGGAGGCCTAGGCGGGGCGATCGGGCTCGGCCGTGGCGCCCTCGAACCGACGGACGAGCTGGTTCGTCACCTCGAGCAGCGGGTGGTGGGCCGAGCGGTCGATCTCGATGTCGTCGAGCGTCCTCAGGTGGTGCTCCGCCGCGACCTTCTCAAAGCCGGTCTCCTGCTTCGCGAACTCCTCCGGCCGCTCGCACGTGAGGATGTAGGCCTGGAGGCGGGCGAGGCCCATCTCCCGTGCGGCGAGCGCGCGATGGTGCCCGTCGATCAGGATCCAGGTCGCCCCCTTCTGGACGACGAGGACCGGCTCGGCGAACCCCCGCTCGAGCTCGTAGCGTCGGCCCTCGAGCTCGTCCTCGAACACCTTCCACTGCGTCGGGGCGAGCCGGTCGATCAGGACGAGCCCCCGGTGGAAGGCGAACGGGAGCCCGTACCGCTCCGCGAGGAGGCGCTTCAGCGTGTCGGCCTTCGCGGGCGAGGCGCGCTCGAAGTGCGAGCGCACGATATCGAGGTTCGACAGGATCCCGCACAGCCGCCCCGCCTCGTCGACGATCGGCAGGTCCCGCAGCCCGAACCGGAACATGATCCGGGCGGCGTCGTCGAGATCGGTCTCGGGCCGGGCCGTGTACGTCCCCGGACGGATCAGCTCCGCGAGGGGCGTCTCCGCGTCCCGGGTGTGGCGGAGGAGCTCCTTCGCGCTCACGAACCCGACGAGCTTGCCCGTGGCATCCGTGATCGGGAGCCCGTGGTGCCGGCTCCGGGTCACGCGCCGGATCGCCTCGCCGACGGTCGTCGTGGAAGGGAGGTGCTCGACCTCGAGGACCATGTAGTCCCGGACCCGGACGGTCATCCGGGTGCGGGCGGGTGCACGTCCCGGAAGTACCCGTCCAGGAGGTGCAGGAACACCAGGTGGACGTCCTGGATGTGCTGCATGCTCTCCGAGGGGACGACGAGCGCCACGTCGACCATCGTCCGGAGCTTGCCCCCGTTGCGTCCGGTGAGGCCGATCGTGGTGAGGTGCAGCGCGCGCGCGGCCTCGACCGCCTCGAGCACGTTCGGGGAGTTGCCGCTGCCCGAGATCGCCACGGCGACGTCCCCCGGTCGCGCGAGGCCTTTCAGCGCCTCGGCAAAGACCTTCGTGAAGTCGGCGTCGTTCGCCCACGCCGTGAGGCTGTCGATGTTGTCGGCGAGCGAGAGGCACCGGAACCGCGGTCCGTGCCCCCGGAACGTGTCCTTCGCGATGTCCGTCACGAAGTGGGCGGAGGTCGAGGCGCTCCCGCCGTTCCCGAAGAAGAAGATGAGCCGGCCGTCGGTCCGGGCCCGCTCGAAGATCGCCGCGACCTTCTCGAGCGCCTCCTCCAGGTACGGTCCGTCCAGGACCGTCCGCGCCTCCGCGAGGTACGTCCGGACGTAGTCCCTGAGACCGCCGTTCGCCGCCACGGCCGCGCCGGGCGCCAACGGGGCGCGCGCTATTTGACGGCTCCCGGCCGACGACGGGGTCACGGGCGGGACGGCGGGGGCGCAGGGGCCTCGCCGCTCGCGTCGCTGGGCGGTCCGGACGGCGACGCCGCCGGTCGCGCCCCCGACGACCATCGCGCCCGGCGGCCGTAGAACGCCCGGGTCACCGCGCCGAGGTCGGTGATCGGCTCCAGGCCGGGCAGCACGTCCGCGAACGTCGGGGCGCGGCGGTCGAGGATGACCACCACCCCGCGGTCGTGCTCGGAGCGGATGAGCCGTCCGATCGCCTGCAGCAGGGCCCGCTGGGCCGGGGCCCGCACCGTGTACTCCCAGCCCTTACCGGTCGACCGGTCGAGGAAGGCCCGGAGCGCGAGACGCTTGGCCGTCGGGGCCGGGTACGGGATCCCCGCGAGGACCACCGCCTCGAGCTCCTCGTCGGGGAAGTCGACCCCCTCGGCGAGGCGCCCGCCCGACACCCCGAGGAGGATCCGGCCCTCGGGGTCCTTCTTCCACCCTTCCACCGAGCGCCAGAGGTCGGAGGTCGGCATGCGGGAGTGCTCGATGAACACGGAGGAGGGGAGCTGCGACTGGAGACCGGCCTCGAGGACCCGCTGGAGGAGGTCGAAGCTCGGGAAGAAGACGGCCGTCTTCACCGGCAGGCAGTCGAGGACCTCGGCGACCCGGTCGGCGAGGCGTAGGATCGCGCGCGGGTCGCGCTTCAGCTCCTCGTACTGCGTCGTGATCGACGGGTCGTAGAGGATCCGGCGGTTCTCGGGGGGGAAGTGCGGGGGGACCGCGACGGCGCGGGCCGCGGGCCCGAGCCCGAGGGAGTCCCGGTACTCCTCGAGCGGGAGGAGCGTCCCGGAGAGGTGGACCGAGAGGTGGCAGTCGAGGATCGGCTGGGCGGGGACGGCGGCGTCGAGCGCATACGCCTCGAGCGCCGGTCGCGGGACCTTCGTCACCACCTTCGCGTACCCCGCGTCGTCCAGCTGGGGCCAGGAGAGCAGCGTCAACGCGACCGTGTGGGCCCAGGAGCGCGGGAGCCGCCGCTCGCGGCGCCGCTCGTCCCGCAGGTTCTCCCCCCAGGTGGCGAGCGCCCCGAGCCAGGTATCGAGGCGGTGGGTCGTCCCACCGATCGCGGTGAGGAGGGCCTCTTCGAAGATCCCGGCGGGCAGGACCGCGTCGTCCTCCCGGACGAGGGCGTGGGTCAGCTCCTCGACCGCCGCCCCGACCAGGTCGAGGAGGCGGGTGGCGCTCGGCCCGTCCGGGAGCTGGAAATCCCCCCGCTCGGCGACCTCGGCCCGGGCCCGGCGCACCGATTCCTGCGGGAGTGCGACGGTCGCGAGGTCCCGCAGGTGGCTCGGCAGGTTGTGGGCCTCGTCGATGACGAGGTCGAGGTTCTCCGGGCCGCAGCCCATCCACGCGAAGAGGGACTTGCGGATGAACGGATGGAAGAAGAACGCGTACGGCGCGGTGACGATGTCGGCCTGCGGGAGGAGGCGCTTGGCGAGCTCGTAGGCGCAGAGGTTCTCCTCGCGGCAGAACGCCTCGAACTCGTGGGGGAGCGTGGAGGCGCCCCGGAACCGCTCGACCATCGCGTCGTGATCGGTCTGGAGCACCCGCGCGTAGTACGGGCACCCGTCGAGGTCGGAGAGTTCGATCTCTCCGCCTTCGGGAAGGACCGGAGCGACCGTCGGCGCCGCTTCGCCGTGCATCGCCCGCTCCGTCGCCCGCTTGCGGTCGGCGCAGAGCTTCCCGTGCTCCTCGGCGGTCGCCCCCTTCATCTCGGCGACGCTCTCGAGGAGGAAGCACCGTCGCGCCCGCCCCTGGAGCCCGAGCGCGAGGACGGGCCGGTCGAGACGATGGCCGATCGCCTTCGTCTCGCGCAGGACCTGGACCTCCTGGGCGTGGGTCCGGACCAGGTACAGGATGCGGTGCCGGGACGCCTGGGCATGCTCGACCAGCGGGGCGAGCGTGGCAACCGTCTTGCCGCTCCCGGTCGGGGCGTGGACGAGGACGGGGCCACCGTGGGCCGCCGCCGCCTCGACCGCCCGCAGGATCGGTTCCTGCCCCGGCCGGATCCGGTACGGGAACAGGGCGGTGCGGTCGGCGGCCGAGGGAGTGGACGTCGTACGGAGTGCTCCGAACGGCCGAGCCCGGGACCGTGGCTTTAACCTGTGCGTCGACAGGAACGGTGCAGGGCGCCGGGACCGTCAGCCGTAGGCGTACCGGACGCCGTACGGACCCCGGGGGAGGGTCCAGGTGACCGAGCCCTGGTCGCAGGCGATGTCGCACGCCCCGCACTCGACGCAGTCCTCGTAGCGGAAGACCAGGCGACCCTCGATCCGTTCGTAGCAGCTCGCCGGGCAGACGAACGTGCACCGGGAGTGCGGGCACGCCGCGCAGATCTCGGGCCGGACGGTGATGTGCGCGTGCTCCCGGGAATCGATCGTGGAGCGGAGCGTCGCCAGCCGCCGCTTGATCTCGATGAACTCCGTGCCCCCTGCCACCGGCTCGGGAGGGGCCATCGGAACTACGCCGCGCCCGGGCGCGCGCCGAGCTGCGCGAGGATCGTGAGGTCGGCGCGTACGGCCGCCACGCTCTGAGCGAACGCCGACCGCTCGGAGGGGGTGAGCTCGACCTCCACGATCCGCTCGACGCCCCCCCGGCCCAGCACCGCCGGCACCCCGAGGTAGACGCCCCGTTCCCCGAACGCACCGTCCAGGTGCGCGGAGACGGGCAACAACCGCCGCTCGTTGCGGGCGACGGCGGCGACCAGCTCGGCTTGGCTCGCCGACGGGGCGTAGAAGGCGCTCCCGGTCTTCAGGAGGTTCACGATCTCCCCCCCGCCTTGCTTCGTGCGTTCTACGATCGCCTGGATCTTCTCCGGCGGCAGGAGGCGGCCGAGCGGGACCCCGCCGACGCTCGCGAGCGTGAGGATCGGCACCATCGTGTCCCCGTGGGTCCCGAGGACGAACCCGACCACGTCCCGCGGAGCGACCCCAAGGGCCTCCGCGACGAACCAGCGGAAGCGGGCGGTATCGAGCGTCCCCGACTCCCCGAAGACCCGGGCGGGGGGGAGGCCGCTCTGTTCCTGGAAGTAATGGGTCATCACGTCGACCGGGTTCGTGACGACCACGACGACCGCCTGGGGGGCCTTGGCCCGCACCGCGTCCGCATGCCCCTTCACGATCGCCGCGTTCTTGGCGAGCAGGTCCGACCGGCTCATCCCGGGCTTCCGGGCGAGCCCCGCGGTCTCGACGACGATCTCCGCGCCGGCGAGGGCGTCCAGGGAGGTCGACCCCCGCACGCGCGTGGAGAAGCCGAGGATCGGGGCGGACTCCTGCAGGTCGAGCGCCTTGCCTTCCGGGAGGCCCTCGACGATATCCAGGAGCACCACCTCGTCGGCGAGGTCCATCTCGGCGAGCCGCTGGGCGAGCGACCCCCCCACGTTCCCGGCCCCGAGGACCGCGATCTTGCCGAGGCGCTGCATCGTCGACCCGACGGTGCCGAGCGGCGGGGCCGCTTAAAGGTCCCCCGGCGACCGTTCGGGCGAAACGTTGATTCCCGACCTAGGGCGTTCGCCCGCCGATGGTCGACGCCACCTCCGTCGTCGCCGGCGTCCAGGAACGGGACAAGTGGCGTCACCGCGTCGACCTCCTCGAACGCTCCCTGCGGGAGGTGCGGGAGCGGCGCCGCCAGCTCGAGCGGCAGCTGCGGCGGCTCACCCGCGAGCTCGCGAACCTCAAGATCGCCGCCGAATCGATCGTTCCCCCCGGGAGCCGGATCCGTCCGTACGAGGTGGGCAGTGCCGCGGCCCGGACGATTCTCCGATAGGATCGAGGAGCTGGCGGCCGCCCAGCGGGACCTCGAGCGCGACCTCGCCCGCCTCGACCGGGAGGAGGAGTACCTGCAGCTCAAGGTGCGCCAGGCCCGCGACCAAGTGCGCTACTACGAAGGGCTCCTCACGCTCCTGCGTCGGGACTTCGGCAAGGCCCCCGGTCTCTCCGACCTCGTGCGCCGCCTCAGCTGACCGCGGTCGCTCGTGCGCGTCGTCATCCTCGGCGCCGGCGCCACCGGTAGCCTCTTCGGCGCCCGCCTCGCCTCCGCCGGTCACCACGTGACCCTCGTCGGGCGGCCGGACCACGTCCACGCGATCCGCTCGCGGGGGCTCCGCATCGTGGGGACGGGGCCGGGGACATTCTCCGTTGACGTGGCGGAGGACCTTCAGCCCGCCCGGCTCGCCGACGCGGTCCTCCTCACCGTGAAGTCGTTCGATCTTGCGATGGCGGCGGAGGGCCTCGCCCGCAGCGCGCCCCCGCGCCCCACGCTCCTCACCCAGAACGGGCTCGGGATCGAGACGATCGCCTGGGGCGCGCTCGCCCGCGGCGGCTGGTTTGCGCCGGAGCGCACGGTCGTCCGGGCGATCCACTCCGTCCCGGCGACGTGGGTCGCCCCCGGGATCGTGCGCGCGGCCGGGGCAGGGGAGGTCGTGCTCCCGTCGCCGGCCGCGGGGGAACCCGAGGCGCCGCCGGTGGCCTTGTTCGCCGACCTGTTGCGCTCCGGGGGCTTCTCGGTCCGAACGGTCGGATCGTTCGTGGAGCAGGTCTGGCGGAAGGCGATGGTGAACGCGGCGATCAATCCGGTGACGGCCCTCCACGGAGCTCCGAACGGCGCGTTGCTACGACCGCCGCTCCGGGCGGAGGCCCTCGAGCTCCTCCGGGAGGCCGTGGCGGCGGCGCAGGCCGACGGTATGACGATCCCGGAGCGCGAGGCGATCGCGGAGTTCGAGCGGATCGGCCGCGCGACCGCCGACAACCGTTCGAGCATGCTCCAGGACCTCGAACGGGGGAGGCCGACCGAGGTCGACGCGCTCCTCGGGGAGCTCGTCCGCCGGGCCGAACGCCACGGGATCGACCTCCCGACGATGCGCCGGACGATCTCGGCGATCGAGGCCCGGCGCTCGTCCTCGCCGCCGCGGCCGCAAGGGTGATACTGGCGGCCCGCTCCGCCGGGCGCCGATGCTGCCGAAGAGGGGGGTCGCGTCGGCCCCTCTCAAGGGCCGTCGCGTCCTCGTCCGCGTCGACTTCAACGTCCCGCTCGACGACCGCGGGGGGATCGCGGACGACCGGCGGATCCTCGAGGCGATCCCGACCCTCGACCTCCTCCGGACCCACGGGGCGAAGACGATCGTCCTCGCCCACCTTGGCCGCCCGGGAGGGCGTCGCGACCCCAAGCTCTCCCTCCGCCCGGTCGCCCGGCGCCTCAGCTCGGCACTGGGGACCCCGGTCCCCCTCGCGGACGAGCCGGTCGGGGTCCGAGCGCTCGATCTCGCAGCCCGCCTGGAGAACGGCCAGTTCATGATGCTCGAGAATCTCCGGTTCCTCCCCGGCGAGGAGACGAACGACCCCGGCCTCGCCGCCCAACTCGCCCGCCTCGGGGAACTGTTCGTGGAGGACGCGTTCGGCGCGGTCCACCGGGCCCACGCTTCGACGGTGGGGGTCGCCCAGCGGCTCCCCTCGTTCGCGGGCCTCTTGGTCGAGCGGGAGCTCCGCGAGCTGTCTCGGCTCACCGACCGCCCCGCCGTGCCGTACTCGGTCGTCGTCGGGGGCGGAAAAGTCGCCGACAAACTGCCGCTGCTCGCCAGCCTCCTCGGACGGGCCTCGACGGTGCTGATCGGGGGGGCGATCGCCTACCCGTTCCTCACGGCGGCCGGGACCCGGCTCGGGGCCACGCCAGTGGCCTCCGGCCTCGACGATGCCGTCCGAGAGATCACGGCAGGCGCCCGTGCCGCTGGGACGGAGCTCCTGCTGCCGAGCGATCTCGTCTACGAGCGCCCCGGGGAGGCGGAGCCCGGGATCGCTGCGTCGGGCAACGTTCCCCCGGAGGCCGTCGCGGGCGACATCGGTCCCGACACCCAGCGCGCGTTCCGAGCGGCGCTCGAGCGCTCGGCGACCGTCTTCTGGAACGGTCCTTTGGGACGGTTCGAGCTGCCCCGGTTCGCCGGCGGGACGCGCGCGGTGTTTTCGGGTCTTGAGGGTCGCCCGGGCGTGCGCATCGCCGCGGGGGGGGATTCGGCCCGCGCGGCCTACGCGCTCGGGCTCGCCGGGGCGTTCGGCTTCATTTCGACCGGCGGTGGGGCCGCCCTCGAGTTCGTCGAGGGCCGTGAGCTCCCGGGCCTCGCGGTGCTCCCGGACGCCTAGGCGGTCGGCGGTCCCAGCTCCCCCGGGCCGCCGGATCGAGGATGTCGGCGAGGTACTCCGCGTACGGGCCGTGGACCCGGGCGAGCTCGATCTCGGCGATCTCGGGCACGTCGTAGGGATGCGTGCCAGCGAGGAACGCGAACAGCGCCCCGACGCGCTTGGGGACGGTCTTGAACAGGACGAGCGCCTCGGGCTGAGCCTCGATCCGGCCCTTCCACCAGTACCGGGACTCGCCGGGGAGGACCGTGCCGCAGGCGGCCAGGCGCCGCTCCAGCGCCGCCGAAAGGGCGCGCAGCGCCTCGTCGCGCGACGGGTAGGCGGAGACGACGAGCCGCATCGGCGACACCGGACCGGGCTCGACGGGGAGCGGCGTCACGCGGCCTCGGCCCGGACCGTAGGGGTCGACCCCGAGCAGTCGAGCGTCACGACGCCGAGGGTGGCGAGGTCGACGATCGCGGCGTGCGCCGGCACCGCGGTGATGTTCCGCATCCGCTGGTACTCCGTCTCGTCCTGCCAGGTCGAGGCGTTCAACAGCAGGGTGCCGCGGTAGCGGTCCACCCCGTAGGTGTGCAGGTGGCCCGTGACGAGGATCTCCGGGACCGGATCGACGATCAGGCCGTCGCGGGTCACCGGGGCGAGCGGGGTCCGGCTCCCGTAGATCGGGGCGAGATGCCGCATCTGGAGCATCCGGCGCATCACCTCGGTCGGCCGGCCGTACGACGCCCCGGGGAGCGCCGGGATGAGGTCGTCGAACCCCCGACCGTGGTAGGCGGTGACGGTCACGCCGGCGAGGCTGAAGGTCGACGGGTTCGCGAGGAGCCGGACGTTCGCGGGCAGCTCGTGGGCGAGGTTCGCGGGGAGCGCGGGCTGCGGCTCGGCGGGGCAGACCGCGTCATGGTTTCCCGGGAGCGCCACGATCGTGAGCCGATCGGGCAGCTGGGCGAGGCGCCGGCCCAGCTCCACGTACTGCTCCACGACGTCGCCGATCGCGAGGTCACGCTCCTGGTGCGGATAGATGCCGATCCCGTCGACGAGATCCCCCGCGATCACGACGAAGTCGACGGCCCGCGCGAGGTCGGGCGCCGGGCCTTCGCCGCGCAGGAACGCGACCAGCCGTTCCCAGGCCGGACCGAGGAACGCCTTGCTGCCGACGTGCAGGTCGGAGAGGAAGACGGCCTGCCGAGGCCGGGCCGCCCGGGCGGCGACCCGACCGAGGGGGACGTCGGGGCGCTCGACGGCGACGACCGTGGGCAGCCGGTCGGGGTCAGCGCCGTACCGAAGGCGGACCCCGAGCGTCTCGTCGGGGAGGAACGGCATGCCGGCGGCCGCCGACTCCTTGAGGACGAGGACCTCGAGCGTGCCGGTCTCGTCGTCCAGCGTCACGATCCGATGGTGCTGACGGCTCGTCTCGCGGACCTCGCGGACCATGCCGATCACGGATCCCGTGCCTTCGGGGGGTCGCCCGTCGCGGATCGTCCGCAGGTTCGAGAGCGTCGACCGGGTCCGGAGCATCTTCTGGAGGGCCCGGAATCGGGCGAGGAAGAGGGCCGAGTAGCCGGCGATGGGGGGACCGGGGGCCATCGATCGGGGGAACCCTTCCACGACGACGTGAAAATCCGCCGCGGCGGTCCGGGCCGCGTCGGCCCCGTCGGCGGCCTCCACCGCCAGGACCGGCGTGACGACCGGGACGGCGGCGAGGGGACGCAGATCGTCCAGGACCTCGGCCACCATCGCCTCGGTGACGAACGGCGTCCCGGAGCCCGCCCGCTCGAGGAGCTCCTGGGAGACGACGAGCGGTTGGGGGGCCCCGAGCAACAGGCGCAGGGCACCGGCCTCGAGCAGCTTGTGGTGCTCCTCGAAGTAGGTGACGAGGTGCTCCCGGAGCCCTGTCGCCACGGTCGTGCCCTGCCGCGCCGCGCACGGCCGGCGCGCCCGCGCGGAGCGGAATGCCGCGCCAGGGCCCGGCCCTTACTTTAACCCTCGTGGGGCGGGACGGCGCGCGCGGCTCAGCGGTACGACTCGCGCGCGTAGGAGGCGCCCTTCGGGTACTTCTCCTTGAGGTGCGCCACGAACGTCTCGGGGCTGCGCTCGAGGTGCGCCGAGTACCAGCGGACGACGACGTCCCGGAGGACCCGGTGGAGCTCCCGGACGTCGACCTCCGTCTCGGAGGCGTCGTACAGCACCGCCTGGCTCATCATCCGCATCCAGCCCGAGTAGCGGTGGTAGCTCTCGCCGTCGCACCACTCGAAGATCCCGCGCAGCCGGGGCTTCCCCTCGTTCGCCCGGTAGTACCAGAACCGCAGCGTAAAGCCGACCCAGCCCTGCGCCCGATCGCCGAGCTCGACGGTGCGGACCGATCCGAAGTCGAACGTCTCCTTGAACGTCCAGGAGTTCGGGTACTCGGC
>JASHQF010000138.1 GCA_030037695.1 Thermoplasmata archaeon
CGACGAGCGGTTCCGTCACGGGAGCGCGGATCGCCTCCCGGGCCGCGACCACCACCGCCGCCGCTCCATCGGAGAACGGGCAGCAGTCGTACAACCGCAGAGGGGAGGCGATCATCGGCGAGGCGAGGTACGTCTCCATCGAGATCTCCTTCTGGAAGTGGGCGTGCGGGTTCCGCGCCCCGTTCGCGTGGTTCTTCATCGCGATAGCGCCGAACATCTCGGGCGTGGTCCGGTACTGGGCCCGGTAGGCGCTCGCCAGCGTCGCGTAGAGCCCAGGGAACGTCGCCCCGTTGCGAGTCTCGAACGGGTAGTCGGCGGCGATGGCGAAGTACGTCGTCGCCTGCAGCGTGCTGATCGTGGAGAGCTTCTCGACGCCCACGACCAGGGCGACGTCCTCGAAGCCGCCGGCGACGTGGACGAACGCCTCGTGGAGCGCGGCGCTCGACGAGGAGCAGGCGGATTCCAAGGTCACGGAGGGAACCTCCGGGATGCCGAGACCCTGGTTCACGAGCGGCCCGAGATGCGCCTGATGGTCGGCCACCCCGAAGCAGTTGGCGACGAACGTGTGTCGGATCGCCTTCGGATCGACCCCTCCCTGGCGAATCGCCGCAGCCGCGACGCTCGTGGCCGCCTCGCGGGCGGTCTCGGCCATCTTGCCGAACCGGTTCGACGCGGCCCCTACGACCCACACCTCGCGCATCGACCTTCGCGTCTAGCGCCCCGGGCGGCTTAAGGTGGGGGCCCGCGGAGCGGGCCCGGACTATCGGAGCGCCGGCACGATCTCCCGGAGCCGTTCGAGAGCGGCGTCCGCGTCGCGGAGCTCGGGGGTCTTGAACAGGAGGCGACCGCGCCGACTGATCGTCACCTCGGGTCCGAGTCCGGCGATCAGCATCACCCGGGCGTCGACGACCGGGACGCCGCGACTCTCGAGCGCGCGCCGGACCGTCGGCAGGTCGAGCCCTAGATCCCGATCGGGGAGCCATTCGTACCCGCCGCCGCCCGAGCAGAGACGGAGGGTCGTCGCCAACGGGGTCAGCCTCCCGGCTCGTTACACGACACGGGGCCTTCAGCCCGTCGGGAGCCCGGGGGTCGACCCCGGGCCGAGGCGATCGAGCGGCGCGACCGGTCTAGCCCGGCGGCATCGGGGCGCCGCACTTCGCACAGAACTGAACGTTCGCCGCGTTCGGGGCCCCGCAGGAGGCGCAGAAGCGGCTGCCGCCGGCCGCGGGAGGCATGCCGCCTCCCGGTGCGGCCGGAGGCGCCGTCGGGGCGCTCGACCAGGCCGTCTGGGCGGCCGCGGGCGGGTGCCAGACCAGCGCGAGGATACCGCCGACGAGCGCGAGGATCAGGCCGAGGATGAAGCCCCCTCCGCTGACGATGCTGATCAGGCCCAGCAGGATCGCGATGATCCCCCACATCTTCGCGGACGAGGGGCTCCTCCACATCATGATCGCGCCGACCAGGATGATCAGCCCGAAGATCACGCCCACCGCGGCCAGCGCGGTAAGCAGGCCGCTGACGCCGGGGACCGAGACGCCGTAGGCGCTCGTCACGCTGCTGATGAACGCGCTCACGGCGAGCAGGTAGATCCCGTCCAGCAGGATCAGGATCCCGCCGATCAGCGTCACGACGAATGCGGCGACCGGGTACGCGCGGGGCGACTGCATGGCCATGCGAGCGAGACGTGGGACCGCCTATATCAAACCCGTTGGACGAACGGCAGCCGTTCCGGCGGCAAGGCCGGGGGCCGGCCCGAGGTCGAGGCGAGGGGCGCTACAGGATCCGGGCGTGCCGGACGCAGTCGTCGACGATCTGTTCCACGTCGACCCGTTGCTCTTCCTGGCCGATCTGGATCAGGTTCGAACGGGTAGCGGGCCGGTCCGGAACCGCTTGGCAGCAGACCCCCGGGCGGGTGGAGATGGCGTAGGTCCGGATCTCCTTGGCGACCGCCTCGATCTCCTGCTTGTCGAACCCGATCAGGGGCCGAACGATCGGGAGGCGCACCGCGGCCGTGGCACTCCGCATGTTCGAGAGGGTCTGGGACGCCACTTGTCCCAGGGCCTCGCCGGTGGCGAGGAACGTCGCCCCTTCCCGCTCGGCGACCCGCTCGGCCGAGCGCCACATGAACCGCCGGCAGAGGACGCACCCGACGTGACGGTCGGTCGAACGCATCAGGGTCACCTGCGTCGATCCGTGGGGCACCACGTACAGGGGGATCGCCTGGGCGTACCGTTCGCGGAGGAGCGC
Source organism: Thermoplasmata archaeon (assembly GCA_030037695.1). GTDB lineage: Archaea > Thermoplasmatota > Thermoplasmata > Lutacidiplasmatales > UBA184 > Lutacidiplasma. Next base: position 2,248 of record JASHQF010000138.1, read on the forward strand.
GAGGTGATCGACGACCTTCTCGAGCGGCGAGTCGTCGGTGAACGGTCGATTGTCCATGTGGACGGCCACGATCTCGTGGCCCTGACGGAGCAGGTAGTGGAGGGCGACGGGCGAGTCGATGCCGCCGCTCATGAGCATCACGCCGCGCGCCATCGGACCGAGGAGCGCGTCACGGTTCTTTAGACCTGCCGGTCCCTGCGTGGGCTAGCGGGGGCGGCGACGTCGGACCCCGGGCCGGAGGGCCGGGCACGCGAGGCCTAATGCCGACCGACCGGTCGCCCGACCGTTGACCGAAGGAGCTGGGGCGCCGGTCGAGTTGGCCGCCCGGGACGAGGGCTCGGGCCCGGTCGTGGTGCTGGTCCACGGCATGGGCGGGGATCACACCGTCTGGAACGGGGTCGTGGGACCCTTAGCCTCCGGGTTCCGAGTGCTGGCGCCGGACCTCAGGGGTCACGGGCGGAGCCCGGCCCCCGCCGGGTCGACCTATGCGTTCGGGGAGATGGAGGGGGATCTCCTCCATCTCCTCACGACGAAGGGCATCCCGGCCGCTCACCTCGTGGGCCTGAGCTCCGGGGCGCTGCTGGTCCTGAGGATCGGCCTTGACGCGCCCGATCGGGCCCGCAGCTTGACGCTCGTCGGCGGCTCCGCCTACGTCGACGCCCACACCCGGTCGGTCGTGCAGCGCTGGGACGAGACCTACCGGACGGGAGGCCCGGACGCGTTCGCCGTCCGCCTCCTGAAGGACCTGTACTACCCTGACTGGATCGAGGCCCATCTCGACGTGGCCGACCGTCTCCGGCGCGAGGTCCGCAAGCGGGACTTCGGGCCCGCGGTCCGATGGTCGCAGGAGGCGGCCCGGTTCGACGAGCGCAAGCGGATCGCCGGCCTCGCGCCGCCCGCGCTGATCGTCCAGGCGATGGACGATCAGGTCGTCGACGCCTCCCACGGCCGGATCCTGCGCCAGTCGATCCAGGGAGCGCAGATCCGCATCTTCGCCCAGACCGGGCACATGATCCCGATCGAGCGGCCCCAGGAGACCGTCGAGGCGATCCGTGCGTTCGTGAGCGGGGTCGAGTCGGGCACGATCCGACGGCCCGAGACCTAGGGGCCCTCGACTTCACCCTTATCTCCCCCCGCAAGGATTGCGGGGGGATGGTCGACCCCGGGCCCCTCGACCCTGCCGCGCGCCTCGCGGAGCTGGAGCGGGAGGTCGCGGAGCTTCGGGCGCGCATCGTCGCCCTCGAGCGGCTGGTCGGTGCCTCCAGCCTGCACCGGGCCGACGAGGCGACCGTCCGCCAGAAGGTCACCTACGATTGGCAGGCATGACCGGAGCGGCCCCTTCGGGTGCGGCCCGCTCCGAACCCCTCGCCGCCCTCGAGGGGCTGCTCGGCCAGGGTTCGCTCGAGAGCCCTCCGATCTCCGCGGCGGGGGCCGCCGTGACGATCGTGCTGCGGCCCGCCGACCGGGACCTCGAGGTGCTGCTCATCGAGCGGGCCCGCAATCCCCGGGACCCCGGCTCCGGACAGGTCGCGCTCCCCGGGGGCCAGGTGGCGGTCGGCGACCGCTCCCTCGGCGCGACCGCGCTCCGCGAGCTGGAGGAGGAGGTCGGTCTCTCCGAGAGGGACCTGCGGGGACCGCTGCGCTATCTCAGGACGGAACTCGCCCGACAGTTCGGCGTCCGGGTCGCGATCTTTGCCGCCGAGTACGCCCTGTCCGGACGGGCCCCGTCCGCCCAGAGCCCGTCCGAGGTCGGGGCGGTGTTTTGGCTGCCGCGCGCCGCAGCCGAGCGGACGGAGCCGATCGAGGTCGACACGGCGCGGGGCACCGCGCGGGTCGAGGCGGCGGTCTTCGAGGGCCATGTCCTCTGGGGTTTCACACGGCGCGTCGTGCGGGAATTCTTTGGACTCCCGTAGGAAACGGCGGTTAGACGTCGAACTCGCCGCGGGATGCTTTATATAGCGGTTTAAATACTCCCGCGACCGGGGATTGTCGTGGTGAAGATCCGGATCGAGAACGTCGTGGCGTCGACCTCCCTCGGCGACGAGCTCGATCTCCAGTCGATCGCCCTCGGTCTCGACGGGGCCGAGTACGAACCGGAGCAGTTCCCGGGGCTCATCTACCGGTTGAAGCAGCCGAAAACCGCGATCCTGCTGTTCCGCTCGGGCAAGGTCGTCTGCACCGGGGCGAAGAGCATGCACGAGGTCGAGGAGTCGATCAGCACCGTCGCCCAGCAGATCCGCAAGGGCGGGCAGAAGATCAACCTCCATCCGAAGATCGAGGTCCAGAACATCGTCGCGAGCTCCGACCTCGAGAGCGAGATCAACCTCAACGCGATCGCCGTCACCCTGGGCCTGGACCGCGTGGAGTACGAGCCCGAGCAGTTCCCGGGTCTCGTCTGCCGGATCGACGAGCCCCGTGTCGTCGTCCTCCTGTTCGGTAGCGGCAAGCTCGTCTGCACCGGGGCGCGGAAGCCGTCGGACGTCGAGGTCGCGGTGAAGAAGATCACGAAGGAGCTCCAGGGCGCGGGCCTCCTGCGGTAGGCTTCGCCCCGGCGCGCGCAGCGTGCCGCTTCCCCGCGGCCTCCCGATCGTCGACCATCACTGCCACCTCGCCCCGTCCGGGGACGGACTGCGTGCGGTCGAGCGGTTCGTCGCCCACGGCGGGACGGACCTCTTCGTCGCGACCCAGGCCTACGAGCCGAGGGTCCCCCTCTCCGTGGACGACTATCGGCGCCAGTTCGAAACGACGATCGATCTGGTCGGCCGGATCCGGAACGAAACCTCCGCCCGGGCCTACGCGGTCGTGGCGCCGTATCCGGTCGACCTCGTGCGTGCCGCGGGGGAGGTCGGCCTCCCGGCCGCGGTCGAGCTCCACGAGGCGTCGCTCGAGCTCGCCGGCCGGTTGATCCGGGACCGGCGGGCGGTCGCCCTCGGTGAGGTCGGATGGCCCCATTTCCCGGTCGCTCCGGAGCTCTCGGACGCCGCGCGCCGCCTCTTCCGCAGGGCCCTCGGGGTGGCGCGGGAATCCGCGTGTCCGGTCGTCGTGCACGCGGACGACCTCGACGGCGCGGGGTATCGGGAGTTGGCCCGCGAGGCGGCCGCCGCCGGGGTTCCCCCCGGCAAGGTCGTGAAGCACTACGTTCGGGAGGCGACCGGGCCGGACCTGGCGCAAGGGATCGGCCGTTCGTACCTGGCACGGCGCGCGACGACGCGGGCGGCGCTCGGCGAGGCGCCGCCCTGGTTCCTGGAGACCGACTATCTGGACGACCCGACCCGGCCGGGGGCCGTCCTCGATCTGGCGACGGTCCCCCGGCGGGCGCGCGAGATCGCGGACGATCCTCGCGGAGGGAGCGATCGCCTCTGGGTCCCGTTCGTCGACTCGGTGGAGCAGGTGTACGGGTTCCGGCCGGGATCCGGGGAGGCCTGACGATGCCCGCGCGTCGCCGGCGGGGGATCCTCGTCGCGGTCGAGGGGATCGACGGGGCGGGCAAATCGACGTTCGCCCGACACCTCGCGGCCGCCGCGCGCCGGCGCGGTTGGTCGGTCCGCTCGCGCCGGGAGCCGGACGACCGTCGCCTCGGCGAGATCGCGCAGGCCGCGAGCGTCGGCGACCCTTGGACCGGTGCGATCTACTTCACGGTCGACCGGTTCCTGGCTCGCCCGGCCCTCCTGCGCGACCTCCGTCGGTCCGATCTCGTGGTGCAGGACCGGAGCCTCTACTCGACGCTCGCCTACCAGGGCAGCCTGCTCTCCGCCGGCGATCGGCGGCGCCTCGAAGCGATCGAGCGGGCGTCGACCGTGATGCCGGATCTCGTCC
>JASHQF010000139.1 GCA_030037695.1 Thermoplasmata archaeon
AGCGCCGTCCGCCAGCGCTCGACCTCGCCCGCCAGCTCCGCAGGGGCGCACCCGTGCGCGGCGGCCCAGGCGACCGCGCCGGTGGCGAGGGCGACCTGGTCCTCCGCGGCCCGGCGCGCCCGCCGGGCCTCCTTCTCCTCCGGCGGGAGGGCGTGGTCCGGGTCCCAGTGGGGGGGGACCGGGGCCGGGATCGCGACGCGCAGGCGGCGGTACGGCTCGGGCAGCGTCGGCCAGCGGGGCTCGGCGAACCGGATCGCGAGGAGGTCGAGGGCGCTGGTCGCCCCCGCCACGTCCCCCGCGCGGAACGCCCCCTCGGCCTTCTCGAACGGTCCGAGGACCTCCGGCGGCAGGGGCCCCTTCCACGACTCCTGCAGGAGCGCGACGTGCGACGGCACGAGCCGTCGCAGGACCCCGCGGGCCGGGACCCCCGCGACGGGGACGGCGGCGGGGGAGGGGGCGGCGACGTCGGGCGGGCGGTTCGGGGCGCCGGGCATCGATCGGGAGCGGGCGGCTACAGGAACGCCGCGAACTCCTGCGTGACCTCGGGGTACTTCGCCTGCACCGCCTTGAGGATGTTGTGGACGTTCAGCTTCTCTAGGCGGATGCCGGCGAGGGCGTCGACGATCTTGTCGAACGTCTCGTCGCTGAGCGTGACGAGCTTCTCCTTGGCGAGCCAGTTGCGGTAGAGCTTCTCCTCGAGGCGGGCCCGCCATCCGCGCTCGTACTTCTGCAGGAACGCCTTGGACGGGTCGCCGAGCGCCGCCGCCTCCGCGGCGACCTCGCCGCAGATCTTCCCGGCGATGCACCCGTTCGCGATCCCGCCCCCCGTGAGGGGGTCGATCATCCGCGCCGCGTCCCCGACGAGCATGATCCCGTCGGCGACGGTCTGCTTGAGCGGGGGGGAGATCGAGACGCCGCCCCCGACCATGTCGATTTTCTTGCCCTTCGCGTAGCCGGGGTGGTGCTCGATCCAGCGGTCGAGGTACGTCTTCGCGTCGGCGAGGTTCTTCACCTGGCTGACCTGGACGCCGATCCCGACGTTCGCGAGCCCCTCGCCCTTCGGGAACACCCAGACGTACCCGCCCGGCGCGACCTTGCCGAGGAAGAAGTCGCAGTACCGCACGTCGCTGTCGACGTTCGTCATGCGGTACTGTAGGCACGTGTCCATGTCCCGCAAGGCGAGGTCCGTCGGGATGCCGGCCCACCGGCCGACCTGGCTCTCGAAGCCGTCGGCGGCGACCGTCACCGGCGCCCGGATCTCGGTCGTCTCCCCGAACTGTTTGACCTTCGCGCCGACGATCCGACCGCCCTCCCGAAGGAGGCCGATCGCCGCCGTCTTGAGCCGGATCTCGACCCCCGCGTTCGCGGCGTCGATCGCGAGCTGCTTGTCGAACTCGTCGCGCTCGACGACGTAGCCGACCTCGTTGCCCGCGTGCTTTTCGTTGATCTCGAAGACCTTCTCGCTGGGGGAGTAGATCCGGGCCCCCTCGACCTCGACGTTGATCCAGCGCCCCGGGGTGATCCCGACCTCGCGGAGCCACTCCTTGCTCATCCCCTCGCCGCAGCGGACGGGGCTCCCGATCTCCTGGCGCTTCTCGAGGAGGAGGACGCTCGCCCCGCGCTTCGCCGCCCACTTGGCGGTCATGCTCCCCGCGGGGCCCGCCCCGATCACGAGGACGTCCGGACGGAGCGTGGGGGCCATCGTCGTCGACCGGCTCACCCGATCTCGATCGCGCCGACCGGGCAGGCTTTGACGCAGATCTCGCAGCGGGTACAGACCGACTCGTCGAACGTGATCCGGGTCTCGTCCAGATAGATGCAGTTGAGCGGGCAGATCCCGACGCAGGCCCCGCAGTAGATGCACAGCTGGCCGGACGATTCGATATGGAGGCTCTTCTTGTTCGGCACGCCGACCTCCGCTCGACCGTCACCGGGCCGAGCGCGCTATTAAAGGCTAGCGCGGAACCCGCGCCGGCCCGGCGGGGGCCGGTTGCTCGGCGAGCCACCGCTCCGCATCGATCGCGGCCATGCACCCGGCCCCGGCGGCGGTCACCGCCTGACGGTACCGTCGGTCCTGCACGTCCCCCGCCGCGAACACCCCGTCGACGCTCGTCCGCGTCCCGTCGTGGACCCGGACGTACCCCTGCGGGTCGAGCTCGAGCGCGCCGCGGAAGACCGCGGTCGCCGGGTCGTGGCCGATCGCCACGAACAGCCCGCCGACCGCGAGCTCGCGGACCACCCCCGTACGGTGGTCGCGGAGCCGCACGCCCTCGACCTTCCCGTCCCCGACGACCTCGATCACCTCGGAATCCCACTCGAAGGAGATCTTCGGGTGGCGCTTCGCCCGCTCCTGCATCACCGGGCTCGCCCGCAACCGGTCCCGGCGGTGGACGATCGTCACGTGGCTCGCGAAGTTCGTGAGGAACAGGGCCTCCTCCATCGCCGTGTCGCCCCCGCCGACCACCGCGAGCGGTTGGCCCTTGAAGAAGAACCCGTCGCACGTCGCGCAGGCGCTGATCCCGTGCCCCACGAGGCGCTGCTCCGACGGGAGCCCGAGCCACCGGGCGTTCGCCCCGGTCGCGACGATCACCGCCTGCGCGCGGACGGTGCCGTGCGTGCCGGTCTCGAGGGTGAACGGTCGGCGCGCCAGGTCGACGCGCACGACGTGGTCGTCGAGGAACTCCGCCCCGAACCGGCCTGCCTGGCGTCGCAAGAGGTCGACGAGCTCGGGCCCCTGGACCCCTTCGGGAAAGCCGGGGAAGTTCTCGACGTCCGTCGTGATGATCAGCTGGCCTCCAGGAGGGATCCCTGCGATCACCAACGGCCGGAGTTCGGCGCGGGCGGCGTACAGCGCGGCGGTCAGCCCCGCGGGGCCGCTTCCGACGACGGCGAGCGTCACGTCGCGGACCGGGCCCATCGGGCGACCGAACGTTCCCCCCGGGTTAAAGCCCCCACCCGGCCGCGCGGGGCGGGGCCCGCGGCCGCTCAGCGGCCGGGCGGCGGGAGCCGGAGCGACCCCGGCCCCTCGGCGGACCCGTAGCCGGAGCGGAAGAAGACGAGCGGGTCGTCCTCGGGTCCGAGCTCCACCCGGACCACCTCCCCGAGCAGGAGCCGGTGATCGTGCGCGGGTACGACGGCGGTCAGGCGGCACTCGGCGGCCGCGAGCGCCCCGTCGACGAGGGGAGCTCCGGTCGCCCCGCGGTGGACGGGGAGGTCGAGGAACTTCTCCCGGGAGGGGACCGCGCGCGCGAACCGCTCGCTGATCGACCGCTGGCGTGCGGAGAGCAGGCTCACCGCGAACGCGCCGCTCGCCTCGATCGCGGGGAGCGTGTCGACGCTCTCCTGGAGGCTCACGAGGAGGGACGGCGGGGCGAGCGCGATCGAGAGCAGGGCGTTGACGGTGAGGCCGGCGTCCTCCCCGGCGTGGTGCGCGGTGACGACCGAGACCCCGGTCGCCCAGCGGGCCATCGCCCGGCGGAACTCCTCCGGCGGAGGGCGGCCGCGCGCCACCGGGTCGCTCACTCGTCCCGCCACTTGAACAGCCGCACAGCGAGCGCGAACACCGCCGCCCCCGCGACCAGCACGATCAGGAGGTCGGTGAGCGCGAGGGTCGTGTTGCCGAACAGCATCACCTGGTTCATCCCGTCGATCACGTAGTAGAGGGGGAGGAGGTGCGCGAACAGCTGGAGGCCCGAGGGGAAGCTCTGGACGGGGAAGAACGTCCCGGAGAGGAACATCATCGGGAACGTGACGATGTTCCCGATGAGGGCGGCCGACTCGGGGGTCGGCGCCGCCGACCCGCAGAGCATCCCGAGCGAGACGAAGAAGAACGGACCCGCGACGAGGAACGGCAAGAGCCCGAGGGTGAGGTGGACGTGGGCGGAGAAGAGGAGGACGCCGAAGCCGATGACGATCCCGGCCGAGGCGAACGTGAGGACGATGTACCAGACGATCCGCGAGGCGAGCCACTCGCCCCGGGTGAGCGGGGTGAGCGACAGCTCCCGGAAGATCCCCTCCTTCCGGTACGAGGAGGAGATGTCGACCAGCGAGAACATCGGGCTCGTGAGCACGGAGAAGCCGATCAGGCCCGGGATGAGGTAGTCGATCGTCGTGTAGTCGGGGCTCCCCACCTGCGCGAGCTCGACCCCCACGACCGGGGTGCAGCTCGAGTGGCCCGCGCAGGCGTGCTCGAGGTTGAACGCGCTCACGACGC
>JASHQF010000015.1 GCA_030037695.1 Thermoplasmata archaeon
GGAACGAGAATGGGAAGCGTGGGAGCGAAGGAGGTCCCGGTCCTGCTGACGCCCGACGGGCGTCGGATCGACGGACGACGGCTGGACGAGCTGCGGACGATCCAGATCCGGGCGGGGCCGCTGAAGCAGGCCGACGGCTCGGCGTTCGTGGAGTGGGGAGCGAACAAGGTGATGGCGGCGGTCTACGGGCCGCGCGAGGTCCATCCCCGCCACCTGCAGCAGAACCACAAGGCGGTCATCCAGTGCCGCTACAACATGGCGGCGTTCTCGGTCGACGAGCGCAAGCGACCGGGTCTCGACCGCCGCAGCCAGGAGATCTCCAAGGTGATCGGCGAGGCGTTCGACTCGGTCGTGTTCGCCGAGGAGTTCCCGCGCACGAGCATCGACGTCTACATCGAGGTCCTCCAGGCGAACGCCGGGACCCGCTGCGCCGGGCTCGTGGCCGCGTCCGTCGCGCTCGCGGACGCGGGGATCCCGATGGTCGATCTCCTCCCTGCGGTCGCGGTGGGGAAGGTCGGCGGCGAGATCGTCCTCGACCTGAAGAAGGAGGAGGACAACTTCGGCGAAGCGGATCTTCCGATGGCGCTCGTGCCCCAGTCCGGGCGGCTCGTGCTCCTCCAGATGGAAGGGCACATGACCGAGGAGGAGCTCGGCCGGGCGCTCGATCTCGGCGTCCAGGGGTGCCGCGCGATCTACGAGAAGATGAAGGCGGCGCTGCGGGAGCGCTACACGCTCACTCCGCTCGCGGGAGCGGCCCGATGAGCGAGGAGGTCGCCGCGGAGATCCGCACGACCCACATCCTCGATCTCGCGGCCGGAGGGAAGCGGCTGGACGGCCGCGGGCCGGACGAGTATCGCCCGACGACGATCGAGCCCGGCTTCGTGGTCACCGCGGACGGCAGCGCGCTCGTCCGACTCGGCGCGACCACCGTCCTCGCCGGGATCAAGCTCGAGCCGGGGAAGCCGTTCCCCGACACCCCGAACGCGGGGGTCCTCACCACGAACGCCGAGCTGACGCCGCTCTCGAGCCCGATGTTCGAGCCCGGCCCCCCCCAGCCGGGCGCGATCGAGGTCTCGCGGGTCGTCGACCGCGCGATCCGCGCGGCAGAGACGATCGACCTCGCCCGCCTGTGCGTGACGCCCGGGGAGAAGACCTGGGTCTGCTACGTCGACCTGCACGTCCTCGACCACGGGGGCAACCTGATCGACGCCGCCCTGCTCGCGGGCGTCGCGGCGCTCGCCCACGCGACCGTCCCGGCGAAGCGGTTCGCGGTCGCGGAGGCGGATTACCCGCTCGCGGTCGAGCACCTCCCGATCGAATGCACGTTCGTGCGTCTCGGCGACGCGATCGTCGTCGATCCGACGATCGACGAGGAGGCGGCCGCCCAGGGCCGGCTCACCGTCGCGACGGACGAGACCGGACGCGTCGTCGCGATGCAGAAGGGCCTCGTGGGAGCGTTCTCGCCGGACGACGTGAAGGCGACGGTCCGGCGCGCGTTCCAGCACGGCGATCGGCTTCGCCAGCAGGTCCGGGGCGGTGGGGCATGAACCGGCGCACGAAGAAGGTCGGGCCGACCGGCTGGATGGGACCCCGCTACGGGATCCGGATCCGCCGTCGCGTGCTCGAGATCGACCGGGCCCGGAAGGCGCCGGCCGCCTGCCCGCGGTGCGCGACGGTCACCGTCCGCCGGGTCGCGAGCGGGGTGTTCGTCTGCCGCCGCTGCGGGACGAAGTTCGCCTCCAACGCCTACGTCTTCGCCCCCGCCCCGCCGATCACCCGGACCGAGGCTGCCGAGCCGGACGCCCCGGCCCGGAAGGCGGCGTAGGCGCGGGCAATCGTTAAGGTCGGGACGAGGGTCGCGGCGGGCCGATGTTCCGGTGCATCCGCTGCGGCGAGGCGCTCCCGTCCGACGCCAATCTCTTCGGCGTCCGGTGCGACAACTGCGGGGGCAAGATCTTCACCAAGGAGCACCCGAACGTCAAGAAGGTCCTGAAGGCCCGGTAGGCCCTCCCCCGGACGGCAGGCCCTTACGGGGGAGAACGCTCCCCCCGGCGTGCCCGAACCCACGGTGCAGTTCCTGGGCGGGGTCCGGGAGATCGGCGGGAACAAGATCCTCATCGAGGACGGGCCCGATCGGATCCTCTTCGACTTCGGCCCCTCGTTCTCGCCGAGGTACGAGCAGTACTTCGTCGAATTCCTGAAACCGAGGTCGACGAGCCCCGTCCAGGACCTCCTCGAGTTCGACCTCCTCCCGCGGATCTCGGGGCTCTACGGGAAGGAGGTCCTCGCCGGCGCCGACCTTCCGTGGGTCCCGCCCGAGATCCACGGGCTCTTCGTGAGCCACGCGCACGCCGACCACGCGGGGTACCTCGGGCTCGTCGACCCGGCGATCCCCGTCTACGTCGGCGCCGGGACGAAGGACCTGCTCGAGACGATCCAGCGGTCGAGCCCGACGATCCGCTACGGCGAGCACGCCTGGCGCTCGGTCCCCGACCGCCAGCCGGTCCGGGTCGGGAACCTCGAGGTCGTGCCGTTCCCGGTCGACCACTCCGTGCCGTTCGCCTACGGCTACCTCGTGCGGACGTCGGCCGGCACGCTCGTCTACACCGGGGATTTCCGCCACCATGGCCCCCGGGCCCCGGCGACGCGGGCGTTCCTCGCCGCGGCGGCGCAGGAGGAGCCGATCGGCCTGATCATCGAGGGGACCCGGGCCGGGCCCGACCCGCGCCGGGACCTCTCGGAGGAGGGCGTGCGCACAGGGGTCGATCGGATCCTCGAGCACCACCGCGACCTCGCCCTCGCCTGCACCTACCCCCGGGACCTCGACCGGCTCCGGACGCTCGCCGGCGCCGCGGGCGCCGCCGGCCGCTCGCTGGTCGTCTCCACGCGGACGGCCGCCCTCCTCGCGGCGATCGGCGCGAAGTACCCAGAGCTCGCGCTGCCCGCCGTCGGCGCCACGGGCGGGGCCCTCGTCTACGCGCGCAAGAAGCGCCGCTTCTACACCTGGGAGGAGCCGTTCCTCGCGGGGGCGCTCTCCGCCGAGGAGGTCCGGGAGCGGGGGCGGGAGTACCTCCTCGCCCTCGACCTCCTCCACTTCCCGGAGCTGATCGACCTCCGGCCCCCCCAGGGTAGCCCGTTCATCCACTCGATGAGCGAGCCGTTCAGCGAGGACGATGTCGACGACAAGGTCCTCCACAACTGGCTCGATCATTTCGGCCTCGGCTTCCACCAGATGCACGCGAGCGGCCACGCTTCGGGCGCCGAGCTCGGGACGATCGTGCGCGAGCTCGCCCCGCGCACCGTCTATCCCGTCCACACGGAGCACCCGGAGGCGTTCGCGAGCTTCGGGGCGAACGTGACGGAGCCGGAGCTCGGCGTGCGCTACCCCCTCGCCCGCGGCCCCCGCGCCGGTTAGATTAAGCGGGCCCTTCCCCTCGCCGGGCGATGTCGGGCGACGCACGGGTCCCGACGGGCGTTGCGTCGATCGATCGCCTGCTCGGGGGGGGCCTCGAGACCGACGGGGTGACCGAGCTGTACGGCGAAGGCGGGAGCGGGAAGACGCTCCTCTGTCTCGAGGTGGCGGCCCGCGTCGCCCGCGAGGGGGCGTGGGTCCTCTACATCGATACGGAGGGGGTGAGCCTGGAGCGCCTCACGTCGATCGGGGGCCTGCCGCCCGAGACCGTCCTGCCGCGGTTCCTGCTTTCGGCGCCGAAGAGCCTCGAGGAGCAGACGCGGGCCGTCGCGACCGCCTGCGCCCTGGCGCGCGGGGGGAGCCGCCCGGTCGGCCTCCTCGTGGTCGATTCGCTGACGTACTTCTACCGCCTCTCGCTCGCCGAGCCCGAGGAGGACGATGCCCGGCTCGCCCTCTCCCTCGAGGTGGCGGACCTGGTCGCGGTCTCCCGCTCCGTAGGGATCCCGGTCCTCCTGACCAACCAGGTCTGGAGGAACCTGCGCACCGGCGGCCTCGAAGCGCTGGGCGGATCGTTCCTCAACCACGCGGCGAAGTCGATCCTCCGGCTGGAGCGCCTGCCGGGCGCGCGGCGTCGGGTCGTCCTCGAAAAGCACCGCTCGCGGCCCGAGGGCTCGGCCGAGTTCCGGATCACGTCGACCGGCCTCGTGGACGGCGGTCCGGATTGAAACGGAGATAAGCTCGGGAGCGTCCCGCTGGTACGATGACCGATCGCCTGGAGGTCGCGGACGTCCCTACCCAGATCGGCTCGTTTCGCATCGCCTACCAGGGATCGACGGTGCATGTCGTCGATCTCCTCGAACCCGGCCGGCGCCAGACGGGCGCCCCGGGCGGGGCCACCCGCCGCCGCCCTCCGTTCCCCGAAGGGAGCCCTCCCCGGCAGCTCGGCGAGTACTTCCGGGGACACCGCAAGGGGTTCGAGCTCACGGTCGCCCCCGAGACCGGCTCGACGTTCGATCGGACCGTCTGGGAACGACTGTGCGAGGTCGCCGCGGGGCAGACCGTGACGTACGGCGAGCTCGCGCGGCGCGCGGGGTTCGAGGGTTCGGCCCGCGCGGTCGGAGGGGCGATGGCCCGCAACCCGATCCCGATCGTCATTCCGTGCCACCGGGTGGTCGGGGAGGGCGGCTCGCTCCAGGGGTACGGCATGGGGCTCTGGCGCAAGCGCTGGCTCCTCAGCCTCGAGGGGGTCTGGCCGTTGCGCTCGCGCTCGGCCGAGGGGCCGCGGCCGGGGGGCCAGACGACGCTCGACGGGGCGCGGTTCGCGGCCTCGCGGACCGGACGCGCCTAACCTACTACAGCTTGTAGTAGCTAATCCGGGACCGGCGCGGCAGCGAGCGCCGCCGCGAGCGTTAGCCCGAGTAGTAGCTCGCGTCGTAGGGCTCCGGTTTGAGCCCCCGCCGCTGGCGGATCTCGGCGACGACCTTCGGCTGCAGTTCCGCGGGCACCGGCTCGAAGCCGAGCGACTCGGTCGACCAGAGGACCTTGCCCGCGGTCGCGCTGCGGATGTCGCTCGCGAAGCCGAACATCTCCGCGACCGGGACCTTGGCGACGACCGTCTGGAGGTCGCCCACGCTCGTCATGTCGAGGATCTCCCCACGCCGCCGCTGGAGCTCGCGGGTGGCGCCCGCGAGGACGTCCTGGGGGACGTTCACCGTGACCTTCTGGAACGGCTCGAGCAGCCGGCGGTCCCCGAGGCACATCGCCCCGTACATCCCGGAACGCGCGGCCGGGATCGTCTGCGCGGGTCCCCGGTGGATCGAATCCTCGTGGAGCTTCGCGTCCACGAGCCGGACCTTGAGGCCGTAGACCTTCTCGTTGGCGAGCGGGCCCCGGTTCATCGCCTCCTTGAACGCGTCGACGATGAGGTCCATCGTCTCGTTGAGGTACTGGATCCCCTTCGTCACGTCGAACAGGATGTTCGTCCCCTCGACGGCGACGATCCCGCGGCCCTCGTCGCGGGGGACGCCGAGGCCGTCGAGCTTGGTGACGAGCGTCCGGGTGTCCTTGAACGACTTGCCCTGCGGGATCTCCCCCTCGTGGACCGCCGCGACGACCGCCGCCGGCAACGGCTCGACCTCGAAGTAGAACCGGTTGTGCTTGTTCGGTGACTTCCCCTCGAACGGTCCGCCGGGATGGTTCACCTGCTCGCGGTAGACGACGATCGGCTTCGACGCCTCGATCTCGACCTTGTAGTCGTTGATGATCCGGTACTCCGTGATCTCGAGGTGGAGCTCCCCCATCCCCGAGAGGAGGTGCTCCCCCGTCTCCGGGTTGATCTCGACCCGGAGGCTCGCGTCCTCCTTGCCGACCTTGCGCATCACCTCGATGAGCTTGGGGAGGTCGGCCATCCGCTTCGGCTCGATCGCGACCGTCACGACCGGCTCGGAGACGTGACGGATCTCCTCGAACGGGATCATCTCGGTCGCGGTCGAGGTCGTCGTGCCGGCGAAGGCGTCGGAGAGCCCGATCACCGCGGCGATGTTGCCCGCCGGGACGTCCTCGACCATGAGCCGCTCGGGCCCCATGAACAGCGAGACGTGCTGGACCCGGTTCTTGAGCTTCGTCCCCACGATGGAGAGCTCCATCCCCTTCTCCAAGCGCCCGGAGAAGACGCGGCCGGTCGCGATCTCGCCGGCGCTCGGGTCCATCGTGATGTCGGTGACCATGAACGACGTCGGCCCGGCGGGATCGGTGGCGAGCATCGCCTTGCCGACGTTCGATCCGATCTCCCCCTTCCAGATGTTCGGGATGCGGTACTTCTGCGCGGTCCGGGGGCTGGGGAGGTGCCGCACGACCATGTCGAAGACGACGTCGTTGATCTTCGCCTTCTGGGCGATCTCGCGCGAGCGGCCGGTCGAGACGTAGTCGATGATGTCGGGGAACTTCACCCCGGTCCGTTGCATGTACGGCACGCTGATCGCCCAGTTCTCGTAGCCGGAGCCGAAGGCGACGGAGCCGTCGCGGGGATCGACCGACCAGTCGTCCACGAACTCCTCGGGCGCCATCTTGCGGATCAGCTCGTTGACCTCCGTGATGATCGACGAGAACCGGCGCTGGAGGGACTCGGGCGTGAGCTGGAGCTCCTTGATCGCCCGGTCTACCTTGTTGATGAACAGCACGGGTTTGACCTTCTCCCGGAGCGCCTGGCGCAGGACGGTCTCGGTCTGGGCCATCACGCCTTCGACGGCGCAGACGACGACGATCGCCCCATCGACCGCGCGCATCGCGCGGGTCACGTCCCCGCCGAAGTCGACGTGGCCCGGCGTGTCGATGAGGTTGATCAGGTACCGCTCCTTCTCGAACTCGTGGACGATCGTGACGTCCGCGTTGTTGATCGTGAGCAGGCGGGCCTGCTCCTGCTCGTCGAAGTTGAGGTAGAGCTGCTTGCCCGCGAGCTCGTTGGAGATCATCCCGGCCGCGGCGAGGAGGTTGTCGGAGAGCGTCGTCTTGCCGTGGTGGATGTGCGCGACGATGCCGATGTTGCGGATCTTCTCGACCTCCCGCATCATGCGGGGGATCGCCTCGGCGAGCTCGCTCCGGATGTGCGTCACGGACCCTTCTCCCGAACCTAGCGGGCCGACTGGGCGACGCGTTCGACCTCGTCCTTGCGGCCGACCGAGAACGCGGCGAGCTCGCCCGAGGCCGCCTGGCGGATCTCGTCGGCCAGGCAGCTGTGGATCGGCTTCGTCGACTTGCGGGACGCCTGGATCGCGCCGAGCGCGAGGTTGCGCAGCGCCACGTTGAGGCGCCGCACGGGTGAGGCATCGACCGCCCGCGGGACGGAGATCCCGCCGAACTGCAGGCGGGTCACCTCCTCGCGGGGGGCGGCGTTCTCGACCGCGTCGACCAGCAGTTGGAGCGGGTTCTTACCGTCCTTCGCGGCCAGCTCCTCGAACGCCCGCCGCACGGTGGCGATCGCCTTCTGCTTCTTGCCGGTGAACTTCCCTCCTTTCATCAGCTGGTTGACGAGGCGCTCGACGAGATGCATCCGGGTCTTGAGGAACGGCCGACCCGAGAGCCGTCCCTCGGTATGGGGGGTGTAGACCGGATGAAGGTACATGTACGGGAGCAACCCCGGGTCGTGGACCTCGACCCCCTCGAACGGGAACTTCCCGAACAGGGGTGGGATCGGGAACGGCGGGGCCGCCGGCGGCTGAGGGCGCGGCACGACCGGCTCTGCGGCCTCGTCGGGCGGCACCGGCACGGGGGACGGCGCGGGGTTCGGATCGCCGCTCATCGGGCCGGCTTCTCCTTGCGCCCGCGCACGAGCTCGTCGAGCGAGACGCCGTTCACCTGGATCACCTTGTAGCGTACCCCGGGGATGTCGCCGTACGACCGGCCCATGCGGCCCCCGATTCCCTCGACCAGGACCTCGTCGTGCTCGTCGATGAAGTTGATCGCCCCATCGCCGACGGCGAACGCGGTGACCTGACGGCCGTTCTTGATCAGCTGGACCTTGATGCACTTGCGGATCGCGGAGTTCGGCTGCTTCGCCTCTACGCCGACCTTCTCGATCACGATCCCGCGAGCCTGCGGCGCGCCCTCGAGCGGGTCCGAACGCTCTTTCAGGTGGAGCGTTCGCCGCTTGTAGTACCGGTCCGACCAGCGCCTGCGCTGGCGGAGCCGGGCCAGACGCCCGGCGGAGTGCAATCCTGACGGCGGCGGCATGTGTCGAAAGGGGCCGAGCCACAGGGACTCGCTATTTAAGGTCGGTCCCGAGATCGCCTCGCCGGTCGCCGGTGCGAGCGTCGTGAACCCTCCGGAGCGAGCCCTCGAGCCCAGGAAGCCGGACGCCGCGGCGCTGCCGTCGCGTCTCGGCTCCGCACGGGGCCGGGCGGCGGAGTTCGAACGGCTCGAGGCCGAGATCCGGGCCTGCCGGCGGTGCCCGCTCGGCTCGGTCCGTGCCCACGTCGTGGTGTACCGGGGCGGCCGGTCCCCCGACGTCGTCTTCGTCGGGGAGGCCCCCGGAGCGGAGGAGGATCGGCAGGGGGTCCCGTTCGTCGGCCGCTCGGGGCGCATCCTCGATCGGGCCATCGCCCGCCTTCCGCTCGCCTCCGACGAGGTCGGTGTGCTCAACGTGGTGAAGTGCCGCCCGCCCGAGAACCGGTTCGATCCCGCCGCGGCCCGGAGCTGCCGGCCGTACTTGGACCGTCAGCTTGAGCTCCTGCGGCCCCGGGTGGTCGTCCCGCTGGGACGGCATGCCCTGCATGCGCTCGACGCGAGCGCGCCGGCGATCCTCGCGGTCGCGGGGGCGCCCCGCGCCGC
>JASHQF010000140.1 GCA_030037695.1 Thermoplasmata archaeon
TGCGGATGGGCCAGGAGTGCATCGTCGAGGGGCCGACCGGCCAGCCGATCATCTCCGAGACCCTCTGCATCGGCTGCGGCATCTGCGTTCACAAGTGCCCGTTCGACGCGATCAAGATCCTGAACACCCCCGAGGCGGACGAGCGCGAGATCGTCCATCGGTACGGGTACAACGGCTTCCGTCTCTATCGGCTCCCGCTGCCCCCGGCCCAGGGGATCACGGGGCTCCTCGGCCCCAACGGGACCGGCAAATCGACAGCGCTCCGGGTCCTCGCGGGGGCCGAGGTCCCGAACCTCGGCGCGTACGACCGGCCCGCGGCGTGGGACGCCGTCGTCGAGCGGTACCGGGGGACGGCCCTCTACGAGCATTTCCAGAAGCTGCGTCGCGGGGGGCTCCGGACCGCCGTCAAACCCCAGTACGTCGACCGGATCGCCGACTCCCCGCTGACGGTGCGGGAGCACGTCGGCGACACCCCCGGGGCCCGCGGCGTCCTGGACGAGGTCGGGCTCGCCGGCCGCGCCGACCGCCCGCTCGGGGAACTGTCCGGCGGGGAGCTCCAGCTCGCGGAGATCGCGCGGACGCTCTCGGCCGACGCGGACCTCTACCTGTTCGACGAGCCGTCCAGCTACCTCGACATCGTCCACCGCCTCCGCGTGGCCCGCCTCCTCCGGCGCCTCGGCGAGACGAAGGGGGTCCTCGTCGTCGAGCACGACCTCGCCCTCCTCGACTACCTCGCCGACCAGGCGCACCTGCTCTACGGCGAGGCGGCCGCGTTCGGGGTGATCAGCCACCCGATCCCGATGCGCAGTGCGATCAACACCTACCTCACGGGGTACCTCAAGGACGAGAACGTCCGGTTCCGCACGGAGCCGGTCCAGTTCGTCGCGCATCCCCCGAAGCCGGCGGGGGCCCGCACTCCGCTCGTCGCCTTCGAGGCCCTCGCGAAGCGGTTCCCTGCGTTCTCCCTCGAGGTCGGCGCGGGCCGGATCGCCAAGGGCGAGACGGTCGGGGTCGTCGGGCCGAACGCGACCGGCAAGACGACGTTCGTCCGGATGCTCGCGGGGGCCGAGACCCCGACCGCCGGCACGCCCCCGCCCGGCGTGGTGGTGAGCTACAAGCCGCAGTACCTGAAGGCGACGTCCCCGGCCAGCCTCCGGGCGCGTTCGGAGGCGCTCGCCGGGGATCCGGCGTTCGACGGCAAGCTGTTCGAGCGCGAGCTCGTGCCCGGGCTCCACCTGGACGGGATCCTCGACGTCGCGCTCCCCGACCTCTCGGGCGGCGAGCTGCAGCGCGCCGCGGTGGCGCTCGCGCTCGCGCGCCCCGCGACGCTCTACCTCCTGGACGAGCCGTCCGCGTACCTCGACGCGGACGAGCGGATGGCGATGGCCCGCCTCGTGCGCCGGCAGGTCGAACGCCAGGCGGCGAGCGCGCTCGTCGTCGACCACGACGTCTATTTCCTCGACCTCGCGTGCGACGAGCTCATGGTGTTCCGCCGCGCCGCCCCGGACGGCTCGGCCGGCGCGGGGGCCGGCCCGTTCCCGATGCGGGAGGGGATGAACCGGCTCCTCGCGGACGTCGGCGTGACGTTCCGCCGCGACGCGGAGACCCTGCGCCCGAGGATCAACCGCGAGGGGTCCGCGCTCGACCGGGAGCAGCGGGCCCGGGGGGAGTACTACTACGAGCGCGACCGCTAGCGCCCCCCCCCGCCTCGATCGCGACGGTCGGTACCGCGCCCACGGGAAGGTCTCCGTGGGGGTCGTCGTGACGTACGGGATCCTCCTCGCGGCCGTCCTCTACATCCTCCTGCCCGAACGGTCGGTCGCCAGCCTCACCGCGGTCTACGCGCTGATCGCGCTGCTCGTCTTCTTCCTCGCGCGGTACCTCTCCACGTACTACGTGCTCGACGACGAGCACCTCCGGGCCTGGCGCCTGCTCGGGGGCCGTCGGATCGCCCTCGAGGAGGTCCGCCGGATCGACTACGCCCGCCTCCGCGACCTCGCCCCGACGGGCGGCTGGTTCGGCGTCGGGTCGTGGGGCTGGCGGGGGCGGATGTGGAGCGCGGCGATCGGAGAGTTCGACGCGATCTCGACCGACGCCGCGCTGGGCCTGCTCGTGACCGCGGGCGACGTGCCGCTGTACATCTCGCCGAACCGGCCCGAGGCGTTCGCCCGGGAGCTCTCGCGCCGGGTCCGGTCGTACACCGGACCGCTCGACCACGACGTCGGGGCGCTGCCGCCCGCTCAGTAGGTCGGCAGGCTCGGATCGATCCGCTCGGCCCAGGCGTTGATCCCGCCCTTGAGGTTCCTCACGTGGGTGAACCCGAGGTCGAGGAGGGTGCGTACGGCGTCCGCGGACCGGCCCCCCGAGCGGCAGTAGACGACGATCGACCGGGCCCGGGTGAGCTCGTCGACCCGCTCGGGGAGCTCCCCTTTCGGGATCGGGAGCGAGCCCTCCAGGAGCGAGATCGCGCGCTCCTCGGGCTCGCGGACGTCCACCAGGAGCGGCGGGTCGGAGCTCGCGAGCTCGCCGCGCAGCTCCTCGGGGGTGATCTCGGGGACCCCGCGGGCGGGGGCCGACGACGCCGCCGGCACCCCGCAGAACGCCGGGTAGTCGATGAGGCCCTTCTGCGTCGCGTGCGCGGAGCAGAGGACGCACGTCGGGTTCTTCTCTAGGGTGAGCTCGCGGAACGTCATCCCGAGCGCGTCGTACAGGACGAGGCGCCCGATCAGCGGCTCGCCGATCCCGAGCAGGAGCTTCACCGTCTCGGTCGCCTGGAGGACCCCGACGACCCCGGGAAGGACGCCGAGGACCCCGGCCTCGGCGCACGACGGCACGAGGTCAGGGGGCGGGGGTTCGGGGTAGAGGCACCGATAGCACGGCCCACGCTTCGCGTCGAAGACGCTCACCTGGCCCTCGAACCGGTAGATCGAGCCGTAGACGTTCGGCTTGCCGAGCAGGACCGAGGCGTCGTTGACGAGGTAGCGGGTCGGAAAGTTGTCGGTGCCGTCGACGACGACGTCGTACGGACGCAGGGTCTCGAGGGCGTTCGCCGCCTCGAGCCGCTCCTCGTGCGCCACGACCCGGACGCCCGGGTTGAGCCCCTGGAGGCGCGCCCGCGCGGCGTCGAGCTTGGGTCGCCCCACGTCCGCCGTGGCGAAGAGGACCTGCCGCTGGAGGTTCGAGAGCTCGACCCGGTCGAAGTCGACGAGGCCGATCTCTCCGACCCCCGCGGCCGCGAGATAGAGCGCCGTCGGGGCCCCGAGCCCCCCCGTGCCGACGACGAGGACCTTGGCGGCGGCGAGCCGCTTCTGGCCCGCCACGCCGACCTCGGGGAGGAGGAGGTGGCGACTGTAGCGGCGCAGCTCCTCGCCCGTGAAGGCCCCCGCCTTCGGGCGGTCCGCTCTCGCCATCGGCAACGACGCACCGGGGCTCGACGGCGCCCCGCCCGCGATCGCCGGCACGATCGAGACGACGTCCCCGGGCTTCAACTCCGTCGCATCGCGGGCGAGGGCCCGGATGTCCCGCTCGTTGACGAACACCGAGACGAACGACCGGAGGTTCCCCTCTGGGGTAAGGAGGTGGCGGCCGAGCCCCGGGTGGGCCCGCACGAGCGCCTGCACCGCCTCTCCGACGGTCCGTCCCTCGACCTCGACCTCGGCGCGGCCGCCCGCGAACGCGCGCAGCGGCGTCGGCACCTTCACCTTCGTACTCGGCATCGTTCCCCAGCTCCCTCTCCCTCAGGACGGCCGCCCAGGGACCTCCGGGGGGCGCCGAACGGAGAGAGGGACTTCGAAGAACTCGCGACGTTCCGGATCGAGCTCGAACGCGCCGACCGGGTCGATCGCTCGACCGTCGCGGACCGAGACCACGAGGTACGTGTACCAGGGCCATGCGTGGTCCCGGTCGAACTCCGACGGGCGCGCCGGATGATCCGGATGCGAGTGGTAGAACCCCGAGACGACCCGTCCGTCGCGCGCCGCCCGTTCTTCGGCGGCTTTCAGCTCGGGGGCGGGGATCACGAACCGGCGCCGCTTCCCCTCCTCGGCTCGATTCTCGGCGGCGGCCACGGCGACGACCTCGCGGGGGTCGGTCGGATCCCCCCGCTCCGGCGAGAGGAGGAGGCCGCAGCACTCGTCCGGGTAGGCGGCCTGGGCGGCGGCCCGGATCGACCCGAGCACCGCTTCCGGGATCGAGACCCCGGTCATGAGGTCCCCTTGGCCGCCGGCTCGCCCCGATCCGGGAGGATCGCCACGATGCAGGCGTTCGGGGCGGCCCGGCCGACACGGAGGGCGACCGCGACCGCCGCCCCCGACGAGGGCCCGACGGCAAGACCCTCGGTTCGGGCGAGCTCGGCGACCCGATCGAGCGCCTCCTCCGTTTCCACCCGGACCGTCCGGTCGACGACCGTCGGATCGTACGTCGACGGCACCTCTGCGGTCGGGAGATGCTTCAGGCCCTCGAGGCCGTGCATCGGTCCGGACGGCTCGACGGCGATCACCTCGATCGAGGCACGCCGCTCCTTCAGGAAGCGGCCGACCCCCGAGATCGTGCCCCCCGTGCCGACGCCCGCGACGAAGTGCGTGATCCGACCGGACGTCTGGCGCCAGATCTCCGGTCCGGTCGTCGCATAATGGGCGCCCGGGTTCGCCGGATTGTGGTACTGGTCCGCGAGGAAGTACCGCTCGGCGTGGGCCCCCACCCGCGCCCGGGCCTCGCGGAGCGCACCGTCGGTCCCCTCCGCGGGGTCGGTGAGGATGAGCGTGGCGCCGTGGCCCCGGATCCTCTGCAGGCGCTCCGGGTTCGCATTGCGCGGGACGTACAGCTCGACCGGGAAGCCGAGGAGCTCCCCGAGCCGCGCGTAGGCGACGGCGGTGTTGCCGCTGGAGGCGTCGACCAAGGTCCGTCCCCCACCGAGTGCGCCCGAGGCGATCGCCTCGCGGACGATCGCTAGGGCCGCCCGGTCCTTCACCGACCCGCTAGGATTGCTCCCCTCGAGCTTGCCCCACAGTTCGAAGTCGCCCCGGATCCCGTCGAGGTGGGCGAGCGGCACGAGCGGGGTCTCCCCCGCGCTGGGTCCTGAGTCCCTCGTGCGGGGAGCGTCGCGCGGCTCGGACGCCCCGGCTCCGCCTCTCAGCGGAGCTGGATGAGATGCGTACACCTCGAGCCCCCCCGCCCGATCGATCCCTCGAGATCGACCCCGGCTCCGTTCGCAAGAGCCTCGGTGAGGTGCTGATCGAAGACGTCGCAGAGGAGGTACGGGTGGGTCAGCGCGCTCTGACGGAAGATGCAGTTCGTGCGGACGATGCGGTACCGGCCGTCCGGCGTCCGCTCTGCGGTGGAGCGGAACCCGAGGCGGTTCAGCATCCCGACCAGACGGCGGGCCCGCTCCTCGGACGTGCGGCCGACGGGCAGCTCCTTCGCGACCGCGCGGGCCATCCGCTCCGCCGCCTCGGCGAAGAGGGCCCCGACGTACCCTTCGCCTTCCCGATCGAGGAGCTCCTCGACCACGGCGTCGAGCATCAGATCGTACTTCTTCGGGAACAGGTCCATGCCGACGGGGGTGAGCGTGTAGCGTTTCCTCGGCCGGCCGACGCCTTCGCGTCGGAACGCCGGCACGACCAGGCCTCGCTGCTCCATCCTCTCGAGGTGGCCCCGGGCGGCGCTCTCCTGGATGCCCAGGGTCCGGGCGAGGTCGCGGGCGGTGCGCGGGGCGGCCGCGAGCTCCTCGAGGATCTTCCCACGGGTCCCCTCGAGCGGATCGGCCCCGATCTCCGTCACCCCGTTCCTCCTCCTGACGCTAGACCCCTCGGAGATTTACGCACCGCGCCATGTTTAAATAACGGTATCGGCTGCTTTTTCCCCGATGCCGCCGACGGCGCTCACGAACGCCCGCACGCTCGTGGTCGAGGATCTCCACGCCGAGGTCGCCGGCAAGGAGATCCTGAAGGGGGTCAACCTCACCCTGCGCAGCGGCGAGCTGACCGCCCTCATGGGCCCGAACGGGTCGGGGAAGAGCACCCTCGCCTACGCCCTGATGGGACATCCGAAGTACAAGGTCACAAAGGGGTCGGCGCTTCTGGACGGCAAGAACCTCCTCACGATGCCGGTCGACCAGCGGAGCCGGGCGGGATTGTTCCTGGGGTTCCAGTACCCGCAGGAGGTCTCGGGCCTGTCGTTGTCGAAGTTCCTCTGGACGACGTACATGCAGCGGCACACCGCGCAGGATGCCGATACGGCAGGGTTCGATCGCGATCTCAAGTCGCACCTCGCCTACCTCGGGATGGACGAGTCGCTCCTGAAGCGGTCCCTCAACGAAGGGTTCTCGGGCGGGGAGAAAAAGCGGGTCGAGGTGCTGCAGATGGCGACCCTGAAGCCGGTGTTCGCGATCCTGGACGAGCCGGACTCCGGGCTCGACATCGACGCGGTGAAAGCGGTCGGGGAGACGGTCGCCAAGCTGCACCGGCCCGACGCGGGGATCCTCGTCATCACGCACTACCAGCGGATCCTGAAGTACCTCCGCCCCGACCGGGTGCACGTGATGGTCGACGGGGTCGTCGCCCTCTCGGGAGGGCGAGAGCTCGCCGAGGAGCTCGAGGCGAAGGGGTACGACTGGGTCCGTGTCGGCGCTCCCGGGACCTCGAGCTGACGTCCCGGGGAGCGCACGCGGGACCCGATGGACGTCGCACGCCTCCGGGCCGACTTTCCCATCCTCGATCGCGAGGAGCACGGGCGCCCGCTCGTCTACCTCGACTCGGCGGCGACGAGCCAGAAACCGAGCGTCGTGCTCCGTGCCGAGGAGGAGTTCTACGCCCGGACGAACGCGAACGTCCACCGCGGGGTCTACGGCCTGAGCGTCGAGGCGACCGACGCCTACGAGGCCGCCCGGGCGACCGCCGCGCGGTTCGTGCGGGCGCGCGACCCGAACGAGATCGTCTTCCTCCGCGGCACGACGGAGGCATTGAACCTGCTCGCGACGAGCCTCGGGCGCTCGCGCCTCCGCAAGGGGGACCGGGTCGTCGCGACCGTGATGGAGCACCACTCCAACATCGTCCCCTGGCACCTTCTGCGCGAGTACGGGGGGATCGAGGTACAGTTCGTGGGGATCGACGACGCGGGGGAGCTCCGTCTGGACGAGCTCGACCGATGGCTCGCGGACGGACGCACGAAGATCGTCACGGTGACGCATGTCTCCAACGTCCTCGGGACCGTGAACCCGGTCCGGGAGATCGCGGACCGCGCCCATGCGCGCGGCGCCCTCGTCGTCGTCGACGCGGCGCAATCGGCCCCCCATCTCCCGATCGACGTGGAGGCGCTCGGCGCCGACTATCTCGCCTTCTCGGGGCACAAGACCCTGGGGCCGATGGGGATCGGCGTCCTCTGGGGCCGCGCGGAGCTGCTCGAGTCCCTCCCCCCATGCATGGGGGGCGGGGAGATGATCCGGGAGGTCCACACCGACCGGGTCACCTACCGGGAGGCGCCGGCCCGCTTCGAGGCCGGTACGCCGAACGTCGGCGGCGCGGTCGGCCTCGCCGCCGCGCTCGACTACCTCAGCGGCGTCGGCTGGGAGGAGGTGGCGGCCCACGAGCGGAGGTTGCAGGAGAGGGCGCTTCGGCTCGCGCACGATCGGTTCGGTGACGATCTTACCGTCTTTGGCCCCGCGGACGCGGCCCGCCGCCAGGCGGTCTTCTCGTTCGCCCTCCGAGGGGCGCATCCGCACGACATCGCGAGCCTCCTCGACGCGGACGGGATCTGCGTTCGGGCCGGCCACCACTGCGCGCAACCGCTCATGGAGCGGCTCCGCGTCCCGGCGGTGACCCGGGCGAGCCCGTACCTCTACAACACCGAGTCCGAGATCGACCGCCTGTTCGACGGGCTTGTCAAGGTCCGGGACCTGTTCGTCGGCGGGGCGAAGCCCGTCCCTCGCGCGGGCTAGGTCGATCCCGGTTCTCGCCCCGGACCGTTGTCGCTCTCGCCCCTACAGCCGCGCGCCGGAACCTGACGCCACCGAGAGAGCCCCGCAAGTAGCGCCCTCCGCGACCTCTCATTTAAATACATCGGGGTGATGGAATTTCCGGGGGACGAATGGCGCAGCCGGCGTCCGAGATCACACCGCTCGACTACACCCGGTACGACTTCAAGAACCCTGAGACGTACCGCGTGCGGATCCCGAAGGGGATCTCCCGCGACGTCGTCCGCCAGATCTCCGAGTTCAAGCAGGAGCCCGCCTGGATGCGGGACTACCGCCTGCGGGCCTACGACCACTTCGTCCAGCGCCCGATGCCGGACTGGGGCCCGGACCTCGGCGAGATCGATTTCGATTCCTACACGTACTTCGCCGACGCCCTCGGGGAGGACCGGCCGAAGCGGAGCTGGGACGACCTGCCCGCCGACATCAAGAACACGTTCGAGAAGCTCGGGATCCCGAAGGCCGAGCGCGAGTACTTCGGCGGGGTCGGCGCGCAGTACGACAGCGGCACGGTCTACCACAAGATCCGGGAGGACCTCGCCGCGAAGGGCGTCATCTTCTGCGACACCGACACGGCGGTGCGCGAGCACCCCGAGATCGTCCAGAAGTACTACGGTCGCGTGATCCCCTACAACGACAACAAGTTCGCCGCCCTGAACGGGGCCGTCTGGTCCGGCGGGAGCTTCGTCTACGTCCCGCCCGGCGTCGACGTCGGGATCCCCCTGCAGGCGTACTTCCGCATCAACGCGAAGAACGTTGGCCAGTTCGAGCGGACGCTGATCATCGCCGACCGCGGCTCCAAGGTCCACTACATCGAAGGGTGCCTTCCCCCGGGCGAGGAGGTGCTCGTCGGGGACCGCCTCACGCCGATCGAGGAGATCGAGGTCGGGGCGACCGTCGTCACGAGCGACGGGGTCGCCACGACCGTCGAGAAGACGATGGTCCGCCCGTTCGAAGGCGAGCTTGTCGACATCACCCCGCTCTCCTCGGGGAACGCGTTCCAGCTCACCCCGGAGCACCCGGTCCTCGCCGTGCCGCGCCGCAAGGTCGCGCTCGACCCTCACCGCCACCGCCCCGTCGACGACGTCGACGTGGGGAAGCTCACCTCCACGCGACCCGAGTTCGTCCCCGCGGGCGAGCTCCG
This sequence comes from Thermoplasmata archaeon, assembly GCA_030037695.1. Classification (GTDB taxonomy): domain Archaea; phylum Thermoplasmatota; class Thermoplasmata; order Lutacidiplasmatales; family UBA184; genus Lutacidiplasma. The sequence goes on from JASHQF010000140.1 coordinate 9,111, forward strand.
GGCCGGGGACTTCGTCCACTACCCGATCCACCGGACCGAGCGGGACGACCCCGCGCTCGGCCGCGCCGCGCTGACGGTGCTGGGCCAGTACCTCGCGGACGGCTCGGCCGCCGCCCCGGGCGGGAGCGGCATCACGTTCACCCTCCACGAGGAGGAGTCCGACCGCCTGGAGGAGCTCGCGGGGGCGCTGCGCGAGCTCACCGGACAGCTCCCCGTCCGCACGCCGCACCGGGCCCGCCGGACCGTCACCGTTGCGAGCGAGGCCCGCGAGCTCCACGACCTCCTCGTGCGCCACGGCGGGAACGCCCCGAGCGGCAAGCGCCTCAGCCGCGCGGTGATGGAGCTCCCCGCGGAGAAGCAGCGGATCCTGCTCGACGCCTACTATCGGGCCGACGGGACGGCGGACGATCGGACCGGGACGCTCTTCCACCGGATCCGGACCTACTCCCGCCCGCTCGCCTTCCAGCTGCAGGAGCTCGAGGCCCGCCAGGGCCGGTTCGCCTCCGTGAGCGTCGAGGTCCCCCCCGAGCGGCTCGACGACGACGGCCGCCCGCTCGCGCACCGCCCCGTCTACGTCGTCGGGCGGCCGACCGGGCCGGACGCGGAGAGCGTGCGGCGGGCCGGGGACGCGTTCCTCGTGCCGATCCGCCACGTCGGGCGCACCCCGTACCGCGGGAACGTCCACAACGTTCACGTCGCGGGCGGGAACAACACCTACCTCGTCAAAGGGTTCTCCGTCCACAACTGCACGGCCCCGATCTACTCGACCGATTCGCTCCACGCGGCGGTCGTCGAAGTGGTCGCCGAGCCGTACGCGAAGCTGCGCTACACGACCATCCAGAACTGGTCGAAGAACGTCTACAACCTCGTGACCAAGCGGGCGGTCGCCTACGAGAACGCGCTGGTCGAGTGGGTCGACGGCAACATGGGCTCGAAGATCACGATGAAGTACCCCTCGGTCTACCTCCGCGGCCGCGGCGCGCGCGCCGACATCCTGTCGGTCGCGTTCGCGAGCGAGGGCCAGATCATCGACTCCGGGGCCAAGGCGGTGCACTCCGCGCCCGACACGTCGAGCAAGATCATCGCGAAGTCGATCGCGATCCGGGGCGGCCAGACCAGCTACCGCGGGCTCCTGCACGTCGCGCCCGGGGCCACGGGCGTCAAGGCGGCGGTCCGCTGCGACGCGCTGCTCCCCGATGAGCTCGGTCGCTCGGACACCTACCCGTACAACGAGATCCACGAGGAGGACGCGACGATCACCCACGAGGCGGTCGTCGGGAAGATCGGCGAGGAGCAGATCTTCTACCTCATGAGCCGCGGGCTCAACGAGTCCGACGCGATCCACCTGATCCTGATGGGCTTCCTCGCCG
>JASHQF010000141.1 GCA_030037695.1 Thermoplasmata archaeon
CCGCCGAGGAGGAACGGAAAGCTGTGCTCCAGGTTCTCGCGGAGCCAGGCCGAGGCCCACGCCTGGCGAGTCCCGCTCAGGAAGCCTCCGGTCGTGGTCCGTGTCCCGCCCCGCGGCGGTAGCTGAGGGAGCTGCTCGGCCGCGTGAGCCACGGTACGAACGCGTCCGGCATCGAAAAAGGTTGGGAGGAGGGGCGCGGATCCCGCGCCCCTCCCGAAGGGGTCTAGTGTGTGGCGACGACCGAGACCGACGACACCGCGCCGGGGCCGCTCGTGGTGTTCCCGACGCCGAAGTCGATCGTGATCGTGTGCGCGGTCGCCGTGGCGTGCGAGTTCTGGTAGTAGAACGGCGCCGTGGTGTAGGTCGTCCCGCCGACCGTCGCGAACAGCTGGATGTGGATCGTGCCGTTCCCGCTGAAGTCGGTCGAGGCGACGGTGGTCAGGACCACCTGCTCGACGAACGAGTTCTGGGCGCACGTGGCGGAGCCCACGATCCCGCCCGCGCAGTCGATCGCCGCCGCCCCGCTGACGTTGCACGGGGTCGCCGCCGAGCAGGTCGTGCCCGTGAAGTTCGCCTCGACGATCATCAGGCTCGTCGAGTTGTACGTGAGGCCCACGACGCCGCTGATCGAGATCGTCTGGGAACCCTGCTCGACCGAGGTCGGCGCGTTCATCGAGAAGCTCGCCAGCGCGTAGCCCCCGATCATCGCCAGCATCGCCAGGCCCATCACCGCGTAGATCGCTCGCCGCTGAGTTTTCAGTCGCATGTTCGGCCCACCTTAGTCCCGAAAATCGACTGGCCGAGGAGGGGTATATAAACAGTTGCCGTTAATTTGCCGAATCTCGCGCGGGCCGTTCGGGCCGCCGGGTCCCGCCTAGGAGGGCGTGTTCGCGACGACCGTGACCGAGCTCACCGACTCCGGAGAAGCGCTCGGGGCTCCGACGCCGTAGAAGATCTCGATCGACTCAGCGAACGCGGGCGCAGCGTTGGTGTAGCAGAACGTCGTGCCCGTCTCGGTCGTCCCGTTCACCACGACGTCGACCGTGAGGCAGACCTCCGCGTTGGACGCGGTGAACCGTTGCGAGGCGGACGTCTCCAGCGATACCTCCTCGACCCAATCGCCCGCCACGCACCCGGTCGCTCCGGACACCCCGCCAGCGCAATCCGTGGCGTTCTGCGACTCTACGCTGCACGGATCGGTCGAGCTACAGGTGCGGTTGGCGACGGCGTTGGCGAGATCGACGAGCTGCGTCCCGTTGAACGTGAGCCCGACGACGGAGCTGATCGTCGAGGTCTGGGAACCCTGCTGCACCCCGATCGACGGAGCGAGCGTGAGCGTGGCCAGCGCGTAGCCCGAGATCAGCGCGAGGAGAGCGAGGCCCGTGACCGCGTAGACCGTCCTGCGGGGGACGCGAAGGCGTACCCCGCCGCGTTCGCGCCCCACGACGGTCGGCACGACCGGACCCGGGTCTATAGCGTTCGCGTTCGTGCTGGGGGCGAGCTCAGACGGCCCCGAGGAAATGGCCGACGAGGAAGCCGGCGAACCCCGCGGCCAGCCCGATCAGCAGCATCCGGCCCGCCCCCGCCCACGGCGAGCCCACCGTCGAGCGCGCCGCGTACCACCCGACCGCGACCAGCATGATCGCGCTGAGGATCACGGAGGCGGTCGCGGCGGAGAGGACGTGGACCCCCGGGACAAAGAACGGGACCAGGGGGATGATCGAGCCGACCACGGTCGACCCGAGGACGATGAGGCCGCTGTTGCGAGCCTGATCGGCCTTGACCTCGGCGAGGTTGAGCTCGAAGGCGAGCATCAGGTCGAGCCAGGCCTTGGGCTTCGCCTCGATCCTTCGGAGCATCTCCTCCACCTCCTCGCCCTCGTACCCCCAGTTCCGGAGGATCACCCGGACCTCCTCCCGCTCCATCTCCGGGACCTCTTTGATCTCCCGTTGTTCTCGCTCGACCTCGCTCAGGTACAGGCTGCGCCGCGCGAGCGTGGACGTGTACGCGACCGCCCCCATCGAGATCGACTCGGCGGCGAGCGCCGCGAACGCCGCGACGAGGATCAGCCGGTCGGCCGCCCCGGCCGCGACCAGGCCCAGCAGGATCCCGAGGACGTTGACGAGACCGTCCTGGCTCCCGAGGATGAAGTCCGACAGGAGGGTGGCGTGGGGGTGCGCCTCGTGCGAGAGGGCCCCCGGAGGGATCGGCATCCGGCCCGCCAATCGTCGTGCCCGATAAGGCCCTCCCCGTACGTCGTGCGATCGGGCCCGAGGGAGCCTATCGGGTACGGCGGTTCGATCGATTCCGACGCCGCGCCCGAAGGGCGGTTCGGAGGATCGCATCGTGATCGAAGGCGAGATCCTGTGCCCGGCTCAGGGGTACCCAGGCCGCCTCGGCGGCGTCGTCGTTCCCCGCCGGACGGCGAGGGGTCCCTCGAACTCGGAACACGACCGACGCGGTTGGGCCCCGGGGGTCCCGACCAGGTCCGGAGAACACCCCCACCAGGCCGATCGGGTGGGCGACCAGCCCCGTCTCTTCCCGGAGCTCCCGCACGACCGCCTGCTCGACCGTCTCGTCCGGCTCGACGAACCCTCCCGGGAGGGCCCACCGCCCTCGGTACGGCGGCCGGCCACGACGGACGAGGAGGACCCGACCCCGGTGGAGCCACACCGCGTCGACCGTGAGGGCAGGACCGGGGCCCCTTCGTGCCATCGGTTCGGAAGGCCGCGGCGGATTGAAAGGCTCGAGCCCCAGGCAGGGCGGTCTCGGTCGATGCTCCAAGCCTCCGGAGGGCTCGGTCGTACGGTCTTCCGCTGGAACCCTCGGGATTAAAGGGGGGAAGCCAAGGGAACGGGGGAGAGTTGAGACGATGGCCGACACTCCGCTCGTACGCCGACCCGTGCACACCGGGGGGATCCTCCTCCTGGCGGCCGCGCTGCAGTTCGTCGTGATCGCGATCGTCACCGGTACGCGGTCCAGCGGCTTCAGCGTCTGGTCGACCACCCTCGCCACGCTCGTTGCGGCCCCCGCGCCGTGGGGACTCGCGTTCGACGCTTCGGTGCTCGCGCTCGGCGCCCTCGGCATCGTGGCCCTCCTGCTTGTCTGGAGCTCGTTCGACGAGCACCCGAACCGCAGTTGGGGGCTCCTAGTTCTCCTCGCGGGAGGTGCCGCCACCGCCGCGGCGGGGCTCCTCCTCGTCCTGAGCTACCCGCTCGGCTCGCTCGCCTTCCGCGCCGCGCGTGACGTCGCGGTCGCGGCCGTCGGGGCCGGGCTCATCACCATCTCGTTCGCGATGCACCGCCCGGAGCGCTGGCGGTTCTCGGGCCCGTACACGCTCGCCTCGGGGGCCGTCGTCCTCGCGGCCGGGGCGTGGCTCGCCTCGGGGTTCCACCTCGCGCTCGGCGTCGGGGTCACCGAGCGCCTCGCGCTCGCGCCCGCCCTCCTCTGGCCGATGGTCGAGGGGATCCATATCGTGAGGCTGCACCGGTTCGCCCCCGGTCTGCACGTGAAGGTCGCCGCAGCGTAGGGGGACCGCCAGCGGCGTCCGATGCCTCCCTCTCCGGCCGGGGCGGGCGCGGACGCCGCCTCGCTCCCGCTTGGCAAGGATTATCCTGCCGCGGGCGGTCGACGGCCTCGGCGCATGGCGATCCTGAGGAGCAAGGCCCCGCTCCGGATCAGCTTCGCGGGTGGCGGGACGGACGTTTCCCCGTACCCGGAGGAGAAGGGCGGGGCCGTCCTCAACTGCACGATCGACCGGTTCGCCTACGCGACCCTCGAGGCCTTGGCCGACGGCGGCGGGGGGATGTCGGTCGAATCGCTCGACTACAACGTCACGGTGAACTACGAGAAGCCGGCCGACCTCGTCTACAACGGCGAGCTCGATCTCGTCAAGGCCGCCGTGCGGGTGCTCCGGCCCCCGACCCCGAACGGGGGGGCCCAGGACAGCCTCCACCTGTTCCTGCATTCGGACGCTCCGCCCGGCACGGGCCTCGGGAGCTCGTCGACGATGTGCGTCGCGCTGATCGGGGCGTTCCAGCGGTACCTCAAGGAGCCGTGGACCCCGTACGACGTCGCGGAGCTCGCCTACCGGATCGAGCGGGAGGAGCTCGGGGTGAAAGGGGGGCGGCAGGACATGTACGCCGCGGCGTTCGGAGGGTTCAACTTCATCGAGTTCACCCCTCGCGGGGCCGTCGTGAACCCGCTCAAGATCCCCCCCGAGGTGACGAATGAGCTCGCCTACCGCCTCCTGCTCTGCTACACCGGCACCTCCCACTACTCCAACGACATCATCGAGCGCCAGCAGGCGAGCTACCGGGAGCGCCGGGGCGGCACCGTCGAGGCGCTCGACGCGACCAAGCAGCTCGCCGTCGACATGAAGCGGGAGCTCCTGCGGGGCAACTTGGACGAGATGGGGCGGCTCCTCCACGAGGGGTGGAGCTTCA
>JASHQF010000142.1 GCA_030037695.1 Thermoplasmata archaeon
CGTTACCGGCGGACTCGCAGGGGGCTTCTCCTACTCTGGTGTGAGCCCGGGGCCGGCGATCAAGGTCCACGTGCTGTTCTACGAGGAGGCGGGGGTCTTCCCGTACACGGTGCACGCGGCGGACCCGCAGTACGCCGCGCGAAGCGGGTCGGTCCATTCCCCCTCGGGGGGCGCGATCCCGGTGAAATTCAAGCTCGTGACCTATACGGTCACGATCGCCGAGACCGGACTTCCCCCGGGGAGTCGCTGGTGCCTCCTGATCGCCGGCGGCGTCGCGCATTGCACGACCCGGGGGTCCCTCACGCTCGTCGAACCGAACGGCACGTACAGCTACACGATGAGCACGACGCGGCCAGGCTACACCGCTCCCGCCGGTGCGTTCACGGTAAGTGGAGGGAGCCTCCGTCAGACGGTCACCTTCACGTAATCGTGCTTCCAGACTAGGAGGGCGACGGGAACCGGGCTCGATCCCGGCGGGCTGGTGCCGTACGCGGGCCATTCGACGCGGGGACGACCCTCGCGCTCCAGCGACCTCGAGACTAGTCCCGGCACTCGCCCGGCAAAAGGATGAGCGGATCCAGCCCCATTCTCGAACTCGGGGAACGGCCGCCGTAACGGCCGGTTCCGCGGACCCAAGCTTCGGGTTCCCGTCGCTCCGCTGCCTCCGTGCTTCGGGGTACTCCGAGCCCAGGGGGTCGGGTCCCCCTAGTACGTCTGGACCGCGAGGCCGGGGACCCGTGCGAAGGCCCTGTCCCGGGTGAGCAATCTCTCCCCGTGCCGCAAGGTTATCGCGGCCACGAACAGGTCGGCCTGTCCGAGCGGGGAACCGCGTCGTAGGAGTTCAGCTCCGAGGCGTCCGGCTTCGTGATAGGCTTGCCGATCGAGCGGGAGAAGGGGAAGTCGGTCGATGAGCTGACGGGTCCGCTCGAGGTACGCTCCTCCGAGTCGGTAAGCGCCGAGGAGAACCTCCGAGGCCGCCGGCGCCGTGAGGTACCTCCCCTCCGCGGTCCGATCGATCTCTCGGGCCGCTTGGACCGCCCGAGGGGTACCCGCCAACAGGTCGATCAGGAACGAGCTATCCAGGCTAACCACGGGCGGACCTGCCTCGACCGAGCCTCCGCAGCTTGGCGCGGGAGAGGCGATCCGACGCCTTCAAGAACGCCCTGACCTCCTCGATTCTTTCCTTCGGAACGCCGTTCCAGGCTCCCGCGAACGCCGACAGGAGAACTTGGGAGCCGGTCAGGCGGCGCACCACTTCGCTAAAGCTCTCTCCCTCCCGCTTGAGCGACGCGAGCGCGCCGTACGCGTCTTCCGAAAGCGTGACCGTCCGCACGGCCATGGTATGTTGATATCAACACACAGACTTAAACACGTCGTCCGCCGTGGCTTCCCGACCTTACGCGACCCCATCGCCCGGCCCACTTCCGCGACGAGCCAAGCCACCGGAGGGGGTTTCCAGAGGGCAGCACCGACGGGCGGAGTCGCAACGAGGAGGGCGAAGGCGGGGGTCCCCCGGGAGGCGGCGCCGGCGAAGACCCCGGGACGGCTGCAGCCACCGGGTTTAAAACTTCGCTTTCCATCGTATTTTGTCATCGGTACGACCACGAGCCGGAGGCAGGCGTGCGTTGAGCGGAGACGAGGAGTGCCAGCACGTGGTCATGGCCTCGACCGGCATCGTCCGGGCACCCCCTACGGTCGGGGGGGGCATCGAGGCGTACGTCACGGATCTGACGCGAATCCTCGTGGCGAAGGGGGTCGACGTCACGCTCGTTTCGCCCATCCGGAGCCCTGCCGCGTTCCCCGGGGCCGAGATCGTGGACGTCCCGACTTCGTTCGATAGTTTCCCGCTGAAACCGGTCTCCAGCGCCCTCGCCCACATCCTTGGGGGGGTGAGCACGGCCCGGGCGGTCCGTTCCTGTGTCTCGAACGGTGCGGCCAAGCCCCGGGCCGTCCTCCACGTTAACGAGGAGATCTCCGCGTCGGTGCTGTTGCGCGCCCTCCCGAAGGTTCCCACGGTGTTCACGCTGCATAACCCTCCCCGCCTCAACGGTTCGAGTGCGACCGGGCCGGCCGACAGCATCCTCCGCACGTTCGGGGGGGAATGGACCCGACGATTCGTCGTCTCCCGCGCCGACCGGGTCGTCGTGCTCACCCATTACCTCAAGCAGTACCTCGCCGACGAGTGGCAGGTCCCCCCCGAGAAGATCGCGGTGCTCCCGCTCCCCCTCGACACCGATCTCTACGTACCGCGGCGTGAGCCGCACGACGGCGTCCGGGTGCTGTTCGTCGGCCGATTCGATCTCCGGAAGAACGTGATGGTCCTCCTCCACGCCGCGAGGCACCTCGGGCCGGAGGTCCGGCTGACGCTCGTGGGTGATGGTCCCCTACGGGAGTCGATCGACGCATTCCTCGAAGCTCACGACCTCCAGGATCGGGTCACGCTGCTCTCTCGGGTGAGCCCTGATGAGTTGATCCGGATCTACCAAGAGAGCGACCTGTTCGTGCTTCCGTCGTTCCTCGAATCGTACGGCCGCGTGGTGATCGAGGCCGCCGCCTGCGGGCTCCCCGCGATCCTGCCGGACGCCCCGTACTTCAGCGACTTTCGTGACCACGGGTTCGCACGGTTCCTCACCGAATTCACCGCCGAGGCGCTGGCGGCCGCGATCGACGATCTCGCCCGGGACCCGAGCCTCCGCGAGCGGATGGCCCAGGCCGCGCGACGGTTCGCCGTCGAGACGAACGGGTACGCGGGGTTCGGACCGCGGCTGAAGGCGCTGTACGCGGACGTGCTCGGGTGAGGATCCTCATCTTCGCCCCCAACGGCGGGGTGAGCCTCAGTACGGGCGGCGGCGTCAACCTCGTCCTGAAGCAAGCCGAGGCCTTGGCCGGACTCGGCCACCACGTGACCCTCGCAGGGTTCCACGCGCTTCCGCGCGAGGAGCTCGAGCGGACGCACGCGATCGCGCTGCCGACGGCGGTGCAGATCCTCCCCGGTACGGTGACGACGGCCTACAACGCCCTGCGAGCGGTGCCGCTCAAGCTCTCGGCCTACAACGCGATGTTCGATCCCCGGTTCGTACGGTGGGTCGAAGGGGTGCTCGACCGGGAGCGGCCGGACGCCGTCTGGTTCCACGACGATATCCCGCAGGTCGTGCTTCGTCGTCGGCCTCGAACCCGCGTCTACCTCTACGTTCACTACCCGCTCGCCGGACGGGATCCGCGGACCTGCCCCGCCCTGACGCGATCGACCGCGGAGGCCGCGAACGACGCCGTGCTGCACGCGCTATCGCCGCTCTCGGTCGTGGCCCATCCGTTCGAGGTCTGCGAGGGGGTCTGGACGAACTCCACCGTGACGGCGCGGGTCGTCGAACGGATCTGGGGTCGTCCCGGGAACTATCTTCCCACCTACGTGACCGAGTCCGGAGACGGACACGAGGGGGGTCCGAGGGAGCGGACGATCGTTGCGGTCGGGGCGTTCAGCCCCGGCAAGAACTACACCACCCTGGTCGAAGGGTTCGCTCGCGCTCGCCTTCCGGGCTGGCGACTCCACATCGCGGGCCACGAACGCGACCGTCGCTACGTGGATCGGCTGCGAGCCCTGGTGGCACGACGGGGGGCCGAGCGGTCGGTCGAGCTCCATCTTTCCCCGGGCCGCGACGAGCTGCGCCAGATGGTAGCCCACGCGGACCTAGCGGTGCAGGCGGCGCAGTTCGAGCCGTTCGGTCTCGCCCTCCTGGAGGCGATGGCGGAGGGGCTGGGCCCGATCGCCTACCGCGGCCCGTTCTCGGGCAGCTGGCTCGACATCCTCCGGGAGGGGGAGTTCGGGCGAGGGTTCGAGAGCGTCGAGGAGCTCGCGGGGTGCTTCGAAGAGCTTGCCAGCGATCGCGCGAAGGTCGAAAAGCTCAAGGCGCAGGGCCGGGACCGGGCCCGCGCCTTCGATAAGGGGGCGTTCGTTCAGCGCTTCGAGGAGATCCACGGTGTCGGCCCCGGCGCAGCCGTCGCCTGAACCGGCGAGCCGACCGGCCCCCCTGCCGGAGGCGAGCCTATGGCCTCGCTCCCGATGGGAGTGGGCTGCGCTCGTCGCGGCGATCGGGGTCGTCTTCGGGCTCCGTTTCGCGATCTTGCTGCGCGCCGGGGGGTATCCGCCCAGCGAGGATGCCGCCGCCGATCTGTACAACGCGCGGCTCTGGGCCACGGGGTCGTTCGGGGGGAGCTCGAGCGCGCTCCTCCATCCGCCGGTCTACTACTTCGCGCTCGTCCTTCCGCTCGCCGCGGTGATGCCGGTCCTCACCGCGACCGACGTGATGATGGCGCTCGTACCCGGGCTCCTCGTCGTCCCGGCGTACCTCCTGCTCAAGCAGGTGGGGGTCGACCGACCGGTGGGCCTGCTGTTCGCCTCGCTGCTCGCGCTCTGCCCCGCCTACTCGAACATGCTCACCTGGAACTCCGCCTACAATCTCTTCGCGATCGTGCTCCTGGTCGCGTTCTTCGTCGCGCTCCTCGCCTACCTCGCCCACGGTCAACGGAGGGACCTGTTCCTCACGGCGCTCCTGTTCTCACTGGTCCTTGGTGCCCACGAGCTCACCGCGGTGGTCCTCCTCGAGACGACGATCCTGTTCTTCCTGCTGCTCGCGGTCCTCGCGGCCTACCAGCACGGCCTCCGCGCCTTGGTTCGACGGTGGGCTCCTCTCGGGTTCTGGACCGCGGTGTTCAGCGTCCCCTGGCTGCCCGTCTACGTCTACAGCTATGTCCACGTGACCAACGTCGGCTACGCCTACGGTCTCGTGAACTGGCCGGTCTACATCGCCGGCGGGGTCGTACAGGCCTGGGTCGGTGGCTCGGCGCTCCTCCTCTACCTCGGCGGGGCGGCCTCGATCGGCGGGGTCGTGGCGCTCGCGTTCCGGTTTCGACGGTACCCCGAGCTGAACCTGTTGTTCCTCGCCCTGTTCGTCGCGTCGATCAGCGTCGCGTTCCTGGACTCCTCGAACGCCGAGCGAGGGCTGCTGTTCCTGCCGATCGTCTTTGTCCTCGCCCTCGGCCCCCCGATCAGCGATGGCCTCCGGTATCTCCGGAGGGCTCCGGTGCCTCGTCCGGGGGGAGAGGCGACCGAAGCGCCTCCGCCCAAGGCCGTCCGCCTCCGGGCCCGCTTCCGGCCGTCGCCCGCCGTACGATCGGCGGTGACCGCCGTTTGCGTTGCCGGGCTCGTCGCGTTCTCCGTGGCGAACGTGGCGAACTCCGCCTCGGTCTTCGCTACCTCGAACGCGTTCAACTCGGTCCTGAGTGCGCAGGCGGTCGCGGTGATGGAGTGGCTCAATGGCCACGCGGCCGCCGGCTCCACCGTCTTCGTCCCGACCCCGGCGCTCGGGTGGGCCCAGTACTTCGAGCCGCAGCTGAACGTGATCGGTCCGTACCAGTCCGGTATCAACGTGGTGACGAACGGTCTCAGTACGATCGACGCCGCGAACGAGGCGTACCTGGGAGGGTTCACGCTCGGGAACGGCTACCTCGGCGCGTCGGTGAACTACCCCGGGATCGGCACGCCGCTGATCTGGATCGGCGATGCGGGGTACAACTTCATGTTCGCCACCTCACCGAACGGCAGCGCCTCGATCGAGGTGACGATCGGCGCCACGCCCACGACGCTGCTCCTCGACGCGGCGAGCCTCACGTCGGTGACCAACCGGACCACGCCGGGGACCCAGAACGGTTCCATGACGTTCGCCTGGCACTGGACCAGTCCCGACGTCAGCGCGAACGAGACGATCGTCCTCACCGGGGAGACGGTCGCGTTCTCCTGGGCGACGTCGACGCCGGGGGTCACCCTCGACTGGGTGACGACCGACTTCGAGCTCCCGCCCAGCACGTACTACTACACCTACACCTCGGTGCCGGCCGCTGGGGGCACCTCGGGTCTGGACGATGCGTTCATGTTCCAGGTCGGGTACGCTGTGAACGTGCCGTTCGCCCTCGCGGTCGCGACCGGGAACGGCTCCGTCTCCCAGCTCCGGGAGTCGGACGGTTGGACGGCGCTCGAGACGGTGTTCGCCCCCACGCTCAGCCTGCAGTTCTCGGGGCTCCCGCTCTCCCCTGGCGAGACGGGCGCGTACGCCGCGAACGCGACGGCGCTCCTGCGCGCCCTCGGGGTGAACTACGTGGTCGTCAACAGCGCGGTCGATTCGGAGCTGTATTCGTACGTTGCCAATCTTAACGTCACAGGCTATGCCCGCGCGACGGTCGTGGATGGGGAGAACCCCTGGTATGCCTTCCGGCTCTCCTTCGTCTAGCGTGCACCTCCCGCAGGCCGCCCTCGGCGCCGCGGTGCTCTCCGATCCGCTCGACCCCGGGACGACGGGGATCCTCCGAGCGCTGCTCCACCACGAGGCCGCGACGCTCCGCGCGATGGCGCGCAGCTCGCCGCCCCCGTCGATGGGGAGGACCGTCTACCAGGGCCTCATCGCCGTCACGCGGCCCCTGATCGTCTGGACGAAGTGGGCGATCGAGGGCGCGTTCACCCCCCCGCGCCCCGCGCACAGCCGCTCGAGCCTCCTCGACCTCGCCGTGCGAGCGGCGCGCGAGAACGAGGCGACGGCGGGTCCGGGGCTCTGGCTCGAGTTCGGGGTGTACCGCGGAGAAAGCCTCCGTCGGATCGCCGCCGGGGCCCCGCGGACCGTCTTCGGGTTCGACTCGTTCGAAGGGCTCCCCGAGGACTGGGGGCCGGGCCATCCCCGCGGGAAGTTCTCGCTGGGCACGGCCGTCCCTCTCCCGCCCCCCAACTCGGAGTTCGTGCCGGGGCTGTTCGACGCCACCCTGCCGTCGTTCCTGGACCGTCGTCCCCAGGACCGGGCGTCGTTCGTCCACGTCGACTGCGATCTCTACGAGAGCGCGCGGACGGTGTTGGGGGAGCTGGCGAGCCGGCTCAAGGAACGCGCCGTGCTCGTGTTCGACGAGTTCTGCGGCCTGCTCCCCGACGACGAGGCCCGGGCGTTCCGGGAGTTCCTCCGGTCGACGGGCCTTCGCTTCCGGTACCTCGGCCTCTCGTACGAGGGGGCCGTGGCCGTCGAACTGACCTCGCCGGGCGGTCGCCCGTCGTGGCGGGAGCGGGGCCGAACCGCCGCGGGCGAGCCAGACCCGACGGGACCGGCGATCGAGGTCGGATCGGCTTCGTAGGTTCGGCATCGTCCCTAGAGGGGTCCATGGCCGAAATGAACGCGGTCGCGCGGTTCTTCGTCAACACGTTCGGGGCTCGGCGCAATCGGCGCCGCTGGCGATGGATCCGCGAGCACCTCGCCCTTCCCCCCGGGGCCAGCTGCCTGGAGATCGGGCCCGGGAACGGGTCGATGGCGGCGCTGCTCGTGGAGGGGTTGGCCCCCCAGCGGTACCTGGCCATGGAGCTGGACGCCCGCCAACTCTCGGCGGCGCGGGAGTACGCCCGGAAGCATCCCCTCGAGGGGTCCCGAGGAGCGCTCTCGCTGGAGCGGGCGGACATGCTGCATCTCCCGCTCCCGGACCGGTCGATCGACGCCGCCTTCGCCTTCGTCGCCCTCCACCACGCGAGCCCGAGCCACCGGGACTTCTCGCGCGTACCGGACGCCCTCGCGGAGATCGACCGGACCCTACGGCCCGGCGGCTACCTCGTCTACGAGGAGTTCGTCCACAAGGAGAAGATCCGGCGGTGGCTCGACGACCACCGCTTCGCTCGAGTCGCCGTTCGCCAAGGATGGGCTCGCGAGTGGGTCATCGCGCGGAAGCCCGGGTGAGCGGACGGTCGCCCGATCGGAGCCCGGATCGCGAGGTCGATCGATCGGTCCACGGAACCCCGGCTCGCCCCAGCCGCACCCACTCAGAAAAATCCCGCAGCCGGGGGCCCATCCTCGAGGGCGCGGAGGGTCCCGTCTGCCGGAGCATTTAAGAGACAGGTCGAGGGTCCAACGGTCGTGTCCGCGAGCGGTGAGTTGCTGAGGAGCAAATGGAAACAGTCGGGGGGCGTACCGAAGCCGGACACCCCCGGTGGGATGGTCCTCGCCCTGGCCCTGGGACTCTCCCTGGCGTACGTCCTGCTCTTCGCAGCGGACTTCCACGCGATGGCGGCGGTCGCCTGGATCGTCACTTCGGTCTCCCTCGTCCTGGCCGTGATCGGAGCGTTCTCGCTTGCGAACATGCTCGGACACGACATCGGTTCCTACCAGCGCCTGGAGCTCGATCTTGCCCGTACCGTCCTCGCCTACTCCAATTCTGGGTCGGCTCCCGCCTCGGATGCCCCTCTCTCGGGGGTGTGGCGGGCGTACGTCGGCGCCGCCGAGGAGTCGCGCCGGATGGCCCGCACCCACGCCTACGCGCTCGGCCCGTTCATCGCGGCCGGTGCGCTCTCCCTCGGGGCGGCCCTGATCTCGGGCCTCGCCCTCGTCACGTCGACCCTCAACGTTGCCGGGTTCGCGATGTTCGTCGAGCTGTTCGCGTTCGCGTTCCTCGTGATCGGCGCCGGATCGATCCTGCTCACCGTCGGCTACGCGAGCCCCGTGGCGGGGTTCAACGTCTTCGCCGCACGCCGGTGGCGGCGGAATTCGGGCCGCCAGCAGGCGGTCGAGGAGGCCGTCGGGGGGATCCCGTGGCTCGCGGAGTTCATCCGCTCGGTGCGCGAGAGCTACGTCGAGCCGATCGGCCCGACCGTGGTCCCGGGCTGGCGGGACTAGCGTCCCTCGGGTCCGCCCGGAGCTGACGGGGAGGCCCCTCGCCCCGAGGGGCATCTTCCGCACCGGGACAAACCTCTAAGGGAGGGTCGTCCGACTCCCCTCGAACGTGTCGCTCCGCGTCCCGATGGCGGTCGCGCTGGCGGTATTCGCCCTCCTCTCCCCCGCGGTCGCCGGTGCGGTCTCGAGCAGCCCCCTTCCACCTGCGTCAACCGCACCTCCCACTTCCTCCGGCCTTCCGTCCGAGCCCTCCTCAGCGCCCTCGGCGAGTCCCGAGATGGCCGCGGTCCAGGGGCTCCTCGGCGACGGGGTCCCCGCCCTGGCCCTGCATGTCCCGAACCTCGCCGCCGAACGAGCGGCCGGCAGCGGGCGGGTTGCCCCGCTGTTCACGTCGGCCCCCGCCCCGATGGGGCTCGCCGATCTCGGTCTCAAGAACGTCTCGGGAACGTTGACCCCCTACACGTACACTACCCCGAGCGTCGAGGGGAACATCACCCTCGACCGCGCGGTCGCGCTCTACCCGGAAGGGGACGGTCCCGACGTGTTCAGCCTCCAGCTGAACGCTGTAGCGACGGGCGTTGCGGTAGGTGGGGCTGCTTCGTTGGAGTACTGGGCGCAGGACACGGCGACGTACGTGCCGAGCCTGCACCGTCTTACCCTGGTCGACGACCTGTGGAACTTCTCGGGGGTCGTCGCGCCGCTTCCGGCCTCGACCCTGTACGCGCACGGGCCGTCGGGCAGCCTCGCGGGCGCGGAGTACTACTACAACGTCGGTCCGAACGTCACGGTCTCCTACCCGTTCCAGGTCACGTTCCTGCTCAACGCCACCGTCGTCGGGGGACGACCGGCGATCACGTTCGCGTACGCGGTCGCGAGCGCCCCGGTGAACTCGACCCTCGTGCCGATCGCGTCAGGAACGTTCGATACCGTCGTCTTCAACGCGAGCGCACCGTCCTCCCCGGCGCCCGCGTTCACGGTCGACGGGTCAGCGAAGAACCCGGCCGGGCTCCTGGACGATCTCGAGCTCGTCCTGACGGGCAGCGGGGCGGGCGACACCACGAGCTTCTACAACGCGACCGGCCGTCTCTCGCTCGACTACGACAACCTCACCGCGGGGAAGTACGTCCCCGTCCCCGCGGCGTTCAACGCGGGCGCCGACACCGGCGAGACGAGCGACGGGGTCGCCGTCGGCTACCTCTCCGCCGGGACCGCGGTGTTCGCGAGCGGGCCGTCGTTCCTCGGGGGCCTCTGGAACGCCACCGGGACGGCCGGCTTCCGGAAGGTCACCGATAACCAGGCGCCGGTGAACGCGTTCCTGTTCGCGAGCCCAGGGGCGACGTTCAACGCCAGCTCGGCGCAGTGGGTCCCGTCGTTCCCTCTCGCCGGGGCGACCCCGCCCGTCTTCGTGCTCCCAAACACGTCGACGTTCTCGCTGGAGTGGCTCCTGAGCGGTTGGCAGGAGCAGAACGGCACGGTACCTTCGGGGTCGACGCCGTACACGATCTACGTGAACCTCACGGCGAACGCGACGTCGGGAACGTACACGCCGCTCGTCGCGTTCGGCAACACCGAGCTCCGGTCGATCCGTCAGACCGGCAACGGTAGCCCCACGAACCCCTACGTTCTCAAGGACCGTCCCGGCGGCCCGATCAACCTGTTGTTCGGGGAGTTGAACGACTTCGGCTACGGGGTGTTCCCCGGGGTCCTCCTCGTCAACACGACCAAATCGGTCGACGTGAGCCCGGCGACGTTCGCGATCACCTACCCCAGCACCGTCGCCCCGATCCTCGCCGCGTGGAACCTGCCCGGCACGAACGACCTCCCGATCACGTTCGTGTCGGTGACGAACGTCTCGGTGCTCGGCGGAGGGCCGGTCTCGGGGTGGTTCCCGACGATGGCGGCCGGCCTGTTCGACGCCTCGCTCCTGTTCTGGAACTCGTCCGGGAACCTGGTCGCGGGGACGACGTTCGACGACCAGGGGATCGCGCTCGCCCTCCAGGGGGGCTCGCACAACACCGTCTGGGGGAACACGTTCCTCACAAGTTCCGTGCCGTCGCTGGGCCCGAACGCGACCCTCGACGCGGCGAACGAGACCGGGCTCGTGCTCGCCGAGTCGGGCGATCTCGTCTACAACAACTACTTCGACGTGCCGGCGCCGGCGCTCACCCCCGCGTACGACCCGGCGACCTGCCTCCTCGTCTGCGCCCCGGCGACCTACGTCGACGCGTGGAACGGCACGCACGAACCGGCGTCGATCGGCCGGATCGTCCTCGGCACGAACCTCTCCGGGAGCATCCTCCACACCCCCGACCAGGGAGGGAACTACTGGTCGAACTACG
>JASHQF010000143.1 GCA_030037695.1 Thermoplasmata archaeon
GAACGCCGCGCGCGAGCGCAGCCCTTCGGCTTGCGCCGCGCGGTAGTACGGATCGCGCCGCCGCTCGGCCCGGAAGCGACGGCTCATGGGGGGTCGGAGCGGACCGGCCTACTTAGGGCCGGCGCGGCCGATGGGGCCGTCCGAATTTGAATCGGAGTCTCTTGCACCCCAAGCAAGAAGGATGGTCCAAGCTACCCCACGGCCCCGCGGCCCGCCGGGGCGCGCCGACCCGGCTCCTGAGGATAATGCTTTCCCGGGGCGGACCGCCGCTAGTGGACGAACCACCAGACGGTGATCCCGACCACCGCGATGACCACCGTATTGACGAGCGAGAGCCAGAAGAACCCCCAGAGCTCCGCGCGCCCCTCCTCGGGGGTCACGTGGGCCGCCGGGATCGAACCGCCCGGGGTCGGGGTGTACGGGGTCCGGTACGCCGGCGCGCTCATCGTTCGAGCGAGCGCGCTCCGGGTTCTTATCGGATCGGTCCGTCCCGCCCTAGGCGGCGAACCAGGGGACCCGGCCCGCCGGACCCGTCGGCTTCAGGACGAGCAGGTGGAGGCTCGCCCCGGCGTCCCCCGGCGCGTAGGAGTCCCGCTGCGCGAGCTGGTAGAGGACGAACAAGGCGTCCTCGTCGCTCCGGACGTTGAGCGAGCGCTGGACGTCCAGGCCGAACCGCTCCCGAAGCAACCGGAGCATCTCCTCGAAGTCGATCTGCCCCGTGCCCTCGACCGCCTGCGCCCGACGGAACAGCCCGGCCACGACCCCCGTGGCGATCCGGAGTACCTCCCGCGGAGCCGCGATGCGGAGCTGGAAGTGCGCGGCCTCCTCGCCGCGGGTGCGGGCGGGCATCACCAGGATCGACACTTCGGGGTCGATCGCGCCGGCCCCGCGCCGGGCGAGATGCTCCCAGGCGACGTCGGCGAGGGAATCGCTCGGGGTGACGAAGATCGCGCGGGGAAGGCGGCCGCCGCCCGAGCGGGCCGCCGCGAGCCATCGGTCGATGCGGGCGGACAGTTCGGCCCGGTCGTCCGGCGGGACGAACACCGGGAACGTGCGCCGCGGGATCCCCGCTTCCTGGACCCAGAACGACGCCTCGAGCTCCCGGGACCGGGCCCCGGCCGGTACCCGGGCGTACCCGAGCTTCTTCAGCACGTGCTCCGCATCCCTCAGCCGGTCGGGGCTCGGCGCCCCGGCGTCGCTCGGCTCGGCCATCCGGCGGATACGAGGGGCCCGCGGGGGATAAGCTTCGCGCGGTGGCATCCCGCTACCAGCCGGCCGAAACGCCCGAGCGGACGAGGAGGGCGCTCACCGCGACCGCGACGACGATCCCGAGGAGGTAGGGCCCCGAGACGAGGAACCCTCGCCGCGCCGCCCGCGGCGTGACCTCGCGGGCGAGCGGCCAGGTCGCCGCGAGGAAGACGACCCCGAGCGCGATCACCGCGACGCCGATCGGCCAGGCGAGCGCGCCGGTCGCCGCGAGGAGGACCGCCGCGGGAACGAGCAGCGCGGCCGAGACGACGACGACCTTGCCGGAGAAGGCGGCGTCGTCCATCCGGGGGAGCATCGGGAGGCGCGCTCGGGCGTAGTCGTCGCGCAGGAGGAGCGCGAGGCTCCAGAAGTGCGGCGGGGTCCACAGGAAGACGAGGAGGGCGAGGGCGAGCGCCCCCGGCGTCCACGCGCCCACCGCCGCGGCGCTGCCGGCGAGCACGGGGGCGCTGCCCGCGAACCCTCCGATCACGATGTTCCAGGTCGTCCGACGCTTCAGCCACGCCGTGTACACGACGACGTAGGTGATCCCGCCGAGGGCGATCGACAGCCCCGTGAGCGGGTTGAGGGCGAGCGTCGCGCCGACGACCCCGCCGACGAGGAGCGCCGCGCCGCCGACGGCGACCGCCCCGTCCCGGCCGATCCGGCTCGCGGGCAGCGGGCGCCCCCGCGTGCGGCGCATCCGCGCGTCGACGTCCCGGTCGAGGTAGTGGTTGAGCGCCGCCGCCCCCGAGCTCGCCGCCGCCCCGGTGAGGACGAGGAGCCCGAGCCGGACGAGATCGATCGCGCGGGGCTCGGCGACCAGGAACCCTCCGACCGCGACCGCGACGATCAGCGCGGTGATCCCGGGTTTGCCGAGGGAGACGATCTCCCCCACGCGGAGCCGCGGGCGGGCCGCGGTCGACGCCCCCTCCGCCTCGGTCGTACCGGACATCGGCCCCCGGTCGCCTCGGGCAGGACCCCTAGCCCGGCTCCGGCACCGGAGCCCCCGGGGTCGCCGGGGCGGGGACCTCGGGCACGGTCGCGGCGGGAGGGTCGGGCTCGGTCGCCCGGACCGCCCAGACGATCCAGCGCCGCGGGATCTCGCGCAGGTTCGCGAGCAGGGTGAGGATGAGGAGGAGCCCGAAGAGGGCCGTCGCGATCCCGAGATGGACCAGGATCAGGACGAGGTCGAGCCGGCTCTCGACCACCGCCCCCCCGAGCAGCGCCTCGGCGAAGACGAGCGTGACGGCCCCGAGGGAGAGGCGGACGAGCACCGGGCGCGCGCGCTCGAACAGGAGAGCGAGCACCGCGACCGACGCGACCCCGAGCCCGAGGACGAACGCGGAGACCCGGTGCGCCCACTCGACCGACGCGGCCGAGTTCGCGCTCGGGAACACCCCGAGCGCCGCGTAGCACGTCGGCCAGTGGGGGCAGGCGAGCCCGTCCCCGCGGGCCATCACCGTACCGCCGAACAGGATCGTGACGTAGCAGAGGAACGCGGCGACCGCCGTGGCCGCGCGGAACGCGTCGTGGCCCCGCAGCCCCATCGTCCTACGGCCCCTCCGGGGCAGCGGCGCTCGGGATCGCGACGGGCGCGCGGCGGGGGAGCGGGGCCGGCGCAGGGGTCGGTCCGGTCATCGTCGACGGGAGCGGCTCGCCCCACGGGTCGGCCGTGGTGACCGGGTCGCCCGCGTAGTAGGAGTAGACCATGTTGAACAGGAAGACGAGCTGGCCGATCCCGAAGATGTAGGCGCCCATCGTGGACAGGAAGTTGAGCAGCTGGAAGTTGCCGGTCCAGAGGTACGTGTAGACCCGCCGGGGCATCCCCTCGGACCCCAGGAGGAACATCGGGAACAGCAGGAGGTTCACCCCGACGTACGACAGGAGGAAGTGCAGGTGGCCGAGCCGCTGGTTGTACCAGCGGCGCGTGAGGATCGGGTAGTAGAAGTAGATCCCGGCGAAGATCGCCATCAGCGTCCCGCCCAGCAGGATGTAGTGGAAGTGGGCGACCACGAAGTACGTCCCGTGGTAGAGGTAGTCGATCGGGATCGAGGCGAGCATGAGGCCGGAGAGGCCGCCGATGACGAAGCCGGTCACGAAGGCGACCGAGAACCACATCGGCAGCGCCATCCAGATCCGGCCGCCCCAGAGCGTCGCGACCCAGTTGAACGTCTTGACCGCCGACGGGACCGCGATCGCCATCGTGCTCAGCATGAAGACGAACCGCACGTTCGTCGCGATCCCCGTGACGAACATGTGGTGCTCCCAGACCGCGAAGGAGAGGACGGCGAACACCCCGAGCGAGATCGCCATCGCCCCGTAGCCGAAGATGTCCTTGCGCGCGAGCTTCGGGATGACGGTCGAGATGATCCCGAACGCGGGCAGGACCATGATGTAGACCTCGGGGTGCGCGAAGAACCAGAAGATGTTCTGGTAGAGGAGCGCCCCGCCGAGCGGCGTCCCGTTCGCGGCCGCGAGGATGTGCGTCCCGAAGACCCGGTCCGAGAGGACGAACGTGAGGGCGATCGAGAGCGACGGGAGCGCGAAGATGAGCAGGACCGAGTTGATCAGGGTCGCCCAGACGAACAGGGGCATGTTCCAGTACTCCACGCCGGGCGCCCGGTGCTTGACGATCGTGACGAGGAAGTTGACCGCCCCGAGCATCGAGGAGACGGTGAGGATGTGCAACCCGAGGATCCAGAGGTTGATCCCGTTCCCGGGCAGGTCGACCGAGAGCGGTACGTATCCCGTCCATCCGGCGTTCGCGTTGGAGAGGATCAGGATCACCCCCGCGGGCGGGATCAGCCAGAACGCGATCGCGTTGATCCGGGGGAGCGCCATCTCCCGCGAGCCAATCATCGACGGCACGAGGTAGTTGCCGAACCCGGCGAGGGTCGGCATCACGAACATGAAGATCATCAGGACCCCGTGCATGGTGAACAGCGTCGAGTAGACGTTCGGCGAGATGCCGAGCGTGGTCTGGGGGTCGAGGCCGAGGCCCTGGACGAGGCCGAGGTCGGTCCGGATCAGCGTCGCGTAGATCCCGCCGATGAAGAAGAACAGGATCCCGGTCGCGATGTACATGAGGCCGATCTTCTTGTGGTCGGTCGTGAACAGCCACTTCTTCATCGCCCCCACGAGCCACGTCCCGCGGTAGGTCAGCACCGCGAGGACGAACGCCGCGAACCCCGCGACGAGGGCGATCAGGATCGGGGTCGCACCGAGGTTGGTCACGGCCTCCCTCCCGTCATACGAGCAACCCCGCGAGGAGGTAGGCGATCGCGCCGGCGGCGAGCACCACCACCACGACCTTCACGAACAGGACCTGGGCCTCGAGCGTGACGGGCCCGGGGGCCGTCGGGGCGACGTGGCGGCCGAGCGGCCAGGTGCGGTACGTCCGGTCGAGGACGTGGAACAGCACCGCCCCCATGAGCGCCATCAAGGCGATCGCGTAGCCGAACGACGACTGGGCGCCCGGCGACGTGAGGGGCCCGAGCCGGATCGCGTAGGCGACGAGGACCGCGATACCGGCGAGCATGAGGAGGGTGATCGCCGAGTAGAGGCCGAGCGTCCGGGCCCGCAGGTGGGCGAGCCCCGTCTCGAGGTCACTCAAACAGCTCCACCCTCCGGTGGGGGACGCCCCGGACCCGATCGACCCGGTAGAGGATCCCGGCCATGAGCAGGAAGATCACGACGGCGCCGATCGACCCGAGGACGAGCGGGACCGCGCCGAGGAGGTCGCCCGCGGCGAGGCCGGTGACGCCGTAGACCGCGGCGGCCATCAGCACGGTGCCGAAGACGAGGAGCACCGCGAGGGTCCCCCAGAGCGCGCCCGACGACGGGCGGGGTTCGCTCTCGGCCGGCTCGCTCACGGGCCCGTCGCCTCCGCGGCCCCGACGTTCGGCGCCGCACCCGCCCGGACCCGGGTCGGTCCGTAGGCCCCCACGAACGCGGGGGCCCGCGCCGCGAGCCGGCGGCGGTAGCTACGGACGTACCGCCAGTGGAACAGCCCGAAGACGAGTGCGTTGACGAGGAAGATCGGCGCGATCGTCTCGACGACCGTCATCGGGAAGATCTGGACGCCCGGGGTCTCCCCGCCCCAGACCGTCATCAGGACGAAGAAGCCGAGGAGCGAGGTGCCGAGCCAGACGAAGAACGGCCGGTCCCGCGGGTGGGTCCGCTTGGAGAGATCGAGGAACGGGACGAACAGGATGAACAGGAGGATCGCGGTCGTCGCGCCGATCGCGATCACGGGGGTCACGCCCACGAAGTCGACGAGCTTGAACAGCCAGAGGAAGTACCAGTCCGGTTCGGTGACCCCCGGGGTCACCGCCAGGTTCCCCACGTACGTGGGGAGCTGCCAGGGCCAGAGCGCGGCGATGCCGAAGAGGACCCCGACGTAGAGCAGGGCCCACTTGCCGATGTAGAACAGGATGTGCGGCATGAACGGGACCTGCGACTTGCTCTCCTTGTCGGTGAACCGCCGCCGCTGGAGCGGATCGGACGAGGCGGGCGGGGCGATCCCGTGCGACTCGAACAGCGCGATGTGCGCGTACAGGAGGGCCCCGAGCGCGAGCGGGATCAGGAGCACGTGCGCGTCGAACATCCGGGAGAGCAGCCCCTGGCTCGTTCCGTCAGCCAAGAGGAACGGTCCGAGCAGCGGCCCGAACGTGGGCAGGCGGAGCGCGAGGACGAGCCCGACGTTCGTCGCGTTGTAGGAGAGCTGGGTGTACGGGAGCAGGTAGCCCGTGAACCCCATCCCGAGGGTGAGGAGCATGAGGAGCGTCCCCACCATCCAGGAGAATTCCCGGGGCGCCTTGTAGACGCCGAGGTAGTAGCCCCGGAAGAAGTGCACGAACATGAGGAAGATCATCGCGTAGGCCCCGTAGAGGTGGGTCGACAGCAGCAGCGAGCCCATCGGGACGGAGTGGATGATGTAGTACGTCGAGCACCACGCCGCCGGCGCGGGCGAGAGGGTCCCGGTCGCCTGGCCGCAGGCGAGGTACGTCGCGCTCGTCGACGTGCTCGGTTCGTAGTACAGGAGGAGGAGGGCGCCGGTCAGCACCTGGAAGAAGAACGCGTTCGCGACGAACGCCCCGGTCCAGTACGACGGCTTGAACGAGAACTCGGGCTGGGGCCGGAGGGCCCACCGCCGCATCGCCGTGCGGTCCTCGACGAACCCCCAGATCCTGTTGAGGGTCCGGTTGTACCAGTTCGCGAACGACATCCCCCGCTCCTAGGCGATGTTGCAGAGGATCACGGGCGTCTCCTTCGTGAGCTGGCTCGACGTCCCGATCCCGTAGTCCCCCTGGAGGGTGTTGAGGTGGCCGTTCACGGGCGGTCCGTTCTCCCCGACCGCAAAGATGTTCCCGGACGGGTCGGTCTCGAGCACCACCTGGGGGAGCGGCAGCACCGCCGGTCCGGTGAGGTTCGCCGCGGAGTTCGCGGCGTCGTAGGTGGAGCCGTGGCAGGAGCAGTGCAGGTAGAAGACCCGGCCGCCGGGCGTCTGGGGGCAGTACAGGTTGGCGAGCGGCTGCCCGACGACGGGGGCCGCGGGCGGGTACCACGCGAGCGCGGGCGCGGGGCAGCCCAGGTGCTGGCAGATCGCGCTGTAGGCGACGATCGAGCCGTACGTGCCGACCCCGCCCGGGACGTTCGCCGCCCCCGGGTTCGTAGAGGACGGGGGGCTCCCGTTCACCGGGTAGAGGTTCAGCAGGAAGTTCGGCTCGTTGCGTAGGGGGTAGTAGAAGATCAGGAGATCGGTCGTCCCGACGTTGTACTCCGCCTCGACGTTGGTGACCGTGAGGGGCTTGCCGTCGAGATCGATCAGCTGGACCCGCGGGTAGCTCGAGAGGCCGACCATCCCGGGCTGGACGTACTGGATAGCGCCCCCGACCGCGCCGCCGACCCCGACCCCGAGGACCCCGGCGACGGCCGCCAGCTTGAGGAGGTTCCGCTTCGTCTCGTCGACCTCGGGGTCGACCGCCGCGACGCGGCGCAGGTAGCCGAGCGGCAGATCGAACCGGTTCTCGGCGAGGGACGCGCCGGCCGAGAGGACCGGGCACGCGGGGTCGCAGTTCACGAGAGGGTCCTCCCCCGGGTGTCCGGGGTGGCGTCGTCGATCTCCTCGGGCGGGGGGACCTTCGCGTCGCCGGGAAGCTCGGCCCGATCGGAGCCGTGGTAGACCGCCCAGGCGATGGCGATCCCCATCAGGACGACCAGGATCTCCGTGAGGGTCACGATCTGGTCGGGGCCGAGGACGCTCAACGGACCTCCCCCCACGCCACCGCGAGGCTCGCCGCGCTCGTCGACCAGGCCTCGCCCGGGCTCCCTCCCGTCCAGACGAACGCGGGGCCGAGGGCGGCCGCCGCGATCGGAGCGGGCGCCGGCCCGGGGGCCGCACCGACCGCCACGGGGACCCCGCGCTCCCGGGGGGTCGGCCCCCCGACGTCCAGGAGGGCCGCGCGGACCGACCAGGGGGCCCCGGCCGCCGGGAGCGGCAGCTCGGCCGCCTTGGAGAACTCCGAGAGGAGCTCCTGCTTCAGGCGCATCGCGCGGCCGTACCAGCGCCCGAGCGTGCGGAGCGTCCCCCGACTCTCCCCGCCGAACAGGAGGAACGTCGCGACCCCGGCGATGATCACCCAGTCGACGTCGGAGAAGAGCGCCATCAGGCTACGCCTCCCCCGCCCACGCCGGGGGTCGAGGCGGCGCGACCGACGCCCGCTCCCAGCGGCCGGCGAAGTACGCCCCTCCGAAGTACAGCGCCATCATCGGGAGCGCGATCAGGAGCATCGTGATTCCCGAGTTGTCCGGGGTCACGATCATGCCGAAGACGAGGGATGCGATCACCGCACCCCGCCAGTGCTTGCGCCACGCGGTCGAGCGGACGACCCCGAGGCGGGTGAGCGCGTAGATGAAGACGGGCAGCTCGAAGACGACGCCGAACGCGAGCGAGTAGAGGAGCGCGAACGTCACGAAGCTCTGGACACCGAGGACCGGCGCGAGCCCCATCGCGCCGACGTACTCGAACAGGAGGCGGAACGTGAACGGCGTCAGCACGAACACCCCGGCCGCCGTCCCGACGGCGAACAGCACGGTCGCCGGGATCCCGACGGTGCGCAGCAGCAGTCGCTCCTTCCGGCGGAGGGCCGGGACGAGGAACGCGCCGACCTCGTGGACGATCCAGGGCATCCCCACGATGAGGGTGAGGAGGAGCCCGATCTCCATCTGGACGACGACGGAATCCCCGACGCCGACGTTGAGGAGCGT
This sequence comes from Thermoplasmata archaeon, assembly GCA_030037695.1. Classification (GTDB taxonomy): domain Archaea; phylum Thermoplasmatota; class Thermoplasmata; order Lutacidiplasmatales; family UBA184; genus Lutacidiplasma. Next base: position 8,518 of record JASHQF010000143.1, read on the forward strand.
CACCCGGGGGGGCAGCGTCCAGGCGACCAGGGCCCGGAACACCTGGGCCGTGATGTTGTAGAACGGGCTCGGCCAGGGGTAGGCGAGCGGGACGACGACCCCGCCGAAGCGGGCCCGTACCGGGACGAGCTTCACGAGGAGCGTCGTGCCGAAGATCGCGCCGAGCACGATGCCGATGCGGACCGCCCGGCGCTGGGCCTCGGCCAGGACCGCGAGGACGCGATCGAGATCGCCCATGCCTCACCCCGGTCCCCCCGCGCCTGGTCCGTGACGTGACGGTGGTGCTCCGCCCTCCGCGCGGCGTCGCCCCGGGTCCCCCGGACCTCCGCTCCCCAACGACGGCCTACGGCGTAGGTCCGGCCGGCGGCGGGGTGGACGCGGCCTGCTCGGCGCGGATCTCGCGCTCGACCTCGAGCCGGCCCTTCTTGAACTCGCCGACCGAGCGGCCGAGGCTCCGGGCGAGCTGGGGGATCTTGCTGGACCCGTAGAACAGGATCCCCGCGACCACCGCGATGATCAGCCAATCGTCGATCGAATCGAACATCGCTACCCTCGGTCCCCGAGGACCCGGGGTCGGTCGATATGGCGTTCGTACCGTGCGAACCGACCGGTCCCTACGGTCCGGACCTGGAGCGGATAAAGCCGGTCCGGGCTCAGTCGGCCTCGACCAGGATCGTCTCCGTCCCGACGGCGACGGCCCGGTCGATCGCCACCGCCGACAAAAGCGACAGGCACACGGCGGAGCGATCGAGCAGGCCGAGGGCCTCGCGGACCGCGGGCGGGGACCTCCCGGCCCTCCGGTGGCCGGCCGGGACCGCGCGGCGCTCGTCGCCCCCGTCGTGGTAGACCTCGCAGGCGCTCCCGAGCGAGGGATGCATCAACGCGTCGATCACCGACTTCATCCGGGCCTTGATCTCGGGAAGGCGGTCCGCGAGCGGCCCCCCGGACCCCACCGTGAGCTTCCCCCCTTCCGCGTTCAGGGCGGCGAGCGCCTCGCTAAGGATCGTGGCCAGCTCCTCGAGCGCATGGACGACGACCCGCCACTCGAGCAGCTGGCGTGGGTCGGGGCTGCCGATCCGGCGCGCGAGCGACCAGTCCCGGCTCGCCAGGAACAGCTGCCGGACGAGGAGGGCGAGCACCTTCCGGGCTTCCTCGTCGAGCGTCGCGAGCCGGCGGCTCCGGGCGCGACGGCGAACGATCTCCTCCATCTCCTCGACGAAGGCGACGAGGATCATTTTCATCCGCTGAACGAGCTGCGGCAGCCCGTACTTCGACGGGTCGATGAAGTTCTGGAGCACGACCCGGTTCGATTCTTGGGCGACCACCGACACGCCGAGCAGGCCCCGCGCCGCCTGGAGGAGCTCCTCGATACGTTCCGGTGCGAGGGCGAGGTCGGTGCGGATCTCGATCGCGTCGTGGCCGGCGCGGTAGGCGCCGACGACCACCCGCTCCAGGATCCCCGGCGTGTCGAACGATCGCGCCTGGACGAGGAACGGAGCGGTGCCGGGGGTGCTCCCGGGCGTGGGGGCGGGCTTGAGGTAGAGGGTGCCGTCGTCGTTCTGGTCGAAGACGACGAAGTCGCCGGGCCGCAGGTTCATCGCCTCGGCCCAGGGCTTCGGCAGCGTCACGGCGACCGACGAGTGGCCCGCCTTCAGCACACGTCGCTCACGGTTCGGAGTTCCCCACGCCATCGATCGCTCCGAACCTACTACAAGTTCCGTAGCTTATAGGCCTTCGGGCGAAGGCCCAGAGAGCCCGAGGGCCTAGTGGGGGGGTAGGGGAGGAGGGGTCGGAGGGGCGCCGCCCGAGGTCGGGCCCGGCACTTCCGGGTAGCCGGTCCGCTCGGGGGGCATCTCGAACGCCGCGCCGCGTCGCCGGCCGACCACGAACCCCAGGACGATCGCGATCACCGTGAGGCTGACGATCGTACCTACGATGATGAACACCGCGGCCCCGGGGCCTCCCGGCGCGGACGCCACGGAGAGCCCGGACGGGACCGCTTCCCCGAACGCGACGTACCCGTACATGTTCGAGCCGGCGGCGGGATCGAAGTGGCCGGGCTTGGTGCAGACGAACTCGTACCATCCGGCCGTGGCCGGGGAGGTGAACCCCCCGGTCGTCGTCCCCGGCGCGCTCGTCGCGTTGACGTTCACGAGGTTCCCCGGGCCGGAGCCGTTCGAGGCGGTGCCGGTCGGGTAGGCGAGGGGGGTGATGTCGGAGGTATTGTTGTTGAACGAGACCCCCTCGTAGCTCAGGATCGTGAACGTATGCAGCTCGGATCCTGCGTCGGTGAACTTCACCGTGATCTTGGTGTTGAGCGGGAGGTCGTTGATGATCTGGGGGCTGAAGCTGAGCGTGTCGCTCCCGGTGACGTTGAGGTAGGCGGTCGTGTCCGTCTCGATCGCGGGGACGCGCGGGATCTTCTCGCCCACGAACACCCCGACCGACGCGACCGCGAGCAGGAGCGCGAGCCCGAGGGAGACCGCCCCTCGCCGAGATCGTCCCGTCCGCATCCGCGTGATCGCCCCAGGGGCCATCGCGCGAGCGGAGCCCACCTTCAAGCCCCCTCGGTACGAACCGAGCCGGCGCGCGGGGACCGCGGGGACGGGCCGCCGGTTCGTACACCGGCGATATAGTCCGCACCTTCTCCCCGTTCCGGTGTGCTGGCGGTCTCCGCCACGACCGATCTCCAGGAGATCGCCCCGCTCGTCTGGGTGATGTTCTTCATGGGCCTTGCCGGGGCCGGGATCACGTTCGGCTACCTCGTCTACGCCCTCTGGAAGTTCCGGGACCCCACCACGCGGAGGCGCCGCTATGGTTGAGAAGCTCGAGGTGTTCTGGACGCTCGCGGTCGTCGCGCTGCTCGCCGGGGTCGCCGGCTACTCCACCATCCTGCTCTACCATCTCGACGCCCTCCCCTCCGACCCGACGGAGTACGTGGAGGTGATCGGCCACCAGTGGTACTGGGAGTTCTGCTACCCGGCGAACAACACCTGCTTCAACACGAGCTACGACGCGGCCAACGGGAGCCTCTCGGGCGGGTACTTCTGGGCTCCGCCCGGTGCCGTCGTCCAGATCAACGTCACCAGCGCCGACGTCGTCCATTCGTTCAACATCCCGGCGCTCGGCGTGAGGATCGACGCGATCCCGGGCCGGATGAACCACTTCGCCTTCAGCGTGCCGAACGGGACCCCGGGCACGCTCTATCTGATCCAGTGCACGGAGTTCTGCGGGGAGTTCCACGGCACGATGCGCTCGTACCTCAAGCTCACCTAGACCACGGCTCCGGACCCGAACGGGTGAGCGCTACGGCGGGGGCCGACCGCCTCCGCCGGGCGAGCTCAGTGCGACCGCGTGCCGCGGGGAGGGCCCCCGAACCGACCCGTGAACGTCGCGACGACGGTGAGGACGATCCCGAGGCCGAGGACCCCCGCGGAGCCCGCTAGGATCCACTCCTCCACGATCGCGGTGCTCGGGGC
>JASHQF010000144.1 GCA_030037695.1 Thermoplasmata archaeon
ATTGAGCGTGATCGCGATCCAGTTCCCGCCCGTAGTCGTGGCCCCCGTCTCGGACATCCCGAGACTGTAGGGCGTGCTCGCGCCGGTCGAGGTCAACCCCGAGATCAGCACGTAGAGCACCGCCGCCAACACGACCGTGATGGCGACCAGGAGGATCGTCGCGATGATCGGCGACACTCCCCGCTTGCGCCCTCGCCCGCGCTGTCTCGCTCTCAGCTTCCAGACGTTCATTCGCTTCGTTCCTCCGCTAGGTCTTCTCGACCTCGGGGTGGCGTATGCTCGACCTCTCGTATATGAAACCCTACGCCGGATGTGACGGCGAGCAACGAAGCTAACATCGTCACCGGTCGTAATACGTATCGATGCGCACTAATGCGGACCCGTGAGCGGACGCTCGGAAGTGGGCGCTCCAGACCGACCGCGGGAGCCGCCCTCGGTGCGTACGGGATCGGGGGACCGCGTGTGCCCTAGCTCAAGGTACGATCGAGGGCCCTCTGGGCCCGGCCGCCGAGGGTGAGTCGGAAGGTCCGCGGAGCCGCAGAGCAGGGCGGTTATACTTTCGACCACCCCCGCTCGGAGCCTGTTCGACACACTACCTTGCCTGTTCGACACGTCAGCAATCCGACCTCAGACCAGCTGCTCGCACTTCGCGACTTGGACTCGCCCTTGCGTTTAAGTAGATGGAATCTCCATCTCCACGGTTGGCCGTGTTCGACGACGCTCCCCCAGGGAAGGAGGCCCGCTCCCGCGGGCCCGAGGCACCCCGGCACGAGGCCGAGGAAGCGCGCATCGCGCTCCGGTGCAGCCTGAAGGAGCTCCGCCTGGTCGACTCGTTCGTTTCGGCGGGCGAGTACCCGACCCGATCGGAGCTCATGCGGGCGGCCCTGCATGCGTTCCTCCAGGCCCGCGCGCTGTCGACCGCGCCGAACCCTCCGGTGGACGCGGACGGCCTGATCGAGGTGCCGATCCGCCTGAAGCCGGAGGAGTACGCCACCCTCGTGAGCTACGCCCAGCACATCGCCAACGGAGCCCGCCTGAGCGACGTGATCGCCCTCATCTTCCGACACGGCGAGTCGAAGATGGAGGTCCACGAGCAGGTCCACCGCGCGCGCGACAAGCTGCGCGCCGCCGCGGAGACCCGCAGCCAGGTCGGCGCCTTGAGCGACAGCGGCCGGGACCTCGAGCGTCGGGGTGTGGTCGGTAGGTAGGGGGAGCGATGGTCGCGCGGACGTGGGGTGGGTTGTGGAAGAGCACGAGGGAGACAGGGGGACCGGACCGTCGGAATTCCTAGGGAACGCGGGCGACCTCATCGCGGTCGGCGACGAGGTCTCGCTGCGTCTCGGCCAGGAGCTCCGCGTCGTTCTGGCGGCGGTCGGCGGGGGAGCGATCCAGATCGGGCGCGAGATCGCCCGGCACGGGGTCCGTCACCTCGAGACGGTCGCCATCAACTGCGACTCCAAGGTCCATGCGTTCGAGGAGTACGATCGTCGGATCTACCTCGGGCCCGACACGGGCGCCGATGTCGACACCGGCGGCTCGGCCGTGGTCGGGGGCTTGCTCGCCCGCGCCGCGGAGCCGGCCCTCCAGAAGGTCTTCCAGGGCGCTTCGTTCGTCATCCTGCTCGGCTCGCTCGGGGGCGGCGCCGGGAGCGGGGCGTTCCCGTACGTCCTCGAGGTCGCCGCCCGCAACGCGGGGATCGTGAGCGCGTTCGTGGTCAAGCCGTTCCGCTGCGAGGGCCAGCGCCGGTCGCTCGCCGACCGCGCCATCGGCCGGCTCAAGCTCATCGAGCCGTTCGCCGAGAAGCAGGAGCGCGGCGCCGGCTCCCTCCGGATCCTCGACAACGAGCTGCTCATCCCGGAGCTCGGCAAGTCCGCCTTCTCCCAGGTCAGCCGCCATTGGGCGGCGGTCGTCGAGAACCACATCGAGCAGTCGATCCTCGCGCCGGCCGAAGCGATCCTCGCGAGCCTTCCGCCCACGACGGTGCGCGTCACGACGACCGTCAATCTCCCCGCGAGCTCCCCGGCGGGGCTCGCGTTGGTCCCCCCCTCGCCGCCCCTGCTCGAGCCCCCGCCCCTCCTCCCTGCCGTGAGGGCCGAGGTGGCGCAGGCGGAACTGACGTTCGAGGTCGACCGGCCGTTGGGTCCCGCGCTCCCGGTCGGCCGGGACCTGTAGTTCGGCGGGCCGAGGCGCCCCCCAGCCGTGGGGCCGGTTCAAAGGTTAAGTCGGGCCCGGACTCGCGACCGTCCGATGGACGGGAGGATGGTCGTCGTCCTCAGCACCCTCGCGCTGCCGACGATCCTCCTCGCGCTCACGATCGTCTTCTTCGCTTCCAACCCCGTCTCGATCTTCGTGCTCCTCGCGGTGATGCTGGTCGGGGCGATCTATCTCCTGACGTACCGCGAGACGTTCACCTAGGCGGCCGCGCCGGCCCCCGTGCGACGCGTCGGCGCTGGCGGAAGGTAGATATCTTGGGGCCCGACGTATATTTCGCGTGGTCCGTTTCCGCGGGCGGAGACCGCGCCGTCGCGGGGTCGCGCCGATCGTAGCGGTGATCCTGCTCGTCGCGATCACGGTCGTCCTCGCCGCCCTGCTCTACGCGATCCGGATCCCGACGCCGCCCGTGCCCACGATCATCAACTACACGATGGTCGGTGGCACCGAGGAGGTGTTCGGCGACGGGACCGACTGCGTCACCGTCAACAACGTCCAGGAGTGCTACACGCTGCCCGCGTTCTACGTCATCATCACCTCGACGAGCCCCACGGGGCTGCCGCTCGCCGACCTCCAGTTCCTCGTCCTCTGCAACGGGACCGTCTACCTCAACGCGACCCTCGACCAGATGGAGTGGATCCCCGGCGAGAACGGCAACCCCGGCGCCGGCTCGCCCACGATCGGCATCTGCGGCTCGTTCGAGCCGCCCCCGCGCGCCTACTTCAACCGCCTCGCGTTCTTCGACCAGCTCACGCCGGGGGCCACGACCCTGCACGCGGGCGACCAGATCGTCGTGTTCATGAACCCGTCCGGACCGACCTCGTCGTGCCCCACCCTGCCCACCCCGCCCACGACGGTGCCGTACTGGTGGGACGTCGGCTGCGACGAAGACTACCACGGCATCCCGCCCTGGTGCTTCACGAATCCCGCGGCCTGCCCGATCGAGCTCCGGTACGCCGGCAACGGCGCGGCCGATTCCGGTACCGTGATCTCGTTCAACTACGGGCCGCTGTTCCCCGGCTGAACGCCGGCGCACCTCACGATGTCCGTCGATCCGAAGTGGGACCCTACCGGCGTCTCGCAATCGTACCCCACGCGCTACCGCCCGGTGCCGCGGCGCGGCCGCGTCCCCCGCTGGGTCTGGCTCGGGGTCCCCATCGCCGCCGTGGTCGTGGTCGCGATCGGCGTCGCGGCCGCCTGGAGCCAGGGCTACCTCGGGGGCTCCGTGCGGGTCACCGCGGTGGGCGTCACCTACTCCGGCGAGCTGCTGAACGGGACGGCGGTGACGCAGACGTTCGCCACGACGACCGGCGCGACGTTCATCGACAACGTCACCGCAGTGAACTCCGCCCCCGCGCCCCACACGACGATCGACTATCCCGAGGTCTGCATCCTCGGGGCGTCGATCGTGCCCGCTTCGTTCGGGGTCGTGGGGATGACCCCCCACAACATCTGCATCTCGGGACAGAACGCGACGTTCCTCTACGTCACCCTCGCCGCCCCGAGCCGCCCGTACTCGGGCTCGATCACGGTCACGTTCGTGACCGACGAGCAGAACGCGCAGAACTAGGCGGGCGGCCCGATCGACGGGACCCGGCCGCGCCTACCCGTACATGGCGGGGACGCCCGGCTCCTCGTCCTCGGGAGGGGGGGAGGCCGCGGGGCGGCCCTTCATCGCCGTCCGCAGCATCCGCTCGATCTGCTCGGCCTGCTGGCGGAGCGGCCCGGTGTCGATCTTGAGTTCGGGGAGCAGCCGATCGAGCGCTTCGATGAGCAGCGCGCCCGCGCGATGGTCCGGGAGCCCCTCGGCCGCCCGCGCGCTGACGAGGAGCACCCCCACGCGCGGGCTCCGGCCGATCCCCTGGACCAGGAGCGCTCCCGACACCCCGCCGACGATCCCCTCGTCGAGGGGGCGCGCGCGGGTCGGGGCGAACGCCCGCAACAGCTCCGGATCGTGGCTCGAGTACGCCGCCCAGATCTGCTCGCCGGCGCGGTCGTCGACCTCGGGCGCCGGCTCGCCGTCGTCCGCGGGGTGGGGCACGACCCCCTCGAGGCAGACGATCAGCCGCGCCTGGCGCCGCTCGGCCGTGGCGAGGATCGTCCGGGCGATCGCGGTCGCCTGCGACGGGGTGGGGGGGAACTCCGAGAGGACGAGCGAGAAGCTGTTCTGGCCGTAGACGCGGATCGTCGGGTGGACCTCGCCACCCTGGACAACGGCGATCGGCGAAAGGTCGGGGGAGTCGAACCGGGCGACGCGCGGCAGTTTGAGCGCGCGGATGATGTAGTGCCCCGCCACGGTCGTCGCGAGCCCCGCGCTCGGGAACGAGGAGACGATCACCGAGCCGAG
>JASHQF010000145.1 GCA_030037695.1 Thermoplasmata archaeon
TACTTGGAATACCATTACCGTAAATCCCGAAGCTCTCCAATCAATGGCTCTGGATCCAATTGATTCCTATCTCTTTGCTTTCGACACGGGAACGGGCAAAATCAATGTTTACAACGCTTCCTCGCACACGCACGTCGCCACGGGCCTAGCTGCAGGGGTGAACATCACGGCCCTCGCGTGGGATCCGGCAGATGGTCTCGTCTACGCCGGGGGCAAAGGTACCGTCGAGACGATCAACGGTTCTACACTCGCCGTTACGGGGGCGACGCTTGCCCTGCCGAGCGATGGCCACGCGACGGGGATCGCGTACGACCCGACCCGTGGGGCGATGTTCATTGCCTCCGCAGCGTCGGCGTCGGGCCCCGGCGTGGTTGAGGAGATTCCCGCGACTTCGGCGCCGGAGGCGAACATGTCGCTCACCGCGGTTCGCATCGGAGACGGTCCCACTTCCGTGGCTGTCGCACCACCCTCCAGTGGCTCGCTCGCCGGACTGTCGGCCATCCTCGTTGCGGAGAATACCTCGGGCGCGATAGCGGTCCTCGGTACACCTCCGTCAGTCGACTCGTTCACGTTCACTCCCGCCGCCATAGACGTAGGGGGGACAACCGAGGCAGTTGTGGTGCCCTCGGGTGGAGCTGGTGGCACCACGGTCGCCTTCCTCGGACTCCCGTCGAGCTGTGCCTCGTCTGATTCACTAGCGCTCGCCTGCATGGCCAATACGAGCGGCACGTACTCCGTGAGTGCGTCCCTTACTGATGCTCTCGGGGAGACTGCTTGGGCCGATGCGACCCTTCAGGTGAACGGCTCGATCGAACTCCATGCCTCGTACGGCTCGCTTGCTACGCCGGAGACCGACGTCGGCGTAAGATTCCACGTACATGTCACGTCCACCGGCGGTACCCCCCCTGTCCAGTACGCATGGTCGTTCGGCGACGGCGGGACAGGGACCGGCGATTCGCCCGGCCATACCTACCACACTCCAGGGTCGTACGTCGTCTCGGTAACGGCCACCGACGCGGCTGGGGGGCGGGCCGTCGCATCCAGCGTCGTTGAGATTCTGCCGTTACCGGTCGCTTCCATCGCCGCCCTTCCATCGACCTCTACGGACGTCGAGATTCCGCTCAACCTCTCGGCGACGGTGACCGGCGGCACGACGCCGGGAACGGGGTCATGGGAGTTCGCGGACGGGACTACGGCCACGACGACCAACGTCTCCCATGCTTGGGCTCAAGAGGGCGCTTACAACGTGACGTACACCTACACCGACGCTTCGGGAGAGACGTCTACGCCGAACACGACGATCACGGTGAACCCGCTGCCCACGGCGAGCTTTTCCGCGACCCCCGCCAGCTCACCGGGGGCCTTCGGGAGTTCTGCGACGTACTCGTTCACGGCCTCGGTGACGGGCGGGACCGATCCGATCGCCGTGACGTGGCTTTTTGGGGATGGTTCCGAGGCGAACGGCACGTCGGTCAAGCACACCTACGGTTCGGCAGGGTCGTACGACGTGGAAGCGTCGGCGGTCGACGCTGCCGGTGCCGTCTACCGTTCCACAATCCTGGTCCAGGTGCCAGCTTCCTCCTCTACCTCCGGCCCCTGGTGGGGCGGTGACTTCGTCCCGGCACTGGTGCTGGGGCTCGTGGTCGGAGGAACCGGGGCTGCCGTGGCCCTGTTCTCGCTCGATCGTTCTCGGAGGCCCCCACCCCAGGGTCCCCCCTCGGCGTACGTTCCGCCCGACCTGCGCACGATGCCACGGCGGGACTAGCGGGTCGGGGCGACCCGTCCCCGGGGCCCGTCGATCTTCGAGACGGTGTATCGGACAGGCACCCGACGGGCGCCGTGCGTCCAGTAGTCGCACGTTCGGCATTTACGTCCCAGCACGATCGAGCTTCCGGTGAGCGTCCGGTTCCGGATCGGCGCGAGCTCTCCACCACAGACGGGGCAGGCGTCGGGGAGGGGCGCTCCGTCCCGCTCGGTGTAGTGGACGGCGAGGCGTATCCCTTCGGTGCCGATGAGGAGCCGCCGAAGGCGGGGACCGCCGATCGAGGCGAGCGGCTCGTCGCGGCGGATCACCTCGAGGACCGCGTCGAGGAACGCTGCCTGAGAGCGATAGGTGGCACGGTGGCCCCGGAGCACCCGCCGCGCCGCCCTGCGCACGACTTCGGCCTCGGGCCGCCGGTAGCGGGGGGGCTCAGGGGGTTCAGCCGGCGACGGCGCGGTGGCGCCCTTCTCGGGCACGGATCTCCTCCTCGTAGAACCGCTGGGCGAGCTCCGCCTCGGCGGTCCCGATCGCGAGGGGGCCGTCGTCCTCGTCGGCGAAGTACGTGAGGAGGGAGGCGGCGGCGGCGAGCCGAACCGCGCGGCTCTTCAGCCGGGGGGAGAACTTCGGGAACTCGGTCGTGCGCAGCGCCTTCTCCGAGACGCCCCGGAGCCGAGCGTACAGCGCCGGATCGAGGAGGACGGACCTCGCCGGATACTTCCGTGCGACGAGGGGATGTCGGGTCTCGATCGCGTGCACGAGCGTGAGATGGTCGCGGACCTGGCGCGCGAGGCCGAAGTCGAGCTCCCCGAGCTCGAGACGCTCGGCGCTCGCTTCGACGGCCCGGAAGCGGGCCCGGGTCATCGGATGGAACCGGAGGAGCATCCGGTCCTCGAGGGCCGCGAAGTTCGGGTCGGCGATGGTGGCCCAGTACTCCTGCGCGCCCGCGGTCCGGACGTTGTAGTTCACCGAGAAGAACGAGCGGAACGTGTACGGACCGACGGTGCCGAACGTCGTCTCCCACTTCACCTCGCGTTGCTCCATCACGAGCTTGAGCGGTTCGACCATCCCGCGGTACTTGAACCAGTCGTTGAACTCTGGCACGATGAAGTTGAACGTCCGCCCCGAATAGGCGGCACCTACTCTCAGGAACTGCACCGGCGTGATCCCGCCGCAGTAGCGGTTCCGGCCGGGAAGTCCGTGCGCGGGCACTCCCGTGCGCGGGTTGCCCCGGACGAGGTCGTCGATCGAGAACGTCTTGCCCGTCCCCGGGGGGCCGAACAGGGCGAGGTGGAACCCGGTCGTCCCGGTGGTCCGGCCCGTCGGGGCGACGAGGGGCGCGTCGACGAGGGCGTACTGCTGCAGGATCGCGAGGACCGAGTCGAAGTGGAGCTCCTCGCCGAAGAGGGTGCGGAAGTACCGGGCGAGGACCTCGGCGCCGAACGTCCGCCCGAACTCGATCGTCGCTTCGAGGCGCTCGTGGACGATCTCGCGAAGGATGTCGAGGAACTCGGAATCCATCGACCGTATCTCCTGCGACTCGTGCGCGACCGTGAGCTCCGCTCCGCCCTCCGCGAGCTCTCCCCGGCCCGCCTCGGCGCTCAGGATGTCGCGGAGCTCCTCCGGGTACGGGACCTCGTAAGTCCGGTCTCCGCCGCCGGTCGGCGCCTCCGCGAGGAGGCCTCGCCGCTTCAGTCGGGCGAGGAGGCGGGCCGGGTCCTCGAAGACCCGCTCCCGCTGAAGGCGTGCCCGCAGCTCCGAGAGTCGGAATCGGGCGCCGTGGGTCGCCACGCCCCGGAGCGTGCGGCGGCGATCGACGTCGGCTACGATCGCCGCGAGGACCCGGGCGACCGCCAGCTCGGCCGGAGCGATCTCAAGACCGGCGGACGCCGCCACCGTTCACGGCGAGTCCGCCGACCGACTTATATTAACCCCTCAACCGGAGTACGCGCGACGTGGTCGGGCACAGTTTCGGGGGGTACGAGCGCGAGCTGCGGAGCCTGCTCTCGGGCGATCCCCCGAGCGTCCGAGGGTATGCGCGATCGGTCCCACCGACCGATCGGGCACCGGTCGAGCGACTCATCGAGGAACCGTTCCTAGTCGTCCGCGGCGCGGGCTCGCTCGGACTCGACCTGGTCGCCCTTCGCCAGGAGTTCGCGCTCCCGATCGAGGTGAAGGCGTCGTCGCAGCCGGTGATCCGCTTCACGGCGGCGAGCGGGCGGGCGAACGAGCAGCTCGAGGCGCATCGGAGGGCGGTCGCCCGCGTCGGGCTCGTGGTCCTGTACGCCTACCGGCGGCTCGGGCTGCGAGGAGAGGAGAGCTGGCGGTTCTACGCCACCGGACCGGCCCCCGCGCGGGGGCTCCTCGGGCTCCTCTGCCGCGGCGTGCCGCCGGTGACCCGGACCCGCGAAGGGAACGGGGTTCTTCGGTGGGAGGACGGTATGCCGCTCTCCCGGTTCCTGGGCCGCCTTCGCTTCCTCTCGGATCGCTCCGGAGCGATCGGGGGATGAAGGTCCGAGTCGCGAGCGTCGGCGTCGGTCGATTCGGCAAACGCGCCGAGTCGCTAACGGAGCTCGCGGCGGAAGCGGCCACTCTAGCGCTGGAAGGGGTCGGCCGCAAGCCGATCGACCTCGTGGTGGCCGGCACGATGCTCGGACACTCGCCCACCGGCCCCGAACCGTTCCTTGGCTCGCTCGCTTCCCGCCTCAGCCTTGAGGGGGCTTCGGGGGTGCTCGTCGATGCCGCGAGCGCGACCGGCGCCCTTGCGTTCCACGTCGCCGCGACCTACCTAGCGTCGGGCGCCGCGGAGCGGGCCCTGGTCGTCGCCGCGGAGAAGATGACCGATCTCCCGACGCCCGTCGTGACCCGGGAGCTCACCCGGGCGCTCGCACCGTCGGAGCGAACGGCGGGAGCGACGATGCCCGGTCTCGCCTCCCTCGTAGCGCAGCGATACTCCCTCCGCCACAGTGTCGACGCCTCCGCCTATGCGCTGCCCACGGTTCACGCGCGGCAAGGCGCGGCCCGGAACCCGAACGCCCAGTTCCCCACGCCCGTGACCGCGGCGGAGGTCGAGGCGAGCCGGCCCGTTGCGCTCCCCCTCCGGCTGCTCCATTGCGGGTCGATCGCGGACGGCGCCGCGTCGGCGGTGCTCGAGCGGGGCCAGGGCCCGGCGACCGTGCTCGGGATCGGCCAGGGGTTCGACGCCCTGCGCCTCGTCGACCGGGCCGACCTCACCACGTTCGCCGCCACGCGACGTGCGGCGCAGCGGGCGTACGAGGGGGCCAAGATCACGCGCAAGGAACT
>JASHQF010000146.1 GCA_030037695.1 Thermoplasmata archaeon
TGATCTGCCGGTCGACGAGGTAGCGGATCACCTTGGTCCGCCGCTGGAACTCCGCGTCCATCTCCTCGGGGCTGTAGTTCTTGAGTTCCATGATCTTGTCAAAGAGGAACGAGTGGCCCTTGAAGACGAACCCGTCGGTCGCCGGGTCCCACTCGTAGACGGTGTTGGTGATCAGCTCGTTCGTCTCGGGCTCGAAGCCGACGATCTCGAGGACCTGCTTCAGCCGGCGCACGACCCCCTTCTCCGTCCGGGTCTGCAGCTGGATCACGACGTTGTTGAGCGCCGAGAGCAGGATCCGCGGGGTGTTGATCGGAGGGTTCTCGAGGCGGTTCACCATCGACTTCACGCTGTCGGCGTGCATCGTCGAGTAGGTGGTGTGCCCGGTCGCCATCGCCTGGAACATCGTGTACGTCTCCTTGCCCCGGACCTCCCCCACCACGATGTAGTTCGGCCGCTGCCGCAGGGCCGCCCGCACGAGGTCGAACATGTCGACCTCCCCCGCCGCCTTCCCGTCCGGCCCGCGGTCCCCGGTCCCGCTGCGGGTCGCGCCCGGGATCCAGTTCTCGTGCGGGAGGTTCACCTCCCGCGTGTCCTCGATCGAGACGATCTTCGAGGTCGGCGGGATGAACAGGGCGATCGCGTTGAGCGTGCTCGTCTTGCCCGAGGCGGGGCCGCCGCAGATGATCACCGACTCCCCCTGCTCGGCGGCGAGCCAGAAGTAGGCGACCATCTCCTCGTTCGCGGTCCCCATCGCGACGAGATCGACCGGCGTGAACGGTCGTTCCTTGAACCGTCGGATCGTGAAGCTCGCCCCGCGGGTCGTCACCTCGCGGGCGTACGTCGCCTGGATGCGGTGCCCTTCGGGGGTCGTCCCGTCCAGGATCGGGGCGGAGACGCTGACCGCCTTCGCGCACCGCTGCCCCAGCATGACGATGAACGAGTTGAGGTCCTCCTCCTTGGCGAAGACGATGTTCGTCTTCACCGACTCGAACTTCGAATGGAACAGGAACAACGGGACGCCGACCCCGTCGCAGGAGATGTCCTCGACCTCGGGGTCGAGGATCAGGGCGTCGACCGGGCCGTACCCCACGTAGTCGCGGAGGATGTAGTAGATGATCCGCTCCAGGGAGAGGGGGCTGAGCGGGATGTCCCGCGACCGGAAGTACCCCTCCACCTCCCCGCGGAGGTACGACCGCTTCTCGGCGGTGGAGAGGACGCCGACGTCCCCGGCCAGGATCTTGCCCATCGTCTCCTTGAGGTGGCCGACGAGCTGCGCCTCGTTGGACGTCAGCTGCGGCTCGATCACCTCGTAGAGGTACTCCTTGTTCCGGTCGTTGTAGCTCAGGCGGGCGTAGGAGTACGGGGGGTTCACCGCGTGGACCTGGAGCTCCTTGAGCGCCGGATCGGACAGCGGCGGGATCGCCGTGACGAACGTGCCCGGAAGGTCCTCGGGCGAGGCGGGCGATCGGGGGGCCCCCCGCCGGCGGGAAGGGCCCCCGCCGGAAGCGCCCCCGCGGGGGACGCGGACGCGCATCGATTCCGTCGCCATCCGCTACAGCCCTCCCACGTTGAGGCCGAGCTGGACCGTCGCCTCGTCGATCGAGGCGTACGAGACCTTCGTCACGGTGAGCGTGAGGTCGTAGGTGTACCGGCCCTGGTTGTTGCAGACCCCGGTGGAGTACGGGGTGGCGCCGGTGATGTTGGTCGACCCGTTGTAGACGGTGAGCGAGAGCGCGCCGCCCGGCTGCGTCGCGTTGACGCTCGCGTTCTTGAAACTGGAGAGGTAGCCGAACCACCCGCACAGGTTCAACGTGCCGATCTCGAACGTGAAGGTGAACGGGGCGGCGGAACCGTTGGTGGCGACGAACCGGTCGGCCGACGTCACGGCCTGGGAGGTGAGCAGCGTGCTCGTCAGGTCCTCGGTCCCTTGCCCGACGAACTCCGAGGAGTTCGCGAACGTCTGGAGGAACGTGTCCCGCACCGTCGTGTTCGACCCGAGCCGGCTGATCGCGAGGGGAGGCGTCAGCAGCATCACCTCGCGCCCGCCCGGCTGGGACTGGACGAGCGCGTCGTTCTCCAGGAAGAACGTCTCCTGGGTGTAGTACCGGTTCGGGATCTGGAGCTCGACCGACCCCGGCGCGGCCGAGTTGAGGTAGGGGTGGTTCTGCGTGAGGGTGCCCGAGGACGCCATCGTCGTCCGCTCGAAGACGCAGTTCTGCGGGGCGTTCGGGAGGCCAGTCGCCGTCGCGAACTGGTCGGGGCAGAACGACGGCAGCAGCGAGAGGGTGGCGCTCGTCGGCTGGGCGAGCAGCGGGACCCCCTGGGAGCTCATCGTGAACGGCACGGTGTACGTCGCCGGCCCGTCGAGCGCGACCTGGGTGTCGATCCCCGCCTTGAGGGTCGCGAGCGAGCCTTCGGACTGGGCGGTGAACTGGGCCTCGTTGTCGGTCATCCAGAGCGGCAGGTACTGGGTGAGGAACACCCCGAACAGCGCGAAGAAGACGAGGAGCGCGAGCAGGGTGCCGATGACGCTCACGACGCCGCGACGGCCCCGCCGGAAACGGACGCGGCGGTACGACCGACGGAACGCTCGCCTCTGCTGCGCCTGCCGCATCCTGGAAATGCTCCGCGCCGGCGACCGGAGCAGGCGAACTTAGGCCGGGTCCCGGTATAAATACGTGCGTCGGCTCATCGCCGACGCGGGCGTCGAACGTATAGTCCGCGCCGTGCTCGCTCGACCTCGGATGGTCCTGCGCGAGATCTCGCTCGTCCTGCCGAACCGCCCCGGCACCCTCGCCGGCGTCGCGCGCGCCCTCGCCAAGGAGCGGATCAATCTCGCCGCGATCAGCCTCGATTCCTCCGCCGGCGACGGCCGGGTCCGCCTGATCGTCAGCGACCCGGACCGCGCCGTCGCGCTCCTGTCGGGCGCGGGGTACGACCCCGAGCTCCGGGAGATGCTCGCGGTGCGCCTCGAGGACCGGGCGGGGAGCTTCCTCCGCGTCCTCGAGGTCCTCGCCCGGGAGAAGGTCAACCTCCTCAGCGTCGCGCTGCTCGTCGCCCGCGAGGGGAACCAGCCGCTCGTCGCGCTCTCGGCGAGCGATCCGGCCCGGGCCCGACGGATCCTGCAACGGGCGGGGTTCGTGAGCCGAGCCGCCGAGGGCCTCGTGCGCAAGGGGGACCTCCTCGCGGAAGCGTCCTCGATCCCGGGCGAGTCGGTCGGCCTCCTCCTCTAAAGGGCCGTCTCCGGAGAAACGGTAAGTACCGTGCCCCCTCGGTGGGACCGCGCGGTTGTGGTCTAGTGGTTAGGACGGTAGCTTCCCAAGCTACCTACTCGGGTTCGAATCCCGACAACCGCATCCCGAGCGCTTTCACCCGGGCCCGCACGCCGCGCCGGCGGTCCGTCGGCGGGCCGCTCGGGAGCGGCCCCAGGCATCCTCGATCCGGGGAGCGGACCGCCCGACCCTCCCGAACCTCCTCGCGCGCGGCTGAGCGTGCGGTCGGGGGTCCGGGCCAGGCGCCCGACGGGCGTAAGAAGGTCTCGTTCTCTCCGTGACCCCCGGATGTGCCACTCGGAGCGCTCCCTGGCGCCGTACCCTCCCGTCCGGGGGGCGTTGGGGGCCGTCGGGGATCTCGAGCTGACGGCGCGGGACGGCACCCGCTTCGCCGCGTACCGGGCGGAGCCCGCCCTGCCCACCGGCCGCGGCATCGTGATCCTCCCGGACGTGCGGGGCCTCCACCCGTTCTACAAGGACCTCGCCGCGCGATTTGCCGAGGCAGGTCTGGTCGCGATCGCGATGGATTACTACGGCCGGACCGCACCGGCCGGGGAACGTAACGATGCGTTCGACTACAAACCCCACCTCGAGCGGACGACGCCCGAGTCGATCGCCGAGGACGCGCGGGCGTGCGTCGACGATCTCCGGCGCCACCTCCGCGGGACGAGCCCGGCCGTCTATTCGGTCGGGTTCTGCTTCGGGGGAGCGAGCTCCTGGCGCCTTTCGGGCGAGGGGCTCGGCCTCGCCGGGTGCATCGGATTCTACGGCGGACAGCCGATGCGGCGGGCCGGGCCCGCGATCCCCCGCATGACGGCCCCGATCCTGATGCTCCTCGCGGGCAACGACGCGACCCCGAAGGCGGAGTTCGAGGAGTTCGCCCAGCGGGTGCGGGAGCAGGGCGTCGAGGTCCAGGCCATGACGTACGACGGCGCCCCGCACAGCTTCTTCGATCGGACCTCGGCCGAGCACGCGGCCGCGTGCACGGACGCCTGGCACCGGATGCTCGCCTTCACCGAGCGGAACATCCCGCCTCCGCCGCGGCGCTAGGTCGGCCCGGCGCCGCCCGCCCCCTCAGGTCCCGGCTGCCTGACTCGAACAGGCGACCTGAGGATCTCTACGGGGGCCGCCGGGGATGCCGGCAGTCTCGCCTACAGTCCCCCGCTCTACCACTGAGCTAAGCCGGGACACCCGACGGACGCCGTTCTAGGTATAAACCCTCGCGCGCCGGCGTGGGCCGCCCGTCTCCCCGCCGGAGCCGTGGCAGGATCTTCGGAGGCGGCCGGGCTCGCACCCCGGACCGGCGGGCTCGGTCAGGGATGCCGGGGGGCCGCCGGACCGGGGAGGGCCGTCCCGTGCACCGCTTGCCGCAGGCGCTCCGCGACCCGCTCGGGGGGCCCTGAGGCGTCGACCGTTCGGAGAACGCCGCGCGCCCCGTAATGCTGGAGCAGGGGCGCGGTCGCCTCGGCGTAGACCCGCAGGCGCGCGACGACCGCCTCGGGTCGGTCGTCGGGCCGCTGCACGAGCGTCGCCCCGTCCCGATCGCAGCGCCCGGCCGACCTCGGCGGAGCGGTCGCGACGTTGTAGACCGAGGCGCAGGTGGGACAGATCCGTCGTCCGGCGAGACGAGCGACGAGCTCCCGCTCGGGCAGCTCGAACGCCAGGACGAGGTCGACGGGCACGATCCCCTCGAGCGCCGCCGCCTGGGCGAGGTTCCGGGGGTACCCGTCGAGGAGGCAACCGCCCCGCGCGTCCGGCCGGGCGAGCCGCTCGCGGAGGATCCGGAGCACGAGCTCGTCCGGCACGAGGCGCCCGGCCTGCATGTGGCCGTC
>JASHQF010000147.1 GCA_030037695.1 Thermoplasmata archaeon
GCGGGGGCCCTGCCCTCGCCGCGCGGTTCGACGCCGTCCGCGTCGCCTCGAGCCTGGTGGCGAACTAGCCCCGGCAGCCGGCGCTAGGTGGGGCCCGGTTCGTCGAGGCGCCACTCGTAGAACCCCCGGCCCCCCGACGCCCGCCGCACCTCGCGCACGACCTCCGACCAGCGGAGCCCGGCCGGGATCTCGCCCCGGTCGAGCGCGTCCAGCAGTCGACGGAATCGGGTCCGGGTCGCGCCGAACGGGTCGTCCGTGGTGCCCGCCCGGGCCCAGGGGCGGAACGGGCGAACGAGCGCGACCGTCGAGCCCTCCACGACCCATACCCCGACCGGCGCGGCCCGCGTGCCTTCCGTTCGGTGGACCAGCCCCTCGGCGGCGCGACGGGAGCCGAGCGCGATCCCGACCCAATCACTCCAGGCGCGACGCGCGAGCGCCTGGCGCAGGACCGCACGGGCATCCCGCAGCTTCCCTTCGACGAGCCCGATCTCCTCGCCGCGGCGGACGACGAGATCGAAGTAGTCGGTCCCGTCCGGATCGAGGTACGTCCGGTAGCCCTGTCGCGCCAGTTCCCCCGCCACGGCCGTGAGCAGGGCCCGTTCCGGGGCGGCCCGGGTCCCGGGCGTCGACACCGTCACCCACCGCTCCGCAGGAACCACCGATCGAGGCGGGAGCGTTCGATCGCGACGAGGACCGGCCGACCGTGGGGGCAGGTCCGGGCGGTCGCCGGCGACGCCTCGAGCTCGCCGAGCAGTCGCGCGATCTCCTCCCGCTCCACGGGGTCGCCGGCGCGGATCGCAGCGTGGCAGGCGATCGTGGCGGCGACCCGCTCCTCGAGGCCGTCCGGGACCGTCGGGCGGCCCCCGGCGGCGAGCTCGTCCAGGAGCTCGGTCAGCGCCTCCCCGCGGACCCGCCGGCCTCGGTACGACGGGACGCCGACCACGCGGACCCTGCCGGGCCCGAACGGTTCGACCGCGAACGCGGCCCGACGCACCGACTCGGCGTGCGCCCTCAAGGCGGCCGCCTGCGCCCCGGTGACGGAGACCACGAGCGGTTCTACGAGCGACTGGCGCGCCAGGACCCCGGACCGCCGGAGGGCGTCGTAGACCAACCGCTCGCTGAGGGCGTGCTGGTCGACCAGCACGAGGCCACCTTCGGTGACGGCGATCCAGTAGAGCCGGTCGAGCGAACCCACGATCTCCGTGCCCGATCCGGAGGTCGCCAATTCGGAGGGTCGGCGATCGGACGCGACGGGGTCCAGGGTGCGGGCGCGCACGGTGGGAGCGACGCGCGTCCCGGCGCGGGGCCCCGCCGGCACAGCCGCCCCGGCCGCGGCGACCGTCGGGGACCAGTCAGGAGCCGCCCGAGTCCGTGCGGGGGTACCTGTCGCCCCGAGGAGAGCGACGCGCACCGCACGGCGGACCGCCTCCGCGAGGTCCCGCTCGCGCTCGAACCGGACCTCCCGCTTCGTCGGATGGACGTTGACGTCCAGGCGATCGAGCTCGATCGCGAAGTGGAGGAGCCCGACCGGGAAGCGATTCCGTGGCAGGAGGTCCGCGTACGCCGCGCGGACCGCGCTCCCGAGGGCCCGGGACCCGATCGCCCGTCCGTTGACGGCGAGGTGCAGCTGCCCCCCCGAGCTGGCGGAGAGCTCGGGGAGCGAAAGGGATCCTTCCACCCTGCCCCCGGGGACCTCTGCCGCCACGGGGAACGACGCGCGCAGGAACTCCGGGCCGAGGACGCGCGCGCCGGCGTCCCGGAGGTCGCCGGACGGCGGGTAGGTCCCGAGCTCCCGTCCGTCGGCCTCGAGCCGCAGCCCGACCGCGGGGCGGGCGAGGTAAAGACGCTCGACAGTCCGGGCGACCTCGAGCTGCTCGGCCGCGGCAGCGTGCAGGAACTTCCGGCGCGCGGGCGTGTTGTAGAACAGCTCGCCCGCCGTCACGGTCGTCCCCGGCGCCCGGGCCTCCGCGAACCGGATCCCCGGCGCGCCGCCCGCGACCTCGATCCCCTCGGCGAGCGGCTGGTCCGGCGGGCGGGAGAGGATCCGTAGCCGCGCGACCGCCGCGATCGAGGCGAGCGCCTCCCCCCGGAAGCCGAGCGAGGCGATCCGCTCGATCGGTCCGTCGGGCGCGAGCTTGCTCGTGGCGTGCCGCTCGACCGCGAGCTCGAGCGAGCCCGCGGGGATGCCGAGCCCATCGTCAGCGACCTCGATGCGAACGAGCCCCCCGCCCTCGAGACGGACGGCGATCGAGCGAGCCCCCGCATCGACGGCGTTCTCCACGAGCTCCTTCACGACCGACGCGGGCCGGTCGACGACCTCCCCCGCGGCGATCCGCTCGACGGTCGAGGGGAGGAGTCGGCGGATCGGGGCGACCGGAACGATCGTAGGAGCCACGCTCACGGACGAGCCTCCGGGGCGGGCTCGCCGCGGCGCCGGAGCGCTTCGACCTTCGCCCGCAGCTCCTCGGAGGAGATCGTGTCGAGCGGGAGGCGGAGGAGCTCGTCGACGAGCGGGTCCCGCTCGTGGCCCCCCGACGGGACCAGGACGGCCTGCGTGTACCGGGGGGTCCGCCGACCCGACCGGGGAAGCGGGCGGGGCGCACCGAGACCTACCCCTCCGGCCTCGAGCTCCCGCAAGAGGCGTTCCGCCTCGCGGAGCACCGGCTCGGGCAGCCCGGCGAGCCGGGCCACGTGGATCCCGTAGCTCCGGTCCGTGGCGCCCGCGACCAGCCGGTGGAGGAAGACGACCCCTCCCGTCCGCTCGTCGACCGCGAGGTGACCGTTCCGTGCGGACCGCAGCCCCCCCACGAGCTCGGTGAGCTGGTGGTAATGCGTCGCGACGACCGACCGGCACCGCGCGACGTCGTGGAGGTGCCGCAGGCTCGCCCAGGCGATCGCGAGCCCGTCGAACGTGCTGGTCCCGCGGCCGACCTCGTCCAGGAGGACGAGCGAACCCGGGTCGGCGGCCCGGAGGATCTCGGCGACCTCGGTCATCTCGACCATGAAGCTCGACTTGCCCCGCCCGATCTCGTCGGTGAACCCCATCCGGGTGAACAGCCGGGTGACCCGGCCGATCCGGGCGAACTTCGCCGGCACGAACGATCCCGCTTGCGCGAGCACGACCAGGAGGCCCACCTGACGCATGTACGTCGACTTACCGGACATGTTCGGCCCGGTCAGCACGAGGAGGCGTTCGCCCTCGGCATCCAGGTCGACGTCGTTCGGGACGAACCGCTCCCCGAGGGTCCGATCGAGCACGGGGTGGCGGCCGTCCCGGATCACGATCGACGGCGAGGCGTCGACGGTCGGACGGACGTACCCCCGGGTCTGGGCGAGGTGGGCGAACGTCACCAGGACGTCGAGGGCCCCGACCGCCCGTGCGAGGCGATGGAGGGCCCCGACCTGCCGGTCGACCGCGACCAGGAGCTCCTCCCACCGCGCGTCCGCCGAGGCGCGGGCCTGACCTCGGGCGTCCGCGACGCGCCGCTCGAGTGCCTCCAGTTCGTCGGTGACGAACCGCTCGGCCTGGGCGACCGTCTGACGCCTTCGGAACCGCGCGGGCACGCGGGCGGCCTGCGCGCGGCCGATCTCGAAGTAGTAGCCGAAGACCTGGTTGTAGCCGAGCCGCAGCCCCTTCAACCCGGTCGCCTCCTGCTCCGTCCGCTCCAGGGCCGAGAGCGCCGCCAGGGCCTCGGCCTCAACCGCGCGGAAGCCGTCGAGATCGGGGGCGTGCCCGGCCCGGAACAACTCGGTCGCCTCCGCACCGGGCGCGATCTCCTCTGGGAGCGCCGCCGCGAGGAGCTGCACGAGCTCACCGGGGGGGACGAGGCCGATCCGGAGCGGCGCCAGGCTCCCCGGGGTCGGCGCACGGTCGAGCTCGATCCGGGTACCCTCGACGGCCGTGAGGCCCCGACGCAGCGCGACGAGCTCGTCCGGGCGGACCCGACGACCGGCGACGCGGCTCGCGATGCGGGCAAGGTCGGGCACGGGGCGAAGGGCTTCGCGCAGCGTCTCGAGCGAGGCGCCCCGGCCGACCAGCGCTTCGACCGCATCGAGCCGCGACGCGATGGCGGTGAGCTCGACCAGGGGGTTCGCGAGCCAGAGGGCGAGGGTCCGTCGCCCGACCGCGGTCACGGTCTCGTCCCACGCGTCGCGGAGCGTCGTCCCCCGGGCCTCGTCCGGGTTCATCGGTCGGGTGATCTCGAGGTGGCGCAGGGTCTTCGCGTCGAGGAGCAGGCGGCGACCCCCGTCCGCGACGTCGACCGGTAACAGGTGCGGAAGGAGACGCGGCTGCGTCGCCCTGAGGTAGCCCGCCAGGCGGAGATCGGCCTCACGTACCGAGGCGGGGACCGTCGCGGCCGGTCGGACCGCTTCGGGGAGCTCGGCGTCGGACGCGGGCGTCGGGGCCGGCTCGATCCGGGCGAGCGGGAACTCGGAGGCCAGGACCGAAGCGAGGCCGCGCGCCACCTCCGCCGCGCCGGCCCAGAGGACCTCCCGGGGCTGATACGGGGCGATTGCCCCGACCACCCCCTCGACGCCCGGGTCGTCGGCCTCGCCCCGGATCCATTCCCCCGTGCTGACGTCGACGAGCGAGTAGCCGCCGCGGCCGGACCCGGGAAGCACGACGCAGGCGAGGAAGCTGTGGTCGGGGCCGCCCAGGATCCGATCCTCGACCACCGTACCGGGCGTGACGATGCGGGTGACCTCGCGACGGACGAGACCCTTGGCCTGGCGGGCGTCCTCAACCTGGTCGCAGAGCGCCACCTTGTAGCCGCGACGTACGAGGCGACCCAAGTAGACCTCGACTGCGTGGTGGGGGACCCCGGCCATCGGGGTCCGCTCGCCGTGGGTGTCGGGCGCGCGTGCGGTGAGCACGACGTCCAGCTCGCGCGACAGGAGCCGGGCGTCGTCGCCGAACGTCTCGTAGAAGTCGCCCACCCGGAACAGCACGAGGTGGCCGGGGTACCGGGCCTTCACGCCCTCGTACTGCTCGAGGAGCGGGGTCGTCGCGCTCGCCTCGGACATCGATCGCCGCGCCGAGGAGGGTCGCGCTTATAATCCGCGCTTCGGCGAGGGGATGGAACGGCCCGCCGCCCGTCCGCGCCGGGTGCGCTGAGGGGGAGATTTGAACTCCCGTGGCGTTGCCGCCACCAGCTTTCAAGGCTGGCGCCTTGCCGGACTAGGCTACCTCAGCGGCGTCCCGAGCTCGGCGCCGCCGATTACGTCCGCCCCCTCCGGCGGCGGTGGGTCCAGGAAGGCATGCAGGTGCCGGGAGCCCCGCGCCGGGGCGATCGGCCCCGACGTTTCGAACCCGGGTGGTCAGCTTGGAGGGCTGACATCCTACCGCTAGATTACACCTGCACGCCGTTCCGAGGACGGCGAGCGAGCCGGCTCCCGGCGTTAATCCTTTCGGGCCCCGTCCCGGTCGGACGGGGCCGACAGGTCGACGAGCGCCACGCGCTCCAGCACGAGCCCCTCCCACGCGGTCGACGGCACCGCCGATCGCTCCTCGGCCGAGATGCCGAGCCGCTCGAGCAGCTCCGGGCCGACCGACCGGGGATACGCGGCCGGGTCCGGATCGAGCCCGAACCGCTCGAGCAGCTGCGCGGGTTCGCGCGGGCGCTCCGCGACCAGGACGAACCGCTCGGTCGTCGCCCGGATCCCGACCTTCGCGAGGGCCCTCGGGAGCTGGTCGTCCCCGGCCACGTACAGCGCGAGCTCCGCCGCTCGATCCCGGAGCCTCGATTCGCCCCGGGCTCGGGACCGGCCGAGGTGGGCCCAGGCGGAGAGGAGGTGGCGCTCCCCCGCGATCGCATCGGCGTCGAACAGCGCGACGAGCTCGCCCGACTCGGTCGCGAGGGCTCGAAGCGTCGCGATCGTCTCGGTGACACTGGGACGGCCGGCGGCGCGGCGACGGGCGCCGACGGCGCGGAGCGCCCGTTCGCCCACGGGAGGAAGGGGGACCATGCCCGATCACTCGGCCAGGAACCGGAGGAACTCGTCGACCGTGCGCGGTTGGAGCGCGTAGTTCTCGCGCTTCTCCCGCCCGATCGTCGACGTGGGCGTCGGGCCGTAGTCGTGGCCGGGGAGGACGACGAGCGCGTCGTCGAGCGCGACGACCTTGCGCAGGAGGGAATCGTGGAACGCCCGGGGGTCCCCGCCCGGGAGATCGGTCCTCCCGACCTCCCCGACGAACAGCGTGTCGCCGGTCGCCACGTGACCGGAGAAGATGTACAGCACGCTGTCGGGCGTATGGCCCGGCACGTGCACGACCCGGATCTCGAGGGGACCCGCCCGGAACGTTCCTCCGTCGTCGACGGGCAGGTCCGGCGCCTCGGGCGTGCTGCGGTGGGCCACGATCTTCGCCCCGGTCCGCTCGCGCACCGCCCGGTTCCCGGCGGTGTGGTCCGCGTGG
Source organism: Thermoplasmata archaeon (assembly GCA_030037695.1). GTDB lineage: Archaea > Thermoplasmatota > Thermoplasmata > Lutacidiplasmatales > UBA184 > Lutacidiplasma. The sequence goes on from JASHQF010000147.1 coordinate 6,416, forward strand.
CTGTGCGTATTGAGGATGTAGGCGACCTTGACGCGTCGGGCGTCGATCGCGGCGAGGACCTCGTCGGTGCCGTACGACGGATCGATCACCACCCCGGGGCCGCCGTCCCGCTCGGCGACGACGTAGGTGAAGTTGAGCAGCGGGCCGTTCTGCACCTGGTCGAGGAGCACGGCGCGCCGAGCCGGGCGCCGTATTTGAGGGCGGGGAGCGAGCGAGGGACCGGACCGTCAGCCGGACTCCTCGGCCTCCCCTTTCCGACGGCCGCTCACGGCGTCGAGGACGATCCGCCCGCGGGTCCCTTCGATGTACCAGTGAGGTACGTAGACGAGCAGGAACGGGCCGAGGCGGACGTCGTCGAGCTCGGGCACGACCCGGCGGGTCTCGATCACCAGGGCCCCGTCGTGCTGCTCGGTGTGGTCGACCCGCACGGTGTGATGGCGTCGGATCGCGTCGAGCGCGATCGGAGGCACTTCGGCCTCGTCGAGCTGCGGAGCGAACCGCTGGTGGGGCCCCGGGACGTCGTCGACCAGCTCCCGCTCCCGGTCGTCCCAGATCTCGGCGGTCCGGGTCGTCGCGTTCACCGCGACCAGACGCTGCACGACCGGGCCCCGCCCGCCCGCAGCGGTCGCCGGTCGGACCCGGTAGGCCGAGACGTAGTACGGGACGAGGCGCAGCGTGCAGCGGGCCCCCTCCACGCTCCCGAGCCCTTCGACGTCCCCCCGCTCCACGCGGGGCCGGACCGTGCGGGCCTCGGGCCGTGCGATCGGGAACGGGAGATCGAGCGGCTCCTCCCCGACCTCGGGGGTCGGTTCGCCGGAGGTGCCGGGCGCCAGGAGGAGCTCCCCGAGGCCGGGCCCGAGCGTCCAGCGGTCGAGGATCTCGATCCCACGACGGGCCGCCTCCTCCCTCGCGAGCGGTCCCGGATCCGACTCATACACGATCGTGCGCCGCACCGCCTGGGGCGGGAAGGCGGCCTCGAGTTGGGCGATCGGCGTGGGCCCCGTCGCGAGCGCCACGGCCCGGTGGTCGGAGCTCCGGACGGCGACGATCGCCCCCGACGACCGGGCCAGCCGGTACCCGGCCGCCTCGAGAACGCGGGCGAGGAGGGGCCCCGCGACCCGTTCCCGCTCCATCGCGGGCTAGGCCGACGGTCCGAGATATGGTCGTTCCGTTCCTCAGGGCCCGCCGGCCCCGACCCGCGCGGGCCGCGTCCGGGAGAAGGTATTTAGGCCCGCGTCGGGGTCCAACGCACCGCCGATGGGGGACGCCCTCACGCTTCGGGTCGCCGAGGCGTTCCAGCAGGACATCGGTCTCGGGACCGCCAGGCTCGACGTCCAGACCCGGCAGCGCCTCAAGGTCGGGCTCGGCGATATCGTCGAGATCCGCGGCCGCAAGGCGACCCCGGCGATCGTGAGCCGCGCCCAGCCCGACGACGAGGGCAAGGGCCTCGTGCGGATCGAGGCGGTCGTCCGGCGGAACGCCGGGGTCAGCATCGGGGACCGCGTCTCGGTCCAGCGGGTCGACTGCCCGAACGCCGATGCCGTCACGATCGCCCCGATCTACGCGGGCTCGTCGCGGATGGACCTCGGGCCCGGGCTCGAGAGCTTCGTGGCGAAGGCGCTCTCCCGGCGTCCGTTCGTCCGCGGGGACGTCTTCGTGATCCCGGGGGTGTTCCTGATGGGCGGGTCGCTCCCGTTCATGGTCGTCTCGACCCAGCCGAAGGGGATCGTGCAGGTCTCCCCGACGACCTTGATCACGATCCGGGAGGACACCGTCAGCGAGGCGGAGGTCGCCGCGCCGCGGGTCTCCTACGAGGACATCGGGGGGCTCAAGGAGAAGCTCGGTCGGGTCCGCGAGATGATCGAGCTCCCGTTGAAGCACCCGGAGCTGTTCGATCGGCTCGCGATCACCCCGCCGAAGGGGGTGCTGCTGTACGGCCCGCCCGGGACCGGCAAGACGCTGATCGCCAAGGCGGTGGCGAACGAGGCCGGAGCGCACTTCATCGGGATCCAGGGACCCGAGATCATCTCCAAGTACTACGGCGAGAGCGAGAAGGAGCTCCGGGAGAAGTTCGAGGAGGCGGAGAAGAACGCCCCGAGCGTGATCTTCATCGACGAGCTCGACTCGATCGCGCCGCGGCGCGACGAGGTCGTCGGCGAGGTCGAGCGCCGGGTCGTCGCCCAGCTGCTCACCCTCATGGACGGCCTCTCGGGCCGGGGGAACGTGATCGTCATCGCCGCGACGAACCGCGAGGAGGCGATCGACCCCGCGCTCCGCCGCCCCGGGCGGTTCGACCGCGAGATCGAGATCGGCGTCCCGACGCAGGAGGGCCGCCTCGAGATCCTCCAGATCCATACGCGCGGCATGCCGATCGAGGGCGGCGACAAGGACCGGGAGCGCCTGCTCAAGGAGCTCTCGAGCCTGAGCCACGGCTTCGTCGGCGCCGACCTCTCCTCGCTCGCCCGGGAGGCGGCGATGCGGGCCCTGCGGCGGTACCTCCCCGAGATCGACTTCGACCGGCCGATCCCGCTCACCCTGCTCGAGCGGATGAAGGTCACCGACGCCGACTTCCGCGAGGCGCTGAAGCAGATCGAGCCGTCGAGCCTCAGGGACGTCGCCGTCGAGGTGCCGACGACCCGGTGGGAGGAGGTCGGCGGCGTCGACCGGGTCCGCCGGATCCTCGAAGAGTCGGTCGAGCTGCCGTTCAAGAACCCTCAGGTCTACCGGCACCTCGGCATCGAGCCGCCCCGGGGGATCCTCCTGTACGGCCCGCCCGGGGTGGGGAAGACCCTCCTCGCCAAGGCGGTCGCGACCGAGAGCCAGGCGAACTTCATCTCGGTGAAGGGCCCCGAGGTGATGAGCAAATGGGTCGGCGAGAGCGAGAAGGCGATCCGGATGATCTTCAAGAAGGCCCGCCAGGCGTCCCCGTCGATCGTCTTCATCGACGAGATCGACTCGATCGCCCCCCGCCGGGGGCTCCAGACCTCGAGCGGGGTCACGGAGCGGATCGTCAACCAGCTCCTCACCTCGATCGACGGCCTCGAGAGCCTCGAGCGGGTCCTCGTCCTGGCGGCGACGAACCGCCCGGATATCCTGGACGAGGCGCTGACCCGGACGGGCCGGTTCGACCGGATGCTGTTCGTGGAGCCGCCCGACGCCGCGGGCCGGGTCGAGATCCTCACCGTCCACACCGCGAAGATGCCGCTCGCCGACGACGTCGACCTCGCCGAGCTCGCCGCGCGCACGGAAGGGTACGTCGGGAGCGACCTCGCCGCCCTCTGCCGCGAGGCCGGCCTCGCCGCGATCCGGGAGAACCTGAAGGCGTCGAAGGTGACCCGGGCGCACTTCGACGCGGCGCTCAAGACGGTGCGGGCGTCGTGCGACCCCGAGACGCTGCGGTTCTACGAGGGGTTCGAGCGCCACCTCCTGCGCGAGCGGGTCGGGCGGCGCAAGGAAGAGCCGGTCGAGGCGATCTACCGCTAGGCCGGCCGGTTTCTCTCGGAACCGGCCGTCGCGCGCGGGCAAGCTATAAGTAATGGGGCTAGGTTCGCGCACCGCCCTCGCTCTCGAGGGCAGCCCACAGAAAGGAGTTGTGAACGAGGTGGCTCGACCGTGGTACCGCGCGATCGCCTGGGTCGCCGCGGCCGTTGTGCTCCTGAGCTCGCTCGCCGCGATCTTGGGGACGGCCTCGGCTTCCTCGACCAGCTATACCCTGACCGGCTACGTGGACCAGCCGACCGGACTGTCCGGCCCGCCGGTCCCCGCCGGGGTCACGGTCGATCTGGTCTCGCGCGCGACCGGGGAGGTCTACACCACCACCACGACCTCGGGCGGCCAGTTCACGTTCACGTCGACCAGCACCTCGGGCGCCCTCGCCCCCGGCTACTGGGGCCTGAGCGTACCCGCCGTCGGCAACGTGAGCCTCACCGGGTGCCGTCCGTGCGCGGTGCTCCCGGAGAACCAGACGCCGAAGTGGGCGTTCTACAGCTCGACGTTCCTCACGAACTCGAGCTACTCGACCGTCCTCACGAACGTCTCGATCCACCTGTACAACGCGACCCTCAACGGCACCGTGAAGCAGAACGGGGGGACCGTGGACGGCGCCGTCGTCCATCTCCTCGACCCGCAGTACAGCGGCCTCGTCCTCGCGAACAACTCGACGAACACGACCGGCTTCTTCAGCGTCAAGGTCCCCTACGGGGTCTGGGTCCTCTCCGCGACCCACACCTCGGGCGCGACGACGTACTCGAACACGAGCTTGCTCAACGTCTCCAAGCCGTACCCCGGGCCCGTGACCCTCAACCTCCAGTCGTTCGTGCTGTCGGGCCGGATCCAGACGTCGACCGGCTACGTGCCGACCGCCGGTAACGCGACGCTGTACGATCCCGTGAAGCACTTCCTCTACACCGTGGCGACGCCGCCCGGCGGGTTCTACTCGTTCCCGACGTACCTCGGCAACTTCACCTCCGGGACCCAGACGTACGACGTGATCCTCTCCTCCGGCGGCTACGAGACCTCCTGGTTCGTCCAGCTGGTGAAGAACTCGACCCCGATCTCCAAGTCGGTGACGGTGAGCACCGTCCCGGGCAGCGCCCTCGGCCAGATCGACTCCACGCTCGACTTCTCGGGGATCAACGTGACGACCGGGGCCGGCAGCCTCGTCGTGAAGACGTCGGCCTCGCTCGGCAACGAGACCGCGATCCCGGGCCTGCCCAACAACACCGTGGGGCAGCTCTGGGCGCAGCTGGGCCTCGACTTCAACCACTCCCTCTCGATCCCCGCATCCGCCGTCGCGGGGGCGTTCAAGGGCTGGGTCGCGAGCTCGGGACCGTTCTTCCCCGCCGCGCAGGCCGGCACGGCGATCAACGGCACGAAGTTCGTCGCGCCGACCGGGCCTCAGTCGCCCGCCACCTTCGCGACGACCTGCACGACCGGCTACTGCGGGCTCTCCACGGGCGGGAACGTGACGTACTCCTGGTCGACGACGTACGCGCTCAACGGGACGATCCCGAGGAACGCCTCCGCCTACACGATCTCCTTCGGCTTCGAGCACCCGACGACGAGCTCGGAGCTGTACAACTACACCGTCATCCTGCCGGCCGGCTACGCACTGAGCGCCGGGACGACCGCGCCGACGCACACCGATCTCCTCGGGACGGGCCCGAACGGGACGTGGACGAAGTTCACCCTCGAGAGCAAGCCGTACACGACCGCCTCGGCGACGGCGACGTTCTCGGTCGTCAAGGTCGCGGGCCTCACCGCCCGCGTCAACATCACCGTCGCCAACAGCACGTTCTCCTCGGCGAACGTCCTGAGCGACACCGACAGCAACTACACGGTCGTGGTCGGGGTCGGGCAGAACGTCACGTTCTCGGCCGCGAACTCGACGTACGTCCACGGCGCCAACGGGACGTCGTTCCTCTGGAACTTCGGCGACGGCTCCCCGAAGACGATGGTGTCGAACGTGACGACCTACCACACCTACACGGCGACGTCGGGCACGAAGACGTACAACGGGACGCTCACGATCCTGAGCTCGGGGAACAAGACGAACTCCACCACGTTCCACGTCTGGGTCGTCGGGGGCTCCCCCGCGCCGAAGGCGGTGATCAGCGACAACGCCAGCGTCGACCAGATCAAGACGATCGGGACGATCACCTACCTCGAGGTGAACTGGAGCACCACGCTCCACTTCAACGCCACCTCGAGCACGGTGACGAGCCCCAACGTCGGCTCGATCGCCTCGTTCCACCTCCACTCCAAGGGGTTCAACCAGTCGGCGAACTTCTCGGTCGCGAGCGGGGCGAAGTTCACCGCGAACTGGTCGGTCCAGTTCAACGGCGCCGGGGCGTACCTCTCCGAGGGGAACGTCAGCGGGTCGATGGTGCCGTTCACGGGCTGGCAGTACAACCTCACCCTGCAGATCTGGACCGGGACGGGCGGCACGTCGACCGCGACGCTCGTTATCCTCGTCATCGACACCCAGAAGCCGACCCCGGCGTTCACCGTCCTCTCCTCGAGCGGCACGCCGATCTCGGGGAGCGGCGTCACCGAGGGGTCGAGCGGCACCGCGACGATCTTGCTCGACGCCGCGAACTCGACGGACCCGAACAACGGGTCGATCACGAACTACTACTGGAAGATCACGAACGGGAACAACACCACGCTCGCGCACTACCTCAACACGACGCTCGTGAAGCCGGGCGGGACGTACCCGTCGTTCACCCTCACGCCGGACCCGACCGCCTACACGATCAACCTCACCGTCACCGACGCGAACCACAACACGGCGAACACCACCAAGTCGCTCACGGTCTCGGTGAACGCCACGGTCCGCCCGATCCTGCAGTCGCTCAACCTCACGGCGCCGTCGTCGTTCACCGAGGGCAAGACCGCCACCGTCTGGGTCAACGTCACCGTCGGCGGGGGCGCCAAGTCGACCGCCGACAACCTCACCGTGACGTTCTTCCTGGGGTCGTCGGCCGGCCTCTCCGGCCGCAAGGTGATCGCGGGCGCGCCCGACTCGGTGCGGTTCTACGGCTACCTCGCGAACGGCACGGTCAACGCGACGCTCTACGGCACGGGCGTGCTGAAGAGCGTCCCGTACGGCAAGACGCTCCGGGCGGAGATCACCTGGACCCCGTCGGTGACCGGCAACTTCTACCTGTACGCGAACGCCACGGCGTCCAACGAGTACTTCGGCGACTACGGCAGCAACGCGATCTCGCTGCCGATCGCGGTCCACCCGAACTCGACGACCGAGCTGATCGAGTACGGCGGGATCGGGGCCGCGATCATCGTCGTCCTCGCGGCGCTGATCTGGTGGTACCGCCGCCCGCGCCGACCCGTGGGGTCGAAGCCGTCCTCGAGCCGCAGCGGGCTCGAGCGCGGCTCGAAGTCGTCGTCCTCGGACGACGACGAGTGAGCTCGCTCGGGTCCCGGCACCCTGGGCCCCGCGCCGCCGGCGCGGGGCGTCCCTCCGATCCGATCAGCCGTAGGGCCCGACCTCGTCCACGAGGTCGACGTGCGTGAGCAGCATGCGCCGGCAACAGTAGCGGCTGAGGCCGAGGGCGTCCAGGACCTGGCCCGCCGGCTCCCCGCGGGTCGTCCGCTCGCGGTACTCGTCCCAGTGCTGGCCGATCACCGCCCCGCAGGTGAAGCAGCGGACCGGCACGAGCATCGTCATCGGTCGCCTCCCCCCTAACGGTACGACTTCTGCCGCCGGCTGCGGGCTCCGCGCCCGCCGGGGCGCTTCGGCAGCTTCCGGCGGGGATCGTTGACGAGCAGCGTCCGGTCGTAATGCTTGAACATCTCGCGCAGGCGGTCGTCCTTGAGCCAGAGCACGAGCCCCCGTGCGACGGCGGTCCGGGCGGCCGACGCCTGGCCGATCACCCCGCCCCCGCGGGTCTCGACGGAGATGTTGATGCCGCGCGCCCGGTCCCCGACCATCAAGACCGGCTCCTGGACCTTCAGGCGGACGATCTCGGGCTCGACGATCTCGACCGGCTGGCCGTTGAGCCGGAACAGGCCCGCGCCTTTGCGCAGCGTCGCGCGCGCGACCGCCGACTTCCTCTTGCCCGTGGCGAGGACGACAAGGGGCGCCTTCACAGGCGGGCCCCCAGGAGCTTGCTGATCTCGGCGAGGCTGAGCGGGGCGCGGAGCGCCGGGCGCGCCTTCGCCTCCTCGATCGTCGCGGGGGAGCTCCCGCGATAGGCGTCCGGGACCCCGATGTGGACCTCGAGCCGGTCGAGCGCGGCGACGCCACGGCTCTTCAGGTGCGGCAGCATCCCCCGGACCGTCCGCCGGAAGATCCGATCAGGGTAGCGGGGGAAGTGAGGCCCGCTCCGCTTCGATCCGCGCGCCCGCGCCGCCGTGTACTCCTCGAGGACCGACGCCCGTGCGCCGGTGACGACGCTCCGCTCGGCGTTGACGACGACGATCGACTCGCCGTTGAGCAGGCGCTTGGCGATCAGGCTCGCGGCGCGGCCGAGGACGAGGCCGCTCGCGTCGATCACCGACGCCCCAGCGGGCGCCGCGGGAGCCGCCTTGGGTTCCGCGTCAGGCAAGCAGCCGCACCCCTGCCCCGTCGGGCCGCGCTTTCACGAGCTCGTGCAGGGAGAGAGCCGTCCCGCCGGCCGCGTGCACCTTCGCCCGCGCCTCGGTCGAGTAGGCGAACGCTCCCACGGTGACCCGCTTCGATAGCGGTCCCGCGGCGAGCAGCTTGCCCGGCACGGCGATCGTGTCCCCCGCCGCGGCGAGCCGGTCGAGCCGGCCGACGTTGAGAGGCACGACCTGGTGGCGGGCCCGTTCCAGCCGGTCGGCGACCGAGCCCCAGATCGAGGCCCCGTGGGCCTTGCCGGCCCGCCGGAGCTCGACGACCAAGCGTCGCAGTTCGGGATTGAGTTTGGTACGGCGAGCCGCCATCGGTGAGAGCGGCCTTCGACCCGGGTCCTCGATATAAGCGTTGCCAATTTTCTTCCGGCCCGCCCCGCGTGACGCGCCCGGGCGGCCGCGGGCGCCCTAACGACGCGCGACGCGCGCCCTCCGCCCTCGAGGAGCTTCCTGTTCTCGCCAACGATTAAATAGCGCCCCCCGCCATCGGCGGCCCGAGGCGCCCCGCATGCGCAAGTTCCTCACCGAGCTTCGTGGCAAGACCGTGATGACGAACGACGGCCAGATCCTCGGCATGATCGACAACTTCGTCGTCGACACCCTCTCCGGCGGGATCGCCCATGTCCTCGTGACCCCGAGCGAGGACGTCGAGCAGCGCCTGTTCCAGAGCGACGCCTCGGGCCGCCTCGTGCTCCCCTTCAAGAGCATGCGGGCGGTCAAGGATGTCGTCGTGATGGACATTGGGAAGTGAGTCCTCCGGGCGTCCCCTCCTCTCCGTCGTCGTCACCGTCCGCAACGAAGAAGCCCACCTGGGCCAGCTTCTAGAGAGCCTCGCGGTCCAGGAGCCGCCGTTCGAGATCGTCCTGGTCGACGCCGAGAGCCGGGACCGCACGGTCGAGATCGCGAAGGCGTTCGCCGCCCGCCATCCGGGCCTCCTCACGATCCTTTCGCACCCGGGCTCCCGCGGGGTCGGCCGCAACACTGGCGTCGGCGCCGCCCGGGGGACGTACATCGCGTTCACCGACGGGGACTGCTTCGCCGACTCCCAGTGGCTGGCCGCGCTCCGCGCCGACCTGGCCCCCGGCGTCGTGATCGCCGGGCGCACCCTCACGGTCGGCAAACCGAAGTACGGCTCGCTCGAGCGCGTCGAGCTGTTCCAGGGGGGGTACGATGTCACGTTCCCGTCGTGCAACCTCGCCTACGAGCGGGCGCGGTTCCTCGCGCTCGGGGGGTTCGACACCTCGCTGATCACCGCCGAGGACATCGATCTCAACCTGCGGGCGGTCGCCGGCGGGGCGAAGATCCAGTACGAACCGCGCGCGGTCGTCTACCACCACATGCGCGAGAACTTCGTGCGGTTCCTGCTGCAGGCGTTCTGGAACGGCTACGGCCGCAAGCAGCTCACCGAGAAGCACGGACGCCTCTGGGTCCGCTACCGGGTCCGGCGGCTCCTCTCGGGGCAGAAGGGGGCGATCGCCTGGGCCCGCCTCGCCGCCGCCTTCGGCGGCTACATCTTCCGGGTCGTCACCCACCGCGACGCGCCGCGGAGCTCGGTCCCGGTCGCCGCGTAGGCCCTCCGGGGGGCCGCGCCCGCCGCTCGGGAGCGACGGTTATCCTCGGCGGCGGCCCGCCCGTCCGATGGCCCCCGAGCACCGCTACCGTGCCACCGTCCGATGGACCGGCGACCTCGGCGAGGGGACCCGGGAGTACCGTGGCTACAGCCGCGACCACGTGGTCGAGATCGACGGCAAACCCCCGATCCTCCTCACCTCGGGCTTGAGCCCGCGGAGCGACCCCGGGCGCCACACCCCCGACGACCTCCTCGTCGCCGCCCTCGCGTCCTGCCACATGCTCTGGTACCTCCATCTCTGCTCGGAAGCGGGGGTCGTCGTCACGGCGTACTCCGATACCGCGGAGGGAACGCTCCGCCTAGAACGCGGCGGCGGGGGTCGGTTCACCCAGGCGACGCTCCGCCCGCACGTCGTGGTGCGGTCGGGCTCGCTCGAGGTCGCCCGGCAGCTCCACGAGGAGGCGCACCGGAAGTGCTTCGTCGCGAACTCGGTCGCGTTCCCGGTCGGCTGCGAGCCGACGATCGAGCCGGAAGCGACGACGGGAGCGGGCGCGAAAGGTTCGGGTCCGAGGGACGCGCGGAGCGGGACGCCTAGCTCGCCTTGAGGAGCTCGGCGACCTTCACGACCTCGGCGAGGACCTTCGGGACGTCCGCCGACTGGTCGACGACGGCGACGAGGAGCGCCTTCTTGCCGCTCCCGACGATGATCGTCCGGGAGTCGTTCCCCTCGACGACGATCCGGTCCGGTGGGGCCCGGTTGAGCTCCGTGTTCGCGGTCGCGGCCGCCCCGAGGATCGTCGCGCACATGATCGCGAACGTCTCGGTGTAGACCCCGGCGGGCACGTCCGCGTAGAGGACGAGGCCGTCGCGCGAGACGAGCGCGGTCGCGATCCCGTCGATGCGACCCTTGAGGTCCTTGATCACCGCGCCGACGTTGCCGGTCGCCATCAAAGCGTCCGCCCCCTCACAGCTCCTCGACCCGGAATCGGCATTCGCTCTGCCCGGTGCTGGCGCACGCCTCTTCGGTGCATTTAACGCGCCCCCCCTTAAAACGTTCGTAGAACTCCCGGAGCATGCCCCGGAGCCGGTGGCAGGTCGGGATATCGCTCGGAGCGACCTCGATCGACCCCCGCGCCACCGCCTCCCGGTCGGTGAAGCGGATCGATTCGACCCACCCGCGCTCCTCAAGGAGCTTGGCCGCCCGCTCGAAGTAGCGGGGCCGGTCCTTGAGCGCCTCGTCAGCCATCGCCGCGCCGATCACCGACCCTTCCTTGAAGAACAGCCCGTGGCACGCGTGCGACATCACCCCCTCGTAGAGCTCCTTGATCTGGCGGAGCTCGGCCTGATCGATCTTGACGCTGCGAACGGCCATTGACGGCGCAGCACCGGGGCCGGGACTATATATATTACCCTTTGGACCCTCGCCGAGGGAGCTCACGGAGCCTCGCTCTCCGACCCGGGCGGGGGCGCGAGCGGCCCGGCGAGGGCACCTTCGAGGTCGTCGAGCGAACGGATGCGCCCGGGCCCGAGCGGCTCGCCTGACGGAGACCGCTCGAGAAGGACCGCCGAGAGTCCGGCGCGTCGGGCCGCCCGGACGTCGCTCCAGAGGAGGTCGCCGACCATCACGACCGACTCCGGGTCGATACCGAGCCCCTGCGCGGCCGCGCGGAACGCTTCCCGCGACGGGAGCGTCGGACCCGGGGGATCGCCGGCGACGACGACCGGGAGATCGGAGAGGCCCGAGCGTTTGAGCCACCACTCGGCGCTCTCGCGCGGGAACGGGGTGGCGACCCCGACCTTCGTTCCGCTCGATCGGAGCCGGTCGACGACCGCGCGGACCTCGGGGAAGCGGCCGATCTCGCCGGTCGGGTGGAGCAGCCGGCGCGCGACGGCGCCCCCCTCCTCCGGGGGCGGAGCGTGGCCGGCGATCGCGGCAAGCGTCGACGTGAGGTGCGATTCCAGCGCGGCGAGGTCGGCGGGCGGCTCGGCGCCGGTGAGACCGTGCCAGCGGCGCTGGTCCCAGAGCCGGACGCTGCGACGCAGGGCGCCGGCCATCCGGCGCTCGTTGGCGATCGGCCCCTGCGGCCGCCAGGCCCACTGCCACAGGGACGGGACGTGGAACGGGACGAGGACGTCGTCCAGGTCGAGGACGACCGCCCGAGGTCGGGCGGCGACGACGGACGGGGCGGCCACGGCCGTTCGGTCAGCCTCGCCCGCGCTTCTGGAGCTCGAGGAGGTCCTCGGTCGAGACCTTCTCGCCCTTCTTCAGGCGGGCGAGGACGTCCTCCTCGCGGGGCGCCTCCATCCCGGCCCAGGCCGGCGGGCCGTGCCCGCCCCGGGCGGCGTAGAGGAGCTTCTCGATGTCCCGGACCTCTTCGATCGCGGCGATGTGCTCGCGGTGGGCGTCGTCGGCCTGCGCCTTCACGGCGAGGAGCCGTCCCTGGACGTCGTCCGCCTGGCGTCGCAGCTCGTCGACCTCCTCGTAGAGCGTCACCATCGCCTCGTGCTCGCGCTGCGCGTCCTCCGCGAACTGCCCGACGGCCGCGTGGTGCCGCTCCGCCTCCGCCCGCGCCTCGGTGAACTCGGTGAGGGTCCGGTCGACCTCGGGGTCCTGACGGAGCTGCTCCTCCTGCTCCCGGATCGACCCCTCGATCCGCTTCATCTCCTCGATGAGGCGCTTCTCCTGCTCCCCGGTGAGCGCCGTCGTCATGTGGCGGAACTCGAGCTCCTTGAGGTCCTTGCGCAACCGCCAGAGCGCGACCGAGCCCGCCTTCGGGGTCTTGGCGCGGCGCATCGCCTGGACGCGGTCGCTGAGCTCCTGGAGCCGGGCGTTCCCCTCCTCCCGGAGGCGCTTCGCCTCCCGGACGTCGGCGTTCAGCGCGTCGCGGCGCCGACGGTGCTCCTGGGCCTCGGAGCTCTTGTCGTGGAGGGCGTCCAGGATGCGCGAACGCTCCTCGCCGAGCGTCCGGGCCTCGGCGTTGAGGCGGTCGCGCCGGGCGCGGCTCTCGTCGGCCCGGTCGTTCGATTCCGCCTTGCGCTGTTCGAGCTCTTCGGTCGCGTCGTTCACGCGGACCCCGATCCGCGTCCGGAACACGTCCGGCGCGAGGGGCGTTTCGACCGGTGCCGCCGATATAAAGCCGTCGGAGCGGGGCGGGCCCCCTCGCTGCGCGTGCCGCGTCACCCTCATATTCGGGGTCTCGCCCGTTCTCCCTTCGGTGGAGGAGATCGGACGGATCTTCGGCGACGTCGGGCTCGGGCAGTTCCACCTGATCCTCACGCAGCCGGTCGAACGGGGGGACTACCTCGCGGTCGCGGACGAGCAGCACGGCCAGGTCCTCTGCCAGCTCGACGATCTCCACCGCAAGAGCGACCTCGACGTGGAGCGGGCCGCCTCCCTCGGCGCCGATGACGGGGGGGCGATCCACCAGAACCTGCTCGGCCTCGCCCGGATCCTGGGGTACCGCGACGACGCTGGGATCGTGAAATGCCCGACGATCCCGTTCCGACCCGGGGCCCGGGTGTTCCGGGCCGAGGAGCCGTTGATCGCCGAGGTCCTCGGCCTACGCCACCACGCCGCGACCGGCGCCTACGTGGGGCTGCTCCGCAACCACCAGCTCCGGGTCGAGCTCGACATCAACCAGCTCGTCCAGCGCCACGTGAGCGTCCTCGCGAAGACGGGCGGCGGGAAGAGCTACCTCCTGGGGGTCCTCATCGAAGAGCTCCTCCGCCACAAGGTGACGTGCGTCATCGTCGATCCGCACGGGGAGTACGGCTCGCTAAGGTTCGCGGCCGAGAAGAACGGCGGGCACGCGCGGTTCGGCGTCGAGAGCCAGGGGTTCGCGCGGCAGGTCCAGGAGTACTCTCCCGACGTCCAGCTGAACGCGAACGCCAAGCCGCTCACCTTCTCGCTGCGGAGCACGGACCCGCGCGATCTCTTGGTGTTCCTCGGCCTCACGAACGTGAAGACGTTCCTCGGGCCGCTGAAGCAGCTCCTCGACCGGGCGGCGGCGACGAACGCCGAGTTCTCCGTCGCCGACCTCGTGCGGCTCGCCGAGGGCGGCGAGGGGGCCGTCGCCGAGACGCTCCACGAGCGGCTCGAGTACCTCGAGCAGACCAAGCTCCTCGGGCCCGTCGGGACGAGCCTCCACGATCTCGTGAAGAAGGGGGAGGCGACGCTCCTCAACCTGCGCGGGGTCGCGCCGGACGTCCAGGAGCTCGTCGTCGCGCGGATCGCCTCGACGCTGTTCGAGAACCGGAAGAAGGACAAGATCCCGCCGCTGTTCCTCGTCATCGAGGAGGCGCACAACTTCGCGCCGCAGCAGGGGACGGCGACCTCCTCGCGCATCCTGAAGAACATCGCGAGCGAGGGCCGGAAGTTCGGGCTCGGCCTCTGCGTCGTGACGCAGCGGGCCGCCCGCATCGACAAGAGCGTCCTCTCGCAGTGCACGACCCAGCTGATCCTGCAGGTGACGAACCCGCTCGATCTCAAGGCGATCGCGCAGTCGATCGAGGGGCTGACGGACGGGATGACGGAGATGATCCAGTCGCTGCCCGTCGGCACCGCCCTCGTGACGGGCGGCGGCTACCACACCCCGCTGTTCTGCGAGGTCCGCCCCCGGGCGACGCGGCACGGCGGCGAGAGCGTCCCGATCATCGTGGCGTAGGCCGCGCGCGGACCGAGGGCCCGGGCTAACGGCCCGTGTAGTCGAGGAGGAACCGCGCGAGCAGGCGCACGCCGAACGCCGTCGCCCCGGGGTTCTGGTAGGCGGGCTGGTACTTGCGGGTCGTGAGCGAGGTGTAGGCGGGCCCCGCGATGTCGAGGTGGGCCCAGGGGACGTCGCCGACGAACTTCTCGAGGAACGCGGCGGCCGTGAGCATCCCGGCGACCGTGATCTCGGTCGAGTTCCGCACGTCGGCGAAATCGCTGCGCACGAGCTCGCGGTGGTAGTCGGTGAGCGGCATCCGCCACACGGGCTCGCCGGTCGCGGCGGACGCCGCGAGGAGCCGCGCCGCGAGACGGCCGTCGGTGGCGACGAGCCCCGCCGTATCGTCCCCGAGGGCGACGACCTCCGCCCCGGTGAGGGTCGCGACGTCGACGATCGCGTCCGGCCGGATCTCCTGCACCGCGTAGCCGAGGCCGTCGGCGAGGACGACCCGCCCCTCGGCGTCCGTGTTCAGCACCTCGATCGTCGTCCCGTTGAACGTGCGGACGAGATCGCCCGGACGGTAGGAGCTCCCGCTCGGCAGGTTCTCGGCGCAGCAGAGGATGCCGACGACGCGGAACGGCACCCGGAGCGCCGCCGCGGCCCGGACCGTCCCCAGGACGGCGACCGCGCCCGACTTGTCGAACTTCATGTACGACATCTGCGGGCCGGGCTTCAGCGAGATCCCGCCCGAGTCGAACGTGATCCCCTTGCCGACGAGCGCCACCGTCGGGCCCTTGCCCGGCCGGGACCCCGGATAGTCGAGGACGATCATCCGCGGCGGGTGCGACGAACCGGAGCCGACCGCGAGGATCCCCCCGCACCGCATCTTGGCGAGCTCCGTCTCGTCGAAGACCCGGACCCCGAGCCCCGCCTCCTTGGCGAGGGCGCGGGCCTCCGCCGCGAGCCGCTCCGGCGTCGCGGTGTCGGCCGGGAGGTTCGCGATCTCCCGCGCCCAGGTCACGCTGTCGAGGACCGCGAGCTGCTCCTTCAGCGCCCGCTCGATCGTCGCGGCGCGCCGCGCCAGCTCCCGGTCGAGGTGGATCGTCGCCTCCGTCGCGCCGGCCTCCACATCGTGCCGGTACGGGGTGAACTCGTAGGAGCCGAGGACCGCCCCGTCCGCGAGCGCCCGGGCGGCGGTGGGGGCGTCGACCTTACCCGAGACGAACGACGCGAGCCGGAACGCGACCGTGCGCGCCCCCCGGCCCCGGATCGCCCGGACCGACTCCGCCGCGGCGCGGCGGACCGCCTCCGCGGAGAGCCGGGCCCCGGCGCCCAGGCCGACGAACAGGAGGCGGCCCGGGCCGTCGGAGCGGTGGAACGTCGT
>JASHQF010000148.1 GCA_030037695.1 Thermoplasmata archaeon
TCCGGGTGGAGCCGCTGGCGGATGCGGTCGACGACCCGGGCCTTCGCCACGATCCAGGCGGGGTCGAACTTCGCTCGCTCCGAGATCCGGATCGAGACCGCCTTGTCGCGAACCTCCACATGGAAGTCGCGCACGTGGCCGTACTGCAGCTCGACGATGGCGCGGGCCTGGTCGGCCGGCTCCTCGATCTTCTCCACGATCTTGAACTTCGCGCGGACCCGGCGGCCCGCGAACGGGGGGTTGAAGTCGAGGCGCACCCGCGCCTCGGTCAGCGTGACGACGCGGCCCCGGCGTCCCTCGATCGTCAGCACGGAGCCGAGCTCGAGATGCGCGTCCTCGCGGCGCATCTCGGGCAGGCGCTGGATCTCGTGCCGGGAGAACAGCTCGATCAGGTCCGGATCGCGCTCGCCGAACGCCTCCGCCGGGGCGAACTCCTTGTCGAACTCCCGGCCGATCGGAGCCCCCACGAGCGCGGTCTCGATCCCGCGGGGCAGCATCTCCCCGCCGATCTCGTGCGGCCGGGGACCCCAGACGTGCCCTTCGAGGTGCGGGTAGCCCGCCGCCTGGGCGACCTCCTCGCGCGTCGTATCGAGGAGCTCGGTCTTGCCGGCCGCCTCCGCCCAGAGCTCGTAGTCCAGCTGAACGAGGTCCCCCGCGTTCGTGACGGCGTGGCCTTCCGTCCCCGGTGAGGTCATCGACCCCGCGGAAAGGGCTCGTTGGATAACGTTTGCTTCGAGGAGAGAGGTCGGCCCGCGACCCGCTAGCGGCCCCGGCCCGCCGGACGACGGGAGGAGCGGGGCGGCGGGGCCCCGGTATCGGGGGACGGTCCGCGCGGGGCGCCGGTACCGGCCCGCCGCGCGAGCATCTCCGCGATCGTCCGGTCGATCGCGCCCGAGCTGGACGTGCTCGGCGTCCAGCCGAGGGCCGCGATCCGGTCGATCGCGAGCAGCTGCTGCGGGACGTCGCCCGCCCAGCCGATCTCCCCGCCGCTGTACTCGATCCGCGCCCGGCCCCCGTGCGCCGCCACGACCTTCTCGGCGATCTCCCGCACGGGGGTCCGGTCGCGCGCCCCGAGGTTGAAGAGGTTCACCGGCGCGTTCGCCCGCTCGGTCGCGAGGAGCATCCCGCCCACGCAATCCTCGGTCCTGAGGTAGCTCTTGGCCTGGCGCCCGTCCCCGAGGACGGTGAGCCGCTCCGGGTCGCGCGACAGCTTCTCGAACAGGTCGTGGAGGATCCCGTGGTTCATCCGGCCGTCGATCACGTTGGCGAACCGGAACAGCCAGGCGCGCAGGCCGTAGCACCGGGCGTAGGCGGAGACGAGCCCCTCGGCGGCGAGCTTCGCCGCACCGTAGATCGACTCCGGCAGGAGCGGACCGTACTCCTCGGGCGTGGGCTGGACCGCGGCCCGGCCGTAGACGACGCTCGACGAGGAGAAGACGACCCGGCCGACGTCCCATCGGCGCGCCGCTTCGAGGACGTGGAACGTCGCGAGCACCCCGTTCTCGAGGTCGAGGCGGGGCTCCGCGACCCCGCGCCGGACGTCCGCGATCGCCGCGAGGTGCCAGAGCTCGCTCGCCCCACGGAATCGCTCCGACCAGCTCGCGGGGTGGGCGAGGTCCGCGATCGTGAGCTCGATCGCCCCGCCCGGCCGGGAGGGGGGCAGCTGCTCCCGCCGTCCCGAGGAGAGGTTGTCGAGGACCCGCACCGGGCGGCCCCGCTCACTGAGCGCGCCGACGAGGACCGAGCCGATGGCGCCGGCCCCACCGGTGACGACCGCCGGACCGTCGACGGCCGGTTTCGTCATCGGTCGCCGCCGCGCACCCGCACAAGTCTATATATGCGAACGACCCCCTAAACTCCTCCTACCCTCGCCGGTACGCGCACGGGCATGCGAACGTACGTTCGGATGACGTTCCATTCGGAGGGGGCGAGCCCCCTCAAGGTCCTGGAGACGATGCACGCCCTCGGGTTCGAGGAGTCGATGGGGATGCACGACTTCGTCTACAAGTGGAAGGACAAGACCGCCATCGCCGACGTGCTCCGGCTGATCGGCGAGATGCACCAGCAACTGAAGGGTCTCGACGTCGGGTACGAGATCACGACGATCACCTAGCCGCCCCGGAGGGCGATGGCTGCGCAGGACATGTCCCGCATCGAACGGATCCTCCTGCTCCACCTGCTCGACCATCGCGGCCAGCAGGTGCGGTTCGAGGCGTCCCAGTGGACGACCGAGTTCGGGATCCTCCGCCGCTTCGCCGAGGAGGACCCGCTCGCGCTCCGGGGCGCGCTGCGCTCGCTCGAGATGGCGCGGATGATCTACCAGCGGACCCAGTACGTGGTCGGGTATTCCGAACCGAAGCACGTCTACTCGCTCACGCCGACCGGCCACCGCAAGGCGCTCGAGTACCAGACGGTCGGCGGCGAGGAGCCCCGACGGTCCGGCAACGACGGCGAGGCGTCGGGCGCGCCCGGCGGACGGGGCGGGCGCCGAGGGGCCGAGCGGCTCGCCCCCCCCTCGTAGACCGACGATGGTGACCCTGGAGGGACGGGTCGTTCGGCTCCGTCCGGTCGCGCCCGGCGAGCGGGCGACGATCGCGGACTGGTACCGCGATCCGGAGCTCGTGGCGCCGTACGATCGCTTCGCCGCGGAGACCGACGAGGAGTTCGCCCGGTCGTTCGAGACGGAGAGCGGGGACGACCGCTCGCTCGCCCCCCGCTGGGCGATCGAGCGTCGGGTGGAAGGGGACCTGGTCGGGGTCGTCGGCTACTACGCGCCGCACCCGGTGCTCGAGTTCCTCGACGTCTGGTACCTGGTCGCCGTCCGCGAGGCGCGTGGCCAGGGCGTCGGCCGCGAGGCCGTGGAACTGCTGGTCGACCAGCTGTTCCGGACGCGACCGGTCGAGCGGATCGGCGCGACGTGCGACGTGGAGAACGCGGCGTCGTACCGGCTCCTCGAGGCGATCGGGTTCCGCCGGGAGGGGACGCTCCGGTCGGCGCTCTACCACCACGCCCGGTGGCACGACGTCCTCGTCTACGGGCTCACGCGGGCGGAGCGGTCGGGCCGGGCGGCCCGAGGGTGAACGCGAGGCGCACCCCGCCGTCGGGAAGGTCGGTGGGCGCGCGGAGCTCGACCGGGCCGATCTCGCCGGTCGATCGGAGGTGCGTACCGCCGCACGGGCAGAGGTCGAGCCCGTCGATGTCGATGACCCGGACGGGATCGATCCCGGGCGCGAGCGAGACGAGACCGGAGCGCGCCGAGAGCGGGTGGCGGTCCCAGTCGGCGCGCGGCACCTGACGGATCGTCACCGCGCGGGGCCGAACGGCCGCGTCTTCGAGGTCCGCTCGGAGCGTTCCGAGCAGCTCCGCCGGGAACGGACGCTCCAGATCGAGCACGGCCTGGGTGCCCGAGAACGACGCCCGCCGGGTACGGATCCCCGTCCGGGAGAAGATCCGCGCGCTCAGGAGATGCTGGCCGGTGTGCATCCGCATGTGACGATGCCGGCGCTCCCAGTCGATCGCGCCGTCGACCTCGATCCCCGCCCGCAGGGCGCGGAGCGCCTCCGCCGGCCCGCGGAGGCGATGGACGACCGAGGCCCCCGATTTGCTCACGTCGGTCACCTCGATCCGGCTCCCGCCGGGCACGGAAAGGGACCCGAGATCGCTCGGCTGGCCGCCCCCCGTCGGATAGAAGTACGTCCGGTCGAGCACGACGCCTCCGGGGGGCAGCGCGACGACCCGGGCCCGGAACTCGCGCACGTACGCCTCGTCGATCGACGCGAGGTAGGCGAGCACTGTCACAGCCCGCCCGACGCGCCGCCGCGGAAACCGTTTTCCCGGCGGGGCCCGTGGCAACCTTTTTAGAGCGAACCGTTCTCCCGCGCGAAGGACTCGCGATGTTCAAACTCCGCATCAAGATGGAGACCCTCCGCGAGGTCGTCGAGGTCGTCTCCACCCTCGTGAGCGAAGTGAAGCTCGGGCTCTCCAAGGACGGCCTCGAGGCGAAGGCGGTCGACCCGTCGCACGTCGCGATGCTCGTGCTCAAGCTCCAGAAGGCGGCGTTCGAGGAGTTCACGGGCGAGCCGACCGAGGTGGGCGTCGACGTCGAGAAGCTCAAGGAGGTGCTCCGGCTGTCGAAGCCGGGCGACCTCATCGACATCCAGTACGACGGGAAGAACCGGCTCGTCGCCTCGGTGGGCCGCGTGACCCGTCAGATGGCGATCGTCGACCCGGCGGGGATCACGGACCCCAAGGTGCCGAACGTGAGCCCGCCGGCGAGCGTCACCGTGAAGACGGAAGACATGCGCCAGGGGATCCGGGGGAGCGAGAGCTTCACCGACCATGTGACGCTGACCCTCGAACCGGACGCGTTCACCATGCACTCGGAAGGGGACACCGACCGGCTCGACCTCAGGATCCCGAAGGACACGCTCCCGAAGCTCGACGTGAAGGAGTCGGTGAAGAGCATGTACCCCCTCGATTTCTTCTCGGCGATGGTGAAGTCGATCTCCTCGGAGGAGACGACGCTGCACGTCGGCAACGAGTACCCGCTCAAGATCGAGTTCGCGATGGGCTCCGGGCGCGGCGAGGGTCGCTACCTCCTCGCCCCGCGGGTCGAAGAGGACTGAGGGCGCGGCCGCGCCGTCCTCCGGCGCCGCGCGCGCCAGTCGACCTCATAAGGCGAGGCCGGGTCCCCCGCGGTCCATGCCGCCCTCCTCCCGACCGAGGGTCGCTGTCCTCTCGGCGGTGCGCACCCCGATCGGTCGGTACGGGGGGGCGCTGCGGAGCGTGCCGGCGCCGACGCTCGGCCGGATCGCGTCGATCGCGGCGATCGAACGCGCGGGGCTGGCCCCCCGAGAGATCGAGGAGGTCCTGTTCGGGGAGGGGATCCAGGCCGGCGTCGGCCAGAACCCGGCCCGCCAGGTGCTGCGCGGCGCGGGCATCCCCGACGACGTCGGGGCCGCCACGATCAACATGGTCTGCGGCTCCGGCCTCAAGTCGATCCTGCTCGGGGCGGCCCAGATCCGATCCGGGGAGTTCGACCGGCTCCTGGTCGGTGGGATGGAGTCGATGTCGGGGGCGCCGTACCTGCTCCCGAGCGGGCTCCGCTGGGGCAACCCCCCGGGGCCGCACACGCTCGACGACGCGATGCAGCGGGATTCGCTGATCGACGCCTACGGCGAGCACGAGATCATGGGCCTCACGGGCGAGCGGATCGCCCGCAAGCTGGGGCTCGCCCGCGAGGAGGTCGACCGGTTCGGCCTGCAGAGCCACCTCAGGGCCTCGGCGGCGACCGCGGACGGTGTCTTCCGGGGCGAGACGGTGCCGGTCCCGGCCGAGCTCACGCGCGAGCGGGTCCCGCTCGAGCACGACGAAGGCCCGCGCGCCGACACGACGCTCGAGAAGCTGGCGCGCCTCCCGCCCGTCTTCGCCCCCGACGGAGTGCTCACGGCGGGGAACTCCTCCAAGCTCTCGGACGGGGCCGCCGCGCTCGTGCTCGCGAGCGAGGCGGAGGTCGCCCGGCGCGGGGCGAGGCCCCTCGCCTGGATCCACTCCTGGGCGGAGAGCGGCGTTGCCCCGAGCGACGTGATGGAGTCGCCGATCCCGACCGTGCGTCGCCATCTGGAGCGCACCGGGCTCGCCCCGGGCGACTTCGCTCGGGTCGAGCACAACGAGGCGTACGCCTCCGCTTCGATCGCGGTCCAACGGGCGTTCGGCTTCGCCGACGACCGGTTCAACGTCCACGGCGGGGCGATCGCCCTCGGCCACCCCATCGGCGCGAGCGGGGCGCGGATCGTCGTCACGCTCCTCCACGAGCTCGCCCGCGCCCGGGGACGGCTCGGCCTCGCCACCCTGTGCATGGGCGGCGGGAACGGGCTCAGCATCGCGCTCGAGCGCGATCCGGCCTAGACGAGCGGAAGCCCCGTTCGGGCCGCGATCCGCCGAACGACCGCGGCTGCGCGCCGCGCCTCGCCCCGAGGGGCCCGCCCCGCCGGGTCCCGTCCCAGGGCTTCGGAGAACCGACGCAGCCGGCCGAGGGCGGCGTCGATCCGCAGGCCCCGCCCGATGTCCCGGCGGCAGCCCTCCTCGAGCTCGAGGACCGCCCGGAGGCCGAGTCGGCCCGCGGCCCCCGGCCGGAGCCAGGCGGCGATCCGTTCGGTGAGCGTTGCGAACTCCCCCGCCGCACGGGCAAGCGCCCTCGGGTCCCAATCGAAACGGTCGAGCGGCGGTCGTCCCAAGAGATACCAGCGGAGCGCCCCCGGTCCGACCTCGTCGAGGACGGACCTCAGCGGCACCAGCCGTCCGGTCGACTTTGCCATCTTCGCCCCGTCCTGCAGCACGAACCCGGGGTGGAGGAACGTGCGCGAGAACGGGGTGCCCTCGAGGGCGAGCGCGATCTCGTTCTCCGCGAAATGGTGGGGGTAGACGAGATCCGGGCCGCCGCCGTGCAGGTCGACCGGGACGCGCAGGAGGCGGCGCGCCATCGCGAAGCATTCGAGGTGCCAGCCCGGCACGCCGGGTCCCCACGGGCTCGGCCACGACGGGAGCGGGCGTCGCTGGGTCTTCCACACCAGGAACGACCGGCCGCCCTCGAGCCCGGGGCCCGGCGCGCGGCCGTCCTCGAGCACCGCATGGCGCGCGAGCTCTGCGCCCGTGAGGAAGTTCGCGCTGCGCGGGCGGCTCGGGGCCTCGTACATCCACCCCTCGTCGGTCCGACGGACCCGGCCCGTCCGTTCGAGCGCGCGCGCGGCCGCCACGATCTCGGGGACGAACTCGCTCGCCCTCGGGGCGGCGGCCGGGGGCTCGATCCCGAGCGCGGTGAGGTCCGCGAGGAAACCGCGCTCGACCCGCCGGGCGAGGGCGCGCCAGGTGGTGCCCAGGGCGGCCGCGCGGCGGTCGATCTTGTCCTCCACGTCGGTGATGTTCATCACGTGACGGACGCGGCGACCCTCCGCCTCGAGGAACCTGCGGGCGACGTCGAAGTGCAGGTAGGTCCGGGCGTGGCCGACGTGCGCCCCGTCATAGACCGTCGGGCCGCAGACGTAGAGCGCGATCGGCCCCGGGCGGGCCGGTCGGACGGCCCGGCTCGCTCCCGCCAACGTATCCGGCAGCTCGAGGTCCATCCCTCGCGTTCGGGAGCACGGCGGGGATAACCTTTCGGGCGGCGGGCGGGCGATCGTCACGGTCGCCAAGCTGAAAAGCGGACCGACGGTCGGGTCGCCGCACCCCGATGGAGACCCTCTACCTCCTCGTCGAGACGGACGTCGGCAAGCTCGACGACGTCCTGCGCAGGATCCGGGCCGTCCCCGGCGTCGCCGAGGTCCAGGCGGTGACCGGGCCGTTCGATCTCATCGTGAAGGTCGAGGCGCCGCAGATCAACCAGGCGCTCGATGTCGTGGTGCACAAGATCCGGCGGATCCCGGGCATCAAGGCGACCGAGACCCTCGTCACCGTCGCGGCCGGGTAGCGCCACCCGAGGTCAAATACCGACCCGCGCTCGGCCCTGCCGATGATCGCGACCGGCGCACCCGCCCCCGATTTCGAGGCCCCCGACCAGGACGGACACCCGTTCCGGCTCTCGTCGCTCCGGGGCTCGCCCGTCGTCCTGTACTTCTATCCGCAAGCGGACACCCCGGGGTGCACCCGGGAATCGAAGGGGTTCCAGGAGCACCTCCCCGAATTCGAACGCCAAGGGGTCAAGATCGTCGGGGTGAGCGTCGACGACTGTCCGGCCCAGCGGGCGTTCGCGGACAAGTACGGCCTGAGGTTCCCCCTCATCGCCGATCGCACGAAGGCGGTCGCCACGAGCTACGGGGTCCTCAATCCCCGCGGGGTCGCCCGCCGCGTGACGTTCCTCATCGATCGCTCCGGGGCGGTCGCCGAGGTCGTCGACGGGGCGGCGCCCGAGCCGCACGTGGCGCGCGCCCAGGCGCGGTTCCTTACGGCGTAGGGCCGGGGGGAGCCTCCCCCGCCCGATCGGGCGAGCGCCGTCGTCCGCCGCCGTTCCAGACCCGCTCGCCGAGCGCCTGGAGGGCGGCGGGGACGAGGTAGGTCCGGACGACCATCGCGTCGAGCACGACCGCCACCGCCACCGAGAAGCCGATCGCCCGGATCAGCGTGAACTCGGCGACAAGGAGCGCTCCGAAGGCGCTCGCCAGGATCACCGCCGCGGCCGTGATGATCCCCCCGGTCCGGCCGAGCGCCTCCCGGACCGCCTCGCCCGCCGAACGACCCCGGACCCGCTCCTCTCGGACCCGAGTGAGCAGGAAGATGTTGTAGTCGATCCCCAAGCCCAGGACGAGCAGGAACAGGATCGTCCGTACGTAGAAGAAGACGGGGAGGCCGGCGAGCTGCTGGAAGACGAGGTCGGTGAGCGCCCACGCCCAGCTGATCGACAGCCCGATCGTGCCGACCGCCATCAGGGCGACGATCCACGAGCGGAGGACGACCAGGAGGACCGTGACGAGCCCGATCGTCACGGCGAGGACCATCGCGTCGGTGGCGGCGTTCGTCTCCTCGGCGAGGTCCCGGATCGACGGCGCCCCCCCGCCGTAGGCGAGGCCGGCGATACCGGGCGCGCTCGCGGCGTACCGGGCGAAGGAGCTCTCGACCGAACCGACGGCGGCGACCGCGGCGTCGGAGAGGCCCGCCGAGGCCGGGACGAGCGTGATCACGACCGTGCGGCCGTCGGTGCCGACGTACCCCGACAGGAGGCCGAGGAGCGACGCCCGTACCGCGGACGGCAGCGACGGCAGCGCGAGCCACTCCGCGAGGTCCGGCGCCCCCGCGCCGATCGGCGATCCGACCGAGGCGATCCCCCCGGTATGGTTCGCCAGCGTGGTGAGGCCGTTGAGGTCGCCGAACTCCGTCGCGTTCGAGACGTTGCCGACGACCAGGGGCGAGGCGAACGTCACGAGGGCGAACGACGGGACCGCGAACCCCGCGCCGAACTCCTCGCCGAGCCGGGCGAGGCCGATCGTCGCCGGATGACCCGCCGGGAGCTGATCGTAGAAGTTGTACGACACCGGCGCGGTGAGGGCGACCGCGACGAGCGGTACCGAGACGAGGAGGAGGAGCGTCACGATCGCGACCGGCCGGGCCGCGGTCCGGTGCGCCGCCCGCTCGAAGTACGTCCGACGCGCGGGCACGGCGGGACCCGCTCCCGTCGCGCCGCTCGTGCGACGGGACGCGGCCGACGGCCAGAAGATCCTCGGCCCGACGAGGGTGAGGCACGCGGGGATGAACGTGAGGGACAGGAGCATCGTGATCAGGATCGCCAGGGACAGGACCATCCCCCACTGGGACAGGAGCGCGACCCCGCTGAACGTGAGGGCGATCGTCACCAGGATCGCCGTGGACCCGCTCGTGGCGACCGACTGGCCGGCCCAGGTGACGGAGGCGATGACGGCCTCCTCGGAGCTCCGCCCCCGCCCGAGCTCCTCCCGGTAGCGCGCCGCGAGGAAGATCGAGTAGTCGGTGCCGACGCCGAGGACGAACACCTCTTCGAGGGTGAGGCTCGTCGAGTCGACGTGCGTGACGAGGGTGCCGAGGAGCACGGTGCCCCCGAGCCCCAGGACGAGCGCGATCCCGAGGCCCGCGAACGTGACGAGGGGGGTGACCGGGGACCGGAAGTAGAGCATCGAGATGCCGAGCAGGAGCCCGACGGTGAGCGGGAGCACGAGCTCGAGCGACGCGCTCACCGTCTGCTGGGTGAGCTCGTCGAGCGCGGCGGGCCCGGTCTGGACGTAGGCGATCGCGCCGGACGGGTCGGAGGATCGGACGATCCCCGGGACGAGACCGTCCAGATCGGCCAGGTCCGTATCGACGATGTTGCCCCCGCTCGCATCCGTGGCCGTGTCGGTCACGGCGAACGTCACCTGGACGAGCGTCGCGGTGCTCGCCGGATCGACGAACGCTCCGAGGATCGCCGAGGGGACGGGGAGCGGCTCGGTCGCGAGGGTGGCGTTCGCCACCGCCCCCGTCGCGAACGCCGCGGCGAGCGACGGCGTGAGCGCTCCGACCGGAAACTCCGTCCAGACGTCGTCGAGCCAGCGGGCGGGCAGGCCGGAGGAGCCCCCGATCAGGATCGAAGCGACCCCCCGCACCCCGGGCCAGCTCGACGCGTTGGACGATCCCATCCCCGCGAGGGTGGCGTTGGCGGTCGAGAGGTCGATCGTCGGCACGAGCGACGGGAGGAGCGGCCCGACGTTCGCCCGGGTCACGTTGTCGGCACACCCGATCGCGCCGGCGAGCGAGGAGCGGTTCGCGCAGGCCGGCGTACCGTTGAATCCCGGCCCGGCACCAGCCGAGCCGTTGTAGAACGCGGCGAGGACCGCCTGCGCTTCGGTCGAGTTCGAGAGGGCGGTGTTCGTCTGGCTGAACGCGGGGTAGTCCGAGAGGTAGGCGCTCCCTCCGGTCGCGTTGTGGGTGAGGGCCTCCCAGTCCGCCAGGAACAGGGCGACCGGATGCCACAGGAGCAGGGCCGAGGCGTTGACGCCGCTCGTCACCGACGGGCTCGCCCCCTCGGCCTCCGTGATCGACGTCCCCGCCAGCTCGGTCTGGCCGGCAAGGTACGCCGCGAAGGCGGTGTACACGCTCGCGACGGAGCGGACGTCCCGGAGCGACCGATCGGCGTCGATCGCCGCCGTGACGTTCTCGACCAGCCCCTGGCCGACGGCGCCCGACACGCCCGAACCGTAGAACAGGAGGGTCGTGGACGAAGGGCTCGAGCTGTTCGGGAACAGCTCGGCGAACTTGGCGTCCGCGAGCGCGCTCGGAGCGTTCGACGGGAGGGTGTTGGTGGAGTTCGTCGTCACGGACCCGAGCCGAGCCAGGAACGGCACGGCAACCAGCAGCAGGACGACCCAGACCACGATCGGGACGAGGGGATGCCGGGTCACCCAGCGTCCGAGCGAGGGGAACAGGCGCCCCGGACCGCGAACCGAGCGGGGCGGAGCTGCCACGGGGGGCGCGGACCGGGCCGCAAGATAACCCTGCCTTCCCCCGGCGGGGGCGCCCGGTCGTCAGGGCGGGGGGACCGGGTCGGGCCCTCGCCGCTCCGACCTAGGTCGCTGCCAGAGCGCGGGGTAGCGGCTCGGCTCGGCAAAGACCCGCGTCGAATCGACGACCCAGCCGTGACGGATCCCGCCGATCTCCTCCGAGCCGTACCGCGCGAGGCCGGTCGCGACGAGCTCCCCGGCCCGGTCGCGCAGCACGACCCGGGCGGCCCGCGCGAACGGCCGGGACGTCGAGACGATCCCCGCCGCGGCGAGCCCCGCCCCGTGCGCGACCGCAGCGGCCGCCGCGTCCTTCACGACGATCGTCGGGAACTCGTCGAGCACCTCGGCCAGGGGGTGGAGGAGGTCGAGGAGCGGTCCGGGAGTCCCCGCTCGCCAGGCCGCCCGGGCGTCGGCGAGCCCGGTGAGCGGCACGGCGGCCCGCTCGTCGAACGGGCCGGTCGCCAGGCGTCTAAGCTCCTCGAGATGCGCGCCGACGCCGAGCGCCTCGCCGAGGTCCACGGCGAGGGTCCGGATGTACGTGCCCGACTCGCAGACGACGTCGAGCACGGCCCGGGGGCCGTCCCGCTCGAGGAGGCGGAGCCGGTGGATCGTGCGCACCCGGCGCTCCCGCTTCACGGCGGAGCGGACGGGTGGGGTCTGGTAGATCGGCCCGGTGAACTCCTCGAGCAGCTCGGCCAGCGCCCGGGGCTCGACCGGTCCGTGGAACGTCACCACCCCGACGTACCGCTTGGGCAGCTCGAGGACGAGCGGGAGGAGCTTGAGCGCCGGGCCGACGCCGATCCAGAGGACGCCCGAGACGTTCGGGTCGAGGGTGCCGGCGTGGCCGGCCGTCGGGACCCCGAGGAGGTCCCGCGCCCAGGCCGTCACCTGGTGCGAGGACGGACCGCGCGGCTTATCGACGAGCAGGAACGCCCCCGCCGCGAGGCGCTCGGCGACCGGATCGGCCGTCACCCGTCCGACCGCGCCTCCCGCTCCCGGACGAAGCGGACGATCGCCTCGGCGACCGCGGCCGCGGTTCGGGTCGTCGAGTCGACGAGCAGGTCGGCCCGCTCGAGGGCGAGATCGAGGCCGTAGTACCGTTGGTACCGGTCGCGCTCGAGCGCCTCCCGCGCGCGGAGCCCTTCCCGGGCGCGGCCGACGTCGAGGCCGTCCCGCTCCGCGACCCGGCGCGCCCGCTCCGCCTCGCTCGCCGTGACGGCGATCCAGTGGCAGGGGACCCCGGCCCGGCGGAGCAGGGCCCCCTGGATCCGCCCCTCCAGGAGCCGGCCCGGGGTGGCGAGCGCCCGCATCGAGCGGTCCAGGGCCCGGTCGATCTCGGGGTCGTTCGCGGCGAGCGCGCCGAACGCCTCGAGCGTCAGGCCGCGCCGCTGCGCCTCGGCCCGGAACTCCTCACCCGCCGATCGGTACTCGAGATCGAGGGTCCGGGCGACGAGGCGCCCGGCGGTGGTCGTCCCGCTCCCCGGGGGGCCGCCGAGGGCGATCGCGCGACGGATCACGCCGGTCCCCCGGCCGCCCCCAGCGGGGAGGGACCGGGCTGGACCGGGTGCTCCTCGACGTAGCGCCGGAGCCACAGGTGCTTCAGGACCCGCCGGAATACCATCGACGACGGGATCGTGTAGACGCTGAAGATGAGGAACCACCAGGGGATCCCGCCGGTCCCGTACCGGATCACGTAGCCCATGAGGTCGATGTGGGCTCCGACGAGCTGGATCGTCTGGGCGCCGATCGGCGCGTTCGCGATGACGAGGCCGACCCAGGTGTAGATCAGGATGAGGAGGAAGTAGGTGATCGCCATCCCCTTGAACTGGGCGATCGTCACCTCGCCCGAGAGGCGCGCCAGCTTCTCCTGGTGGGGCTTCAGGGCATCGATCCGGTCCTTCTTCCCGGAACGGATCGCCGCCATCTGGACCTTGCGGAACGCCGAGCTCCAGCTCTGGACCTTCGCCGCCTTGATCCAGTCGGTCGTGAAGTTGTAGGCGAGCGCGGTGAACAGCATCTCGAGGACCGCGGCGAGCGCCATCGTGAGGAGGAGGTAGCTCGAGCCGAACCCGATCGCCGTGTAGAGCGGCCCGCTGCGGGCGGCGCTGACCCCGAGGAGCCCCGCGATCTGGTTGCGGGCGGACGCCTCGAACAGCATCCAGATCCCGAGCATCCCCATGAACAGGTAGAGGAACGTCGAGACCTTGAACGTCGGAGCGGGCGGACGCGGGCGGGGTTCGGGGGAGGGCTCGTCCTCGTCGTCGTCCTCCTCGTCGTCGCCTTCCGCGACCGCGGGCGTCGCCGGCGTGGCCGTCGGGAGCGGGGCGTCGGGCTCCGGCTC
This sequence comes from Thermoplasmata archaeon, assembly GCA_030037695.1. Lineage (GTDB taxonomy): Archaea > Thermoplasmatota > Thermoplasmata > Lutacidiplasmatales > UBA184 > Lutacidiplasma. The sequence continues at coordinate 13,339 of JASHQF010000148.1, forward strand.
GGAGGCGAGCGGCTCGTCGTCGGGCACGCTAGGTCTCGCCGCCCAGGAACCGGCGCAGGAGCGGGTTCATCTCCATCAGCTGCTCGCGGCCCATCGCCTCGTACAGGTTGATGATGATCCCGACCATGAGCAGCACCCCCGTGCCGCTCGCGTTGCCGAGGGTCCCGATCAGGTCCGCGCCGGCGGCGAGGGCGCCGACCGACGCGCCCGAGATCACGGTGATCACGGGGATGTACCGTTCGAGCACTCTACGCAGCACCCTCGGTTCCCTACGGAAGCCGGGGATCTGCATCCCTGTCGCCTCGATCTGCCGCGCGACCGCCTCGGGGCCCATGTTCGTCGTCTGGATCCAGAACTTGGCGAACAGGATCGAGCCGCCGACCATCGTGCCGAAGTAGACGGCGACGTGGACGAGGCCCTGCCACCAGGTGTGGCCGAACAGGAACGCCGAGTACTGGTGGAAGTTGATCAGCGGCAGGAGCCAGGATTCGAGACCGTTCACCGTGGAGAGGTAGTAGGCGGCGCCCGTGAGCGGCTGGGTCTGGCTCAGGTTGTTCGCCTGGGCGTAGCTCGCCGTCGGGTACATCCCGACCCACCACTGGTGGCCGAACACCGGGAAGTGCGAGAGGGTCGGGTTCGACCAGAGGAAGATCGTGATCATCGAGACGTTGGCGAGGAGCGCCGACATCAGGATCACCGGGATGTTCGACGCGTAGATCAGACGCAGCGGGTACCGGCCGCGCGCGCCCCGCGCCTCGGCGTGGGAGAGCGGGAGCTCGATCCGGGTCGATTCCGTCCAGGCGACGAGGAAGAAGATCACGGCCGTGCCGACGAGGGCGACGACCGGGTTCGGGGCCCGGAGCAGGATCTGCTCCCACCCTCCGCCCGCTAACTGGGAGGCGCTGTAATGGGAGAGGAACCAGAGGGTCTTCGGGATCGTCCCGCTCGGCGGGTTGAGCGCGGAGACGGC
>JASHQF010000149.1 GCA_030037695.1 Thermoplasmata archaeon
GGCAGCGCGGCCCGCGTGTTGCTCGGGTCGGTCTCCTCGCGCCTCGTCGCCGACGCCCGGGTGCCGGTCACGGTCGTGCCCTGAACGGGCCGCCGCCGCGGCGCGGACCGGCTCGTGCCGCGCAGCACCCCCGGGGCGGTGGGGGGGGCGAGGTCCGGCCCGCGCGTTCAGCCCTTCGTGGCGGCCACGTAGACGACGACCGCCAGCAGGGCGACGAGGATGTAGGCGAGGTACCGGCCGAGCCGGCCGGTCATGATCGACCCCTTCAGCGCCTCGGCGATCGCCGCACCGCCGCGGACCAGGTCGTCGTAGAACAGTTTGAACACGTCGAGCACCTCGAGGTCGACGCTGTACGGTACCGGCGTCGCGAGGGCGGCCTCGCTGCCCTCCCCGGCCCCGGAGCGGAGCTCCCGCGTTCCGAGGACCGACGCCATCATCAGGCGGAGCCCCGTGCTGTACCCGAACGACGTGTAGACCTCGCCGGCGCGACCGGGGGGACTGCCGGCCATCCAGGCCGGCGCGCGTCGCCGCCCCGGGGCCGGCGGCCGGCCGAGGACGTAGTAGCCGAGGGCGACCGAGGCTCCCACGGCTAGGGTGATCGGCAACATGGGGGGGGAGAGGACCCCGAACGGCGACCCGGAGAGGATCGACCAGCCGTCGGGGACGCTGAGGAGCCCTCCGACCGGCGCGGCGGCCGTGAAGCCGGCGAATCCCGAGACGGCCGGCGCGAGGAACCGGAGCACCCACGGCGCGCCCACGCCGAGGCCCAGCACGACCGCCCCGGACGCCCCGATCGGGCCCGCCAGACCCCGGGCCTCGGGCGGGCGGCCGGCGACGGACGGGTTCCAGAGCAGCCCGAAGCCGAGGAACTTCACCATGGCGATCACGATCAATCCCGCCCCGAGGGCGACCGCGGCGCCGGCGATCAGACCGAGGAACTGGACCCACGCCGGGACGAACTGGTAGGACTGGAACAGCGATTCGAGCACCATCCACTCGCTCACGAAGCCGGCGAGCGGCGGCGCCGCCGCGAGGCTGAGCGTGGCGGCGAGCGCCCCCGCGAACGCCGCCCGGTCGGCCCGCTTGACCCGGCCGCCGACGGCGGTGAGGTCGAAGGTGCCGGTGGCATGCTCGATCCAACCGGCCGAGAGGAACAGCGCGGTCTTCGCGACCGCGTGGGCGAGCGCCTGGAAGAACGCCGCGAACAGAGCGAAGACGCAGAGCTCGGTGAGCCCTTCCGCCCGGGCGAGGAGCGCGATCCCGAGCGCCACGAGGATGAGACCGTTGTTCTCGATCGTGCTGTACGCCGGCAGGCCCTTCGTGTGCTCGCTGACGGCCGCGAACAGGGCGCCCAACAGCACCGAGATCGCCCCGATGCCGAGCATCACGGCCCCCCACCAGAGGGGGGGCGACCCGAGGAGGCTCACGACCCGGAACAGGCCGTACGCCCCGGCGAGCGTCAGGGTCGAGCTCAGGACCGCCGAGGCGTTCGACGGCGCCGAGGAGTGCGCGATCGGCAGCCATTCGCTGATGTGGAACGGCGCGACGCCCATCTTCAGGCCGAAGCCGAGCAGGGCGGCGACGAAGACGAGGGTCGCCACCTCGGTCGGGACCGCGGCCGGGCTCTCCGCGAACGACCCGGTCGCCGCGCGCAGCCCCGCCACCGCCAGGATCACGAGCAGCGTGCTCGCCTCGCCGAACGCGAGGAAGACGAACGCCGCCGAGAAGACCCGGTTCGATCGTCCGAGCGCCTGCAGGATCATCCCGTACGACGCGATCGTCATCGCCTCCCACCCGATCAGGAACAGCAGGAGGCTCGAGGAGGCCACCAGCACGGCGATCGATCCGAGCGTCAGCGAGAAGCAGATCGCGAGCAGCGGCGACGTCCGGCGGTCGTACGTCGCCGAGTACACCGACGTGACGAGCCAGACGAGCGACGCGGCGAGCGCAAAGAACCCCGCGAGGGGGTCGAGGAGGAACGACTCCGGATCCCCGAGCGGCCCGGACCAGGCGGCCCCCCGGACCGTGCCTCCCACGATCGCCTCGATCGCGACGACGAGGAGCAGCGCCGAAGCGACCGCGGCGACGAGATAGCCCGCGCGAGGGCGGAACGCCCCCGCGACGGCTCCGCCGAAGAACAGCGCGATGGCGACCGTGAGCCCCACGCCCCAGGCGTCGATCGTAGCGCTACCCCTCCCTTCGGGCCCGGCCCCCGATCGTCAGGAGCGCGTCGAGGATCTGGATCGGGGCCGGCGGGCACCCGGGCACGTAGAGATCGACGGGGACGATCCCGTCCAGCGAGGACCGGAGGCCCGTGTTCCCCCGGAACACGCCGCCGCTGATCGGACAGACGCCGACGCCGACGACGGCTTTGGGGGCCGGCATCGCCTCGTAGGCGGCGGTCAACGGCGCGACCATCGGCTCGGTCGGAACGCCGACGACGACGAGGACGTCCGCGTGGCGCGGGGAGTTCGTGAAGAAGATCCCGAGTCGCGACGCGTCGTAGAGCGGGTTCGCGAGCGCAAGGACCTCGAGATTGCAGGCGTTGCAGCTACCGGCGTCGACCAGGAACACGTGGAGGGAGCGGCCGAGCCCCGCGAGCGGGGCGGGAGGGGCGCCGGCCCGAGGCCGGAACGCGGCCTCGACCGGGCCCGCGAAGCGGAACCCGGCGGTCGTGCAACGGGCGCACCGTATGCACCGGCCCGGATCGACCCCCGCCGGGGAGATCGCCTCGACCGGGCACGCCGCGAACGCCGCGGACCCGATCGGGCCGGGGCCGGGGAACGCTGGCGCCCGAGCGGTGAGGGGGACCTCGTCCGGCTCGCGCGCGGGACGACCGGGGTACTCCGAGGTCAGGATCCCCCGTCGCGCCGCCTGCTGGATCCAGCTCGGCATCGGTTCACCGGTCCGTTTCGGCGAACGCGAGGCCGAAGCTCTCGAACGCGAAATGGAAATCGGTGAACACGGCGCCTCGCATCCCCGCGGCGAAGACCGGCCAGTTCGCGTCGCTCGGGGTCCGCACCGACGCCGAGGCGATGCGGTCCCCCTCGACCGCGACGTCGTAGACGAGGTCCCCGCTCGGGGCCTCGACGCGCCCGAGCCCCCGGCCGGGGCCGACCGGGGCCCCGGCCGGTTCGGGCGGCCCGCCCGCGGCTGGCCAACGGTCGAGCATCTGCTCGGCGAGGAGGAGGCTCGCCCGGATCTCCTGGACCCGGACCAGGACGCGGGCGAGGGCGTCGCCGTCGCGCTCGTCGGGCAGGGCGAGGAACAGGTCCGTGTACGGGAGGGTCGGGACGCGCAGCCGGTCGTCCCACGGGACGCCGCAAGCCCGGAGCGTGGGCCCCACGGCCCCCCAGCGGACCGCCACGTCCCGGGGCACGGGGCAGGTCCCCTGGACCCGGTCGATGAACGTTCGGCTGTCCAGGAACAGCTCCCAGAGCTCCTCGAACTCCTGCCCCCGCCGCACCAGGTCCTCGGCGAGCCGCTGGCGCCCGGGGCGGTCCAGCCGGGACGGCGGGCCGCCGGGCAGGAGCGCCCCGAACAGCCAACGGTGCCCGAAGACCCGGCCCTGGAGGCGCAGCATCTCCTCCGCCAACGCGTGGCTCTGCGCGGCGCCGACGTTCTGCGAGGCCGCTTCCGCGATCCGGGCGAGGAGATGGAGGTGGTTGTAGATCCGCTGGAGTTCCTGGGCGAGCGCCCGGGTCCACAGCTCGGGGGTCGCCACCGCCGCGCCCCGGGCGCTCTCGACCGCGGCCAGGAACGCGGCTACGTGCGAGGCCGAGACGTGACCCGCCGTCCGCTCGACGCGCAGCGCGGCTCCGTCGACGGTCGTGCCGGCGAGCGAGGAGAGCACGTGCCGGGCCTTGTACCCGCCGAGCGGCGTGAGCTCCAGGATCCGCTCGCCGTACGTCACCACGTCAAAGCGCCCGGACTCCGGGACGCCCATGGAGACCGGCCCGTACGGGAAGGTGAACGTCCCGTACCCCTCGACCGCCTCGCGCGGGGC
>JASHQF010000150.1 GCA_030037695.1 Thermoplasmata archaeon
AGCAGCTCGTTCCCGTTCGGCAGGACGGCGACGCGGGGTCGGGCCCGGACGCGCAGGTGCGCGAACCCGCACGCGGCGAGGGCCCCCTGGTCGACCGCGGTGACGGGGACGCCCGCTCGGGCGAGAACGGCGCCGCGAGCAAAATCGTCCCCCGGGGGCGAGATCCGCTCGCCGCGATCGACCGGTCCGGGGACCTCGAGGTCACTCCCCCGGACTCGGGTCTCCTCGAAGATCGCGACGGCATCGGCGCCGAGCGGCACGGCGCCCCCGGTCGCGATCGCGACGGCCTCGCCCCGCGCGAGCCGGCGGGCGAACCGCTGCTCGGCGAACACCTCGCCCACCACGCGGAGCTGGGCGGGCGACCGCGGAGTCGCGCCGCGGGTGTCGAGGCTCCGGAGGGCGTAGCCGTCCCACATCGCCCGGGCAAAATCGGGGACCGGGCGAGGGGCCCGGACCGATCGCAGCGGGACCCGTCCGAACGCCCCAGTGACGGGGACCGTCTCCGTCCGGTCGATCGGGCGGACCGCGTCCAGCAGGCGGCGACGCGCGACGGGGACCGGGAGGAGCCGCCCGAACAGGTGCATCTCCACGGTCCGCCCTCCTACGACCCCCGCTCGATCCACCGAGCGGCCGCCCGGTTCCCACCCACGAGACAACCTCGCAGCGGAGCGCCGGCGAGCCAGGACGCGTAGAACCCGCCCCGGAACGCGTCCCCCGCTCCGACGAGCGACCGGGCGCGACGGGGTCGCGCCGCCGGGGCCCTCTCGATCGCCTGCCGGGAGTAGGCGACCGCGCCAGCGTCGCCCTCGGTCCGCACGACGAGGGGGACGAGCTCCAACAGCTCGTCCGTGGCCCGTCGGCCGAGGAGCCGCGCCGCGTGATCGAGCTCCGCGCGGTTCCCGAAGAGGATCTCGCTCCACCCCAGGAGGCGGCGCAGCTCGCGCGCGCTCCAGCGGTAGAACACCTCCTGCGCCGGGTCCGCCGCGATCCGGAGACCGGCAGCGTGGGCCCGGGCGGCGAGGCGCAACTGGAAGCCGGGATCGCCGGTGGTGAGGTGAAGCCAGGCGTACTCCCCGAGCCACGCCCCGGGGAGCCGGGCCCGCGGGTCCTCCGCCATAGCGCCCTGGTCGATCAGGGTCCGCTGTCCTCCGCTTCGGTCCTCGACGATGTAGCACGTCGGCGTCGCGCGGTGGGGGACACGCGCGACCCCACGGAGATCGATCGAGGCCCGCCGCAGGCGCCGGCGGAACTCCTCGGGGAACCCGGCCCCGATCCGGGCGATCAGGCCGGTCCTCACGCCCAGTCGGGCCGCCACGAGCGCCTGGTTCGTAGCGGTCCCGCCGAGCTCGACGCGCCCCCCGACGACCGGGACCGTGCGGTCGTGCTCGGGGAACCGCGCCACCGAGAGGAACCGATCGACGTTCACGTGGCCCGCGATCACTAGGTCGCGAACGACCTCGCGCCAAGGGGACGTTCGTGCCATCTCCGGTCCGGGGACCCGCTTCCTCCATATCGGTTCTGCCCTCGGCCGCGCGTTCGGGGTGGTCGGGGGTCCGCGCTTAAACCGCCCGGGCGCGTGGGACGCCCGAGGGCGGCCGGTGAAGCTGGAGTACGTGGGGCTGCGGGTACGGGACCTCGAGCGCTCGGTGCGGTTCTACTCGGGGCTCTTCGGCCTGCGTGAGGTGAAGCGTGGGGACTTCCGGGACCAGGGGGCCGGGGTCTGGGTCGGGCTCAGGGACCCGACGAGCGGCGTGCTGCTGGAGCTGAACTGGTACCCGCCGGGCTCGCGGTACGGCACGCGGTACCTCCCGGGGGAGGGGCTGGACCACGTCGGCTTCTCGGTGCCGAAGCCGCAGCTCCCACGGGTCTACCGACGGATCGTCGCCCGCGGCGCGCGGCCGACCGGTATCGACCCGAAGAAGACGGGCGGCTGGCAGGCGTACGTTCTCGACCCGGACGGGAACTGGGTCGAGCTGTACGGCGTCCCGGTGGTCCGACGGCGGAAGGCGCGACGGGCTCGCCCCACGCCGCGTCGGCGGTCGGGACGGCGTTAAGGCGTTCGGCGCGTCCGCGCCCTCGCCGATGCTCGTCGAGGGGGCGATCTTCGACGCCGACGGGCCGCGGGCGGCCTACGTCCGACTCGACCGGGGTCGGGTGGTCGAGACCGGGGCGCTCGGCACCGACAGCACCCACGGGCGCGTCCCCAAGGTCCGCGGGATCGTCGTCCCCCCTCCGCTCAACGCCCACACGCACCTCGGGGATGCGGTCTCCACCCGGGAGCCTCCCGGCTCGACCGTCGACGAGCTCGTCGCGGCCCCGGGGAGCTACAAGTACCGCGTCCTCGCGGGCGCCTCCCCCACCGCCAAGGTGCGGGCGATCCGGAGCGCGCTGCGACGGCTCGCGCGGGAGGGGGTCGCCGGGGTCGTCGATTTTCGCGAGGAAGGGTTGGCGGGGATCGCGCCGCTGCGCCGGGCGGCCAGCGACGTGCCGATCGAGGTCGTCGCGCTCGGTCGGCCGCTCGTCCGACCGATCGACCGAGGCGAGCTTGCGCGCCTGCTCCGGGCGGCGGACGGCATCGGGCTCTCCAGCGCGCGGGAAGAGTCGCGGGAGACCCGACGCGAGGTGGCCCGCGCCTGCGCGGCGCTCGGCCGAACGTACGCGCTGCACGCCAGCGAGGCGGTACGGGAACTGCCGGAGACGTACCTCGACCCGCGGCCCGATCTCCTCGTCCACCTCGCCCGCGCCACCCCCGACGACCTCCGGGCGGTGAGGGACGCTCGGGTCCCGGTCGCGGTCTGCCCGAGGGCGAACGCGCTGTTCGGACGACAGCCGGACTTGCGGACGATGGAGCGGCTCGGGATGCGCGTGCTCCTCGGCTCCGACAACGCCATGCTCCAGTCGCCGTCCGTCTGGCGGGAGCTCGAGTTCGCCTACGCCTCCTCGCGGCTCCGCGGGAACCCCGTCTCCGCGGAGTTCCTCGCCCGGGCGGCCCTGGTCACGCCGTGGGCCTGGCTCGGCCGGCCGGGCGAGGCGAGGATCGTCGAGGGGGGCCGGGCGCGCCCGTTGATCCTACGGCTTCCCCCGGACGACCCCAGCTACCAGATCGTCACGCGGACCACCGAACACGTTATCGTTCGCAGCCCTGCCCGGGCCCGGGGCCGCGACCGGTGAAGATCGACGAGCTCTACGCGCTCCTCCGGCGGAGGGGCGTGCTGTGGCCGACCGCCGAGATCTACGGGGGCCTCCAGGGCCTCTACGACTACGGGCCGCTGGGAGCCGCGCTCAAGCGGAACGTGGAGAACGCCTGGAGCGCCTGGTTCCTCGGGCTCTCCCCGGATTACCACCGGATCGAGCCGGCGGAGTTCCTCCCAGAGGCGACGGTCCGCGCCTCCGGCCATCTCGAGAACTTCACCGACACCGAGGTGACGTGCGAGAGCTGCGGGGCGTCCTTCCGGGCGGACACGCTGCTCGAGAAGATCCGGCCGGAGGGGATCGACGGTCTCTCCGCGTCCGACGTGGCCGCCCTCGTACGCACCTCGGGCGCGAAGTGTCCCTCGTGCGGCTCGTCGAGCCTCAAGCTGCCGCGGGCGTTCAACATGATGCTCGGGGTCGGTCTCGGGGTCGCGGGGGGCGAGAAGGCCTACCTCCAGCCCGAGACCGCCCAGGCGAGCTACCTCGCCTTCGCCCGCATGTGGGACGTCGGGCGCCGGGCGCTCCCCCTCGGGATCGGCGTGATCGGCCGCGCCTACCGCAACGAGATCGCCCCGCGCCAGGTCCTGTTCCGGATGCGCGCCTTCACCCAGGCGGAGCTGCAGGTGTTCTTCGACCCGGCGGGGTTCCCCGTCCCGTTCGCCACGGTCGCGGCCGAACCCCTGCCCGTCCTGCGCGCGAGCGCGCGGGAGTCCGGCGCGACGGAGGCCGAGACGCGGCGGGCGAGCGAGCTCGTCGCCGCGGGGATCCCGGAGTTCTATGTCTACCACCTCGCGCAGATGTTCCGGTTCCTGCGGGACGTGCTCGGCTATCCGGCGGAACGCCTGCGGTTCCTGGAGAAGTCGGAGAAGGAGCGCGCGTTCTACAACCGGATCCAGTTCGATGCGGAGGCCCGGATCGACAGCCTGGGAGGGTTCCGCGAGGTCGGGGCGGTCCACTACCGCGGCGACTACGATCTCACGCGACACGCCGCCGGCTCCGGGAGGGAGCTCGCCGTGACGCCGACCGGCGGCGCGACGTTCGTCCCCCACGTCCTCGAGCTGACGTTCGGCGTCGACCGGAACGTCTGGGCGCTCGCCGACCTGCATCTCGCCCGCGACGGGGAGCGCACGGTCTGGAAGCTCCCGGCGTTCCTCGCCCCGATCGAGGTCGGGGTCCTCCCGCTGATCGGCAAGGAGCACGGCGCCTTCGCCGAGGCGCTCACCGCGACGCTCCTCGGGCGCGGCCTCGCGGCGCGGTACGACGAGGCGGGCTCGATCGGACGGCGCTACGCGAGGATGGACGAGGCCGGTACCCCGTTCTGCGTCACCGTCGACGGAGGCACGGTCGGCGACGGGCCCGAGCACGGTACGGTGACGCTGCGGCTCCGGGACTCCCGAGCGCAGGAGCGGGTCCCGGCCGAGGCGCTGCCGGCCCGGCTCGAGGCCGCCGTCCGCCCGCCGCGGCCCGCCGTTCCCTGACCCCGCGGCGCGGGTTCCGAGAGAACCGATATATCTCGGGCCCCCCGTGCTCTCCTCGATGGCGACGGGGGGCGGAGGGCCCGCCGAGCCGTCTCCCCCTTCCCCGTGGGCGGCCGCCCGACGCTCGCGGTTCCTCGGCCAACAGTACGGCGACATCACCAAGCTTCGGGAGCTCGCCGCGCGCCACGATCGCGAGGCAGCACGCGCGCAGCAGCGTATCTCTCGTCTCAACACGAAGATCGAGAAGCTCCGGCACCAGGCGACCGTCCTCCGCGAGAAGGGCCAGCGGGTCCTCGCCGACATCCCCGCGATCGAGCAGGAAATGAGGCAGCACGAGCGCGACATCGCTACGGCGACGGCGCGGCACGCCGGGGGCGGGATCACCTCGGACGTCACCAGCCTGCACTATCGGATGCGCAAGCTCCAGCAGAAGGTCGTCGACCGCCAGCATCGGGCCCGGGCCCTCGAGCTCCGGGCCGCGGTGAAGACCCAGAAGACCCAGGAGCTGAAGGTCAAGGTCGACCGCTACCAGGAGGCGGCCCATCTCGCGGAGCAGGAGGCGGCGGCGTACCGACAGCGCGCCGACCGTCTCCAGCTCGTAGCCGAGCAGGACGCGGCGCCCGCGGCCCCGGCCGGCGCACCGCCCCCGGCGAGCGCCGCTGGGGGACCGGTCCGGCCGCCATGAAGCTCGTCGTCACCGTCGGGATGCCGGGCTCCGGCAAGGACGAGCTGATCGGCGTCGCCCGGTCGATGGGGCTCGCCGTCCTCAAGATGGGGGACCTCGTCCGCGACGAGACGCGCCGGCGGGGCCTCGCGGTCACGAACGCCAACGTCGCGCGGGTCGCGACCGAGGAGCGGGACAAGCACGGCCCGGGCGTCTGGGCGCAGCGGGCGGTGCCGAAGCTCACCGAGACGCGCACGCTGGTCGACGGCTGCCGCTCCGACAGCGAGGTGACGGTGTTCCGCCACCATTTCGGCGATCTCTTCCTGCTCGCGATCTACGCGTCGCCCGACACCCGCTACGATCGGATGGCGAGCCGGAGCCGCACCGACGACGGCGGCAACCTCCAGGAGTTCTACGACCGGGACCGGCGGGAGCTCAAGTGGGGGATCGGCAACGCCTTCACGCTCGCCGACGGGATGATCGTCAACGAGGGATCGCTTGACGACTTCCGTCGCGCCGCCCGCGCGACGCTCGAGCGGGTCCTCGCCGCCGCCGACTAGTCGCGGTCCGGACGCGGGGGCGCAGACCCCCCGAGA
>JASHQF010000016.1 GCA_030037695.1 Thermoplasmata archaeon
CCCGGCTCCACGAGTTCGAGCGCCGCCTGCCCGACGTCGAAGCGGCGGCCCGGGAGCAGCGGCCCGCCGAGGCGATCGAGGCGATCCAGCGCGAGATCGTCACCGGCCTCCCCGAGGCGATCGAGCGGCGACGCTCGTTCCGCGACTCCGCCGGACGCTTGAAGCTGACCGCGGAGGAGCTCGGCGCCCCCACGCGGGCGCTCGACGCGGCGCTCGCCGACGACCAGGAGGCGACGGTGGGCCGGTGGCCGGAGTCGGTCGCGAAGATCCAGGAGGCCGAGCGCGATCTCGGCGAGATCGTCCGGGAGCGCGGGGTCCAGGCGCTCGAGTCGCTCCGCGGATCGCTCGACGGCCTCGCCGATTTCGGGATCGACGCTTCGGGCCCTCGCCGGGAGGTCGAGGCGACGCTCGCCCGGCTCCCCGGCATCCCGCCCGCGGAGATCGGCCCGTTGCTCGCCCAGGCCCGGGGGAGCGCCGAGGAGCCGATCGTCGCGGTCGTCGCGGGGCTCCTGGACGAGGTCCGTCCCCGCCTCGCCGGTGCCCGGCGACTGGGCCGCGACCCGACCGAGGTGTTCGGGGCGATGAACCGGGCCCGGGAGGCGCTCCGTCTCAAGATCTACTCCGAGGCGCTCGCCGCGAGCCAGGAGGCGCTCGACAAGGTCCGACGGCTCACCGAGGACGTCGACGCCGTGCGCGACGAGCTCGCGAGCCTCGAGGAGATGATCGCCAGGTTCCGCGACGCGGGGTTCCCCGCCGCGTCGTACGAGACCGCGCTCGCCCGGATCCGGACCCGGATCGATCGTGTCGAGATCGAGCCCGCGCGCCAGGCGCTCGCGGAGGCGGTCCGGGGCCTCGGCAAGGAGGCGCTCGCCTACTTCCTCGACCGGTGGACCGCCCTCGACCGGGTGCGGGAGTTCGCGCGGACGCGGGGGTTCCTGCCCAGCGACGTCGAGGCGGGGCTCGCCCAGGCCCGGGAGCTGCTCGACCGCGGCGAGCTCTCCGGGGCCGCGGAGACGATCGCCCGCGTCGATGTCGCCCTCCGGACCGCGGCGGCGCCGTTCGTCGCCCGCCGCGTCGAGGAGATCGACCAGGGGTTCCGGGACATCCCGGACGAGGAGCTCACCGCCCCGGTGCGTCGGCTCCTCGCCGACGCCGACGTGACGCTCCGGGTCCGGCAGGACCTCCCGCGCGCGATCGAGAGCCTGCGCCGGGCCGAACGCGAGTTCTCCGCGGTGTTCGCGGCCCGGGCCTCCGCGCTCGTCGAGGGGCTCGAGGCGGAGGTGCGGGTCCTCGAATCGATGGGCGGCGCTGGCGACGAGATCCAGCGCCAGATCGACGAGGTCCAGCAGATCTTCAACCTGGGCGACTTCGTCAAGGCGTCGCGCGCCTCCCAGGAGCTCAAGACCCGGGCCCACCAGCAACAGCTGGTCCGCAGCGAGGAGGCGATCTCGCACGCCAAGCTCGCGCTGGTCGAGCTCGACACGATGGGGCTCGACCTCGCCCCGCTCCGGCAGGAGCTCGACCGGGCGCAGGGGGCGTCGAAGGACGGCAAGTTCCTCGAATCGTACCAGATCGCGAGCCGCCTCGAGGCGCGCGCCAGCGCGAGCCGGGCGGCGGCCCAGAAGGTCCTCGAACGGTTCGCCCGCACCGACGAGCTCTTGGCGCGGCTCCGGACCGACGGGGGGGACCTGAGCTCGTTCGTCGCGCCCCTGCGCGACGCCCGGGAGGCGTTCCGGGCGCTCGACTTCGACCGCGCCCTCAAGGCGGTCGAGGAGGTCGAGGGCCGGGCCGGGGCGGAGGACGCGAGGATCGCGAGCGAGCGCCAGCTCGGCGAGATCGGCCAGCTGCTGGAGGAGGGCCGACGCCTGGACGTCCCGATGGAGGCGTACGCCGCCCGGCTGGAGAAGCTCACCACCGAGCTCGCGACCGCCCCCGGGGAGGCGACCCGGACCGGGGTCGAGCTCGTCCGCGACGAGCTCGCCGCGCTCCTGAAGCCGCATTTCGACGAACACCTGCGGCTGGTCGAGCGCGAGCTCGACCTCGCCCGGTCGGTCGGGGTCCCGGTCGAGCCGATCGTCGCGACCGTCGCGGAGGCCCGTCGCCGGATCGCCCAGCCGATCCCGGCGGGGGCGGCCGCGCTGCTCGACGAGGCCCGGGCGGCGCTGATCTCCACGCGCGGGTTCGTCGAGCAGGCCGAGCGTGTCGTCCGCCGCGTCCGGGAGGCGATGGCGCAGGCCGAAGTGCTCCGGGTCGATCTCGCGACCACCCGACCGAAGGTCGAGCGCCTCGACAAGCTCCTCCAGGGCCACGAGTACGCGAAGGTCGTCGAGGCGGGAGGGACGCTCGAGCGGGAGCTCTCCCAGGCGACGTTCCAGCACGTCTCGAAGATCGTGGCGGGCTTCCAGGCGTCGGTGACGCAGCTCCGCCGCACCGGGGGCGACACGTCGATCGCCGAGAACCTCCTCCAGCAGGCCCGGACCGCGCTCGACCAGGGCCGTCCGGTCGAGGCGCTCCAGTTCGCCGCCCGCAGCGAGAACGAGGTCGAACGCGCCGACCTCCAGCGCCGGATCGCCGAGGGGGCCCTCGCCGCGGTCGAGCGGGCGGTCGCCCGCGCGAAGGAGGAGGGCGTCGGCGGCCCCCGCACGGACGACGCGCTCGCCGCGGCGCGGACCGCCTTCGAACGTGGGGACTACCCGACCGTGCTCGAGCTGTCGCTCGAGGTCTCGGAGACCGTGGCCGCG
>JASHQF010000151.1 GCA_030037695.1 Thermoplasmata archaeon
CTGCGACATCTGCGGCCGGCGCCAGGCGGTCGTCGTCCTCACCAAGGAGCGGTACAAGCTCTGCGTCCTCGACTTCCTCAACAAGAGCTGGCTCTCCACGGAGAAAAAGCCCGGCGTGCCCGCTCCGCTGTACCGGAGCGACCGGGTCTCGTTCTCCACGGGCGCGACGGGCTCGGGCACGGCGCCGGCGATCGTCCTCACGCCGACGAAGGTCGTGCGCCACCCCGTGGTCCTCGTCGTGCCGGACGTCTACGGGATCACGACGACGCTCCTGGACGCGGCGATCCGGTTCGCCCGGGAAGGGTTCGAAGTGCTGGTCCCGGACCTCGGACGGACCGAAGGGTTCGGCCCCTCGCTGCATCTCACGACCCACGGCGGCGCCTGGTTGCGGGGCGGCGTGCCCATCACCTCCGCGGGGGTCCAGCGGCTCCTCGCGCTCTACCGGGACGCCCTCGGCTACCTCTTCACGCGACCGATGGTCGACCCTGCCAAGGCCGCGGTCTTCGGCGCCTCGTTCGGCGCCACGCTCGCGCTCGCCCTCGCCGCGGAGGAGACCCGGCTCCAGGCCGTCGCGATCGCCTACCCCCGACCGAGCCGTCCGCGGGAGGTGGGCCGGCTCGTGACCGCGCCGGTGCTGGGCGTCGTCGGCTCTCGCGACGCCGCGGGCGAAAAGGCGCTCTCGGACCTGAAGGGGGCCCTCGAGGGGGCGGCGAACCTCACGGTCGTGGAGATCCCCGGCGCACGACACGGGTTCCTCTCCCGAGATCTGGGGGCGTACGAGGTCGAGGCTGCCGAGAGCGGGTGGGCCGAGCTCGTCAAGTTCCTGAAGGTCCGCCTGATGCCTCCGCCCCCCCGACCGCCGCCGCCGCCCGTGCGGACGACGCTGCCTCCGGGACCGGCTCCCACGCCGGCCGCCCCGAGCGCTTCGCCGCCTGCGAAGTCGACCCCGCCCACGCCCGCGCCACCGGCGCCCTAGAGCGCACGGCGCACGATCGGGACGGGCTAGCTCGGATACTCGTAGAAGCCGCGACCGGTTTTCCGGCCGAGGTGCCCCGCGTCGACGTAGCGACAGAGCAAGGGCGCGGGCCGGTACTTCGGATCGCCGAACTCCCGGAACAGCGTCTCGGCGACCTCGAGGGCGACGTCGAGGCCGATCAGGTCGGCAAGCTCGAACGGTCCCATCGGCATCCCGGCCCCCGCTTTCATCGCCAGGTCGATGTCCCGGGTCGAGGCGAGGCCCTCGGCGAGCGCGAAGCATGCTTCGTTGAGCACGGGGAGGAGGAGCCGGTTCACGACGAACCCCGGCGTCTCGCGCACGACGATCGGGGCGAGCGGGCCGCGGTGGTTGCGGAGCATCTCGAGAAAGGCAACGACGTCGACGACGACCTCCTCGCGGGTTTCTAGCCCTGCGGCGATCTCGACCAGGGGCAGCGTCGACGGGGGATTGAAGAAGTGGACGACGAGCGTCGAGCGCCGATGGGTGAGCCCCCGGGCGAGGCGTGTGATCGAGAGGGACGAGGTGTTCGATCCGATCACCGCATGTTCCGGGACGGCCCGGTCGAGCGCTTCGAGGACCTGCCGCTTCACCCTTGCCTCCTCGAAGACCGCCTCGATCGCGAGATCGACGTCGCGGAACGGCGCGTCGTCCGTGGTGCCCTGAACTCGGGCCACGATCTCGTCGCCGCGCGCCCGAGTCACTTTCGGCCCGTGGCGTTCTCGGACCCGTCCTCGCTGGGGTTCCGTGAGTTCCCCGACCTCGGCCTCGATCCGGGCGATCTCCTTGCCCGCCCGCTCCTCGTGGAACCGGACGAGCTCGTCGACGAGCGAGCGCACTCGACCGAGCCCGGCGTCCACGCGGTGCGCGTCGATGTCCTTCAGGACCACGGAGATCCCGTTGAACGCGAGGAGTTCGGCGATCGCGGCGCCCATGGTGCCGGCGCCGACGACCCCCGCCTTCGTGACCCTCAAGGATCCCTCGACAGGAGACCCCGGGACCCCTACATAACGGTCCGCGCGACCGGTGCTCAAGCCCGGTGAGCACCGCTCCGGGCGGGAGTTCCGTAGGGAACTGGGGCCACGCTCAAAGGCACCCCAGTGACCACTGCGGCGGCCACAGACCTACTCAGGGATGGGGTTCTCGAGCGGGCGACAAGGGATCGCTTGCCTCGCATTCGAGTTCGGAGCTGACTTCGCGTTCCCCAGGACACCTCGGCCGCCGCCTCCGTCTCGGGGCGGCCCACAGCGTCACCCCGTGTCGGGCTGGCGCGACGAGGCGACGGATGCCTCGTCCGCGTCGTGGAGCCGACTAGTGGTCGATGCCTCATGCGCTTGGGTGCGACCGTTCTCCCAAGGCAAGGTCGCGAGGAGCGGCGCGGCAGCGCGACGCGGGGCGAGCGCAAAGGCGATCGCGAAACCGGCGACCAGGACGTACTCGATCAGCCAGCGCGAGATGAGCGCGATCCCGACGCCCCCCGCGACGCGGAGGCCCCCCCAGCCGGGACTGGCCCCCACGGCGCCTAGGACCTGATCCGTCAGGCTGTCCA
>JASHQF010000152.1 GCA_030037695.1 Thermoplasmata archaeon
GCGGCCGTCGCCGGCGCGGCGCTCTTCGCGGCCTTCTCCTTGAGGCCGTTGCGCACGAGGATGTGCTCGCGGCTGATCGTCTTCGCCGTCTCGGTGGAATCGTAGACGTTCGCCTCGCCGACCGTGAGGGCGGTTCCGAACTTCGCGCGCATCCGCTCGATGATGACGCGCTCCTTGGACGCCTTCGTCAGCTTCGCCAGCTCGCCACGCACCGCGTCGCGCGTCGGGGTCGCTGCCTCGGGATGCGCGACCTCGAACCGGACCTCGTGCCGGTGGAGCAGGGGGTTCGCGCGATCCTCTACGATCCTAATCTCCACGGTCGCTCCTCCGCAATTCCATCTGGGCGATCAGGTCGTGGACATGGGCCTTCGACGCCGCGTCGACGCGCACGAAGGAGACCCCCTCACCAGGGATGCCGTATATAACGGTCGCTCCGAGCGGGAGGGCCTCGACGAGCGCGAGGGCGCCGAGGTCTTCCTCTCCATCGACCTCGATCAGGCCGCCCCCCTCGTCCGCGAGCTCCCGCACCGCTGAGCGGAGCCGTTCGGTGAGCGTCCCCGGGGGGTTGGCGACGCGCACGGTCCGGCGCTCGGCGAGCGCCCGGAACTGGCCGCGAGGCACCGGTTCGTTCCGCCGCGTCTTGTAGTCGACGATCCCGACGAGCGGCGGGTGCCCGAGCTCGAGGGCGCGTGCCGTCACCCGATCGCCGCAGGCACCGAACGTGCCCAGCGCGACGATCCGGCGGTCGGCGTCGTCCCCCGCGTAGACCGGTCCGTACCGCTCGGCGAGCGTCGGCCGCAACGACGGAGGTACGACCCAGACGCGCCCCTCACTTGACGCGGAGCGCGTACCGACCCGCGGCACGGATCCCCATCTTGCGCGCGATCTCGGACTTCTCCGGATCGATGACCACGAGGTACCCCTGCCACTCCCGGGAGACCTCGCCCCCGCATCGGGGGCATTTCGCCTGGTCGGTGATCGTGTTGCAGCTCTTGCACGCCTTGAGGTTCATCATGGGCGTTCACCCGGCCGCGACCGGCCCCTTCGCGGGGGTCTTCCCCGATGCGCGCTTCGGCGCCGCCGGCGGTGGGGTCTTGCGTCCGCCCCGTTCCTCGGCTCGGCGGTGGGCCTCCTGGATCCACTCGAGCCGGCCGAGCGCCGGTTGGCGCATCGTGAGGCCGATGCGCGAGTCCCGGGGGGAAATCTCCGAGAGCGAGAGCGAGACGACCCGGGCGCGGACCTTGTAGCCGACCTTGAGGTCCTTCTTGGACTCGACACCGACCAGGCGCTGGTTGTGCTCGTCGATGTTCACCCGGTCGTCCATGATCTGCGAAACGTGGAGCAGCCCGTCCAGGGGTCCGAAACGGACGAACGCCCCGAACTTCCGGATCTCGACCACCGGGCCCTCTACGACCTCCTGGATCTCGGGCCGGAAGAGCAGGGTCTCGTACTCGACCTCCTGGTAGACCCCGCCGTCGCCGTGGATGATGTGTCCCTCGCCGATCGGCTTCACGTCGCGGATCGTCACCGCGAGGCTCTGGCCGTCGAGGAGCTTGCCTTCGAACTGCTGTTGCGCGAGCTCGACGAGGACGCTCGACAGGTCCGCGCCGAGCCGGGACGGGGGAATGCGGACGACGTCCCGCCGATGATCGAGATAATACATGCGCGCGCGCCGAGCGAGGTGCCGTATAAAGACCTTCGGGGCCGCCGACCGGGCCAGGGCGTAAGTGTCCTCGTCGAGTCGGGCGGGCGTGGCCCGCCCGTCCGTCGCCGAGGAGTTCGACCAGATCGCGGGGGTCTACGACGCGACCCGCGATCCCCTCGACGCGCCCGCGTTGGACGCGCTGGTCCGGGAGTTCGATCGCGCGGGGGTCCGTCGCCTGTTAGAGGTCGGGGTCGGCACCGGTCGGATCGCCCTCCCGCTCACGGAGCGGGGTTTCGAAGTGACCGGCATCGATCTGTCGCGAGGGATGCTCGCCCGGGCCCGCGCGAAGGGGCTCGCCCGCCTCGCGCGGGCCAGCGCCTACCGCCTGCCGTGCCGGGACCGTGCGTTCGATGCCGTGCTGTTCGTCCACGTCCTGCACGTGCTCGAACGACCGGAACGGGCCCTCGCCGAGGCCGTCCGAGCCTCCCGAGAGGGAGGCTGGGCGATCGTGCACCCCCGCCGTACGGGGCCCGAGCCCGAGCGCCCCCCGGACGAGGCGCGTCGGCTCGTGCGGGAGGAGCTCCGGCGGGCCGGGATCCCCGTGCCGGACCGGGGGGGGCCGGCCGTCGAGGAGCGGAGGATCCTGGAGCGCCTGCCGCCGTCGCGGATCGTCACGCTGAGCGAGCGCACCGTGACCGAGCGTCTTTCCAAGCGACTCGACGTGCTGGCAGCCCGCGCCCACCGCTACACCCTGCGGGTCCCCCCCGAAGCGCTCGACCGCGCGATCGCGACGGTACGAGCCCGGGTCGGGGACGCCGAGACGACCACCCGGCGCGTGGAGGCCCTCGCCACCTGGTCGGACCCGGCGACGTTCGGCGCGCCTCCGACCGCCCCGGCGGGAGCAGGCTAGGCGCTGGCGAGGCCGAGCGTCCGGTCGGTGATCGCCATCGACGCCGCGGCGTGGGGCGCGAGCCCCAGCATCGCCCGGATCGCGTCGATGTTCTCGGGGACGACGATCGACTCCTGATGGATCGCCTGGAAGAAGTGCGCCTCCCGGCCGTCGACCCGGAGCCCCTCCTCCCACAGCGCGTTCGCCATCAGGTCGCCTCCGCTGCCGGGCCGATCGCGCGCGACCTCCATCGCCTGCGCGGTCCCGTCGACGTGCTCCCACG
>JASHQF010000153.1 GCA_030037695.1 Thermoplasmata archaeon
GCGCCTCGTCGCCAGCGCGCGGCGGGCCTGGGGGCCAGCGTCCGACGCGCTATGGGGCCCGATCGTACCGGCACCTCGTGAACGATTGCGACCGTTGCGCGGCGGGGAGGCGTTCGCCGTGGCGGGCGGAGAGCTCAAGGTCATCGCCACCCCCGGCCACGCCAAGCACCATCTCGCGTACTTCGACACCGCGTTCGGCGGGCTCTTCACGGGGGATGCCGCCGGGGTCCGCCTGGAGGGCGCGTCCCGGGCGCGCCCGGCCGTGCCGCCGCCGGATCTGGATCTGGAGGCGCTGTACGCGAGTGTGGAGGCGATGCGTCAACTCAAGCCGGCCCACGTCTGCTACACCCATTTCGGACCCAGCCCGGACGGCCTCCGGGACCTGGAGGGGTACCGGGAGATCGTGGAGGAGTGGCGTCGCATCGCCCTCGCCGCGGCTCGCGAGCGACCTGATCCGGAATTCGTCGCCGCGAAGCTCGCCGAGCACGACTCGGGCGGCCCGGCCGCCTCCGCGCGGGAGCGAGCATCGCTCGTCTCGGGCTACGAGCTCGCCGCTCAGGGGTTCCTCCGCTACTTCGCCACGCACGGAGAGATCGGCGGAGCCCCCGGGTGAGCGGCGCCGCGCCTCGCGGGCGGAGCGTGGCCGTCGGGACGCTGTTCCTGGCGAGGACCGTCTACGCGTTCAACTGGTACGACATCGGAGGGGTCCTGGCCCTGGTCCGGGCGAGCTTTGGCGTCGGCCCGGTCCAGCTCGGCATTGTGCTCGGGGCGTTCCTCATCGGGGCCGGGATCTTCCAGGTCCCCGCGGGCCTGGCGGCGATCCGCTGGGGGAACCGCACGGTCTCGCTCCTCGCCCTCGTGACGATGGGCGGGTTCTCGCTCGCCTCGGCGGCGGCGCCATCGTGGCCGATCCTCGCGCTCCTCCGCTTCGGCGCCGGCGCGGGGGCCGCGTTCTTCTTCGCGCCCGCGCTCGGCCTCGTCGCCTCGTACTTCCCGGCCGGGAGTCGGGGCCCCGTGATCGGCTTGTTCAACTCGGGGTTCAGCGTCGGCTCGGGCATCGGCCTCTTCGCAGGAGCCCTGGCCGGCGCGGCGTTCGGCTGGCCGATCGCGCTCGCTATCGGAGGGCTCGGGCTCCTCGCCACGGCGGCGGTCGCGCCGAGCCTACTGCCGCGGGAGACGGTGGTGCGGAGGTCGGTCCCCGAGATCGTGCAGCTCGCCCGGCCGGTGCTACGCTCCCGTTCGATCTGGGCGCTCGCGGTCGGAGGGATCGGGCTCTGGGGCAGCTTCTACATCGCCGCCCAATACTTCGTGGAGTTCGCGAGCTCGGTACACCCGTCGTGGGCCCTCGCGGTAGCGGCCGCGGTGCCCACGGCGATGATCGCGGCCGAGGTGCCCGGAGGGCCGATCGGCGGATGGCTCGGAGAGCGAGCGACGGACGCGCGGTGGATCCTCGCGGGCTGGGGAGCCGTAGTGGCGGTCGTGATCGCCGTGGTACCGTTCCTCTCGCTCGGCGCGGACTGGCCCGCGTTCGTCTTTCTCGGGTTCGCCGACGGCGTCGTCTTCGCCCTGCTGTACCTGCTCCCGACGTTCCTCCCCGAGCTCGCGGGCGGAGGGCTGTCGCTCGGGTTCGCGCTCCTCAACTCGATCCAGATCTTCGCGGGGAGCGGCTTCGCGATCGCCTTCGGCGTGATCGCCGCCGGATGGGGGTACGGCTGGGCCTGGGCGTTCGCCGGGCTCGGCGGCGCCGCGTTCCTTCCGGCCCTTCTCGCGGTCCGGCTCCCGTCTACGCCCGGCGGGGCCGGCCCCGCGCGGGCACCTCCGGCGGGGCAACCAGGGTCACAAGGTTCGTGGGCCGCCCCTCGAGAGGGTACCCTGCGGTAAGCACGAGCGGACGTCCGATCGTGATGCCGAGCGACCGGACGAGCCGGACCGCGTCCTGGTGGAGTCGGGGGAGGTCGGTCCGGGTGGGGCTCGGCCGCGCGGTCACCCCGCCGACCAGCCCGAGGTGCCGACGCACCCCCGACGACCCCGCGAGGGCGACCACGGGGCAGGAGGGATGGAGCCGGGCTACGAGCCGCGCAGTCCTGCCCGAGTGCGTCGGCGTCACGATCGCGGGCGCCCGGACCGCCTCGGCCAGCTGGACCGCCGCGGCGGCGACGGAGCGGTCGGTCTCTCGGGGCGTAGGGTCCGCCTCGGCGCGCCCCCGCAGCCGGTGCGCATCGAAAGCGGGTTCGGTCGCCTCGGCGATCTTGGCGAGCCAGCGCACCGCCTCCGCGGGATAGCGTCCGACCGCGCTCTCCTCGCTCAGCATGACCGCATCCGCCCCGTCGAGGACGGCGTTGGCGACGTCGGTGGCCTCGGCCCGCGTGGGGCGAGGGGAGGTGAGCATGCTGAGGAGCATCTGGGTCGCGACGATGCAGAACCGCCCCGCGTCGTTCGCACGGTGGACCAGCAGCTTCTGCTCGAGGGCGAGCCGCTCGAGCGGCAGCTCGATGCCGAGGTCCCCCCGGGCGACCATGATCCCGTCGGCAACGCGGAGAATCTCATCGATCCCCCGCACCGCTTCCGCCCGCTCGATCTTGGCGATCAGCCGGACGGGGCGACCCTCGGGGGTCCGATCGAGCCACCGACGCGCTTCGAGGAGGTCCCGGGCTCCCTGAACGAACGAGAGCGCGAGGAAGTCCACCCCCTCCGAGAGCGCGACCTCGGCACGGGTGCGATCTTCCTCCCCGAAGACCGAGACCCGAAGTCGGGCCCGGGGAAGGAAGAGACCGGCGTGCGAGCCGACGTCGCCTCCTGCCACGACCTCGGTTTCGATGGCGTGCGGACCTACCCGACGTACCCGGAGCGTCACCGAGCCGTCCCCGAGGAGGACGGGATCCCCCGGGACCGCCGCCCGCACGAAAGACGGAAGCTCGACGGCAACGCGCTCGCGATCGCCGGGCGCCGACTCTCGGTCAAGCGTCCACCGTTGGCCGGTCGCGAGGCGAACCTGGCCCCCCGCAAGGTCTCCGATCCGAAGCTTCGGGCCGGGAACATCGGCGACGATCGGGATGTCCCGACCGGACCTCGCGACGGCGACGTGGATCGCGCGGAGATCCGCCCGGTGATCCGATGCTGCGCCGTGCGACAGGTTCAGCCGAAAGGCGTCGGCCCCGGCGCCGAGGAGACCTGCGAGCTCTCGCGGACCGCGGGACGCCGGGCCCACGGTCGCCAGGATCTTCGTACGGCGCACGGCCCGGCGAGCTGGAGCCTCGATTTAGCCTGCGTCCCTGTCCGTGAGGAACGCTTAGTACCCAGCCGACGTCCAAGCCCCAGCCCCGTGGTGTAGCGGCCAAGCATGCTGGCCTTTGGAGCCGGCGACAGCGGTTCGAATCCGCTCGGGGCTACTGCTGACGGGACTCGAGCCCATCCACGGAAGGTTGGGCGAGCCCTTGACCCGGGAAACGGGTTCGCTTTCGCGTCGAGGCTTTCGCGGTCCGGAACCGTCGGTCGAAGCGGGTAACCGCTTCCTCAAAGCGACCCGAGCTCTCGTCCCGAGAGGAGATTGATGGGGCCGCGGGGGTGGAGAGCGTGTGGGAAGGTGTGGGGCTCGAGGTGCTGAAAACCTCGGACTTCGATGGGACGCGCCTCAAGAGGGTCGGTACCTATTCCGTGTGCTTCGGGGCTAGCTGGTGTCGACCCACCCGGGGCTTTGTTCCAAAGTTTGCGGGGCGACGAGGGTCCGTGCCGGGCCAGTTGGCTATCGCCGACATTACGGACCGGGAGGACCCGCTCTGGGACTGGTTCTCCATCAGCATCACGCCCACGATCGTACTCTTTCGGGACGGGGTGATCTCGGGGCGGATCGACGGTCGACGATGGATTGGCCTCCGGGACTCGGATCTGGATCGACTCGCTCATCTCCTGGAGGAATCGTCCGGCGCTCCTCCGCCGGCTTAGTCGAACGAAGTGAGGGGGGGAACAGGCGGTGGCCCCCTGCTGGTGCCGCCGCCCCTTCCCCCAACCCATCCGAGAGCGAGCTCCGGCTCCCTCCCCGCAAGTTCCGGACCGAATAGCCCTCACGGTCCAAAAATAACGTGCAATGTTGATCGTCTCGTCCCGGATCCGTTTCTCTCGATTTTTCACCCTGAGGGCTGCTCCTCGGAAATTTGTCAACTGCCGCGATGGGTTAGCAATAAGAATAGTTAGTTATGAACCGATGGCGCGCCTATAAGTAGGCCGCCCCGCGTGGACGAGGCGATGTCGAGGTTCGTCGTCGAGCACGCCCACTCCGAGCAGACCTGCCCCGCCAAGGACGCTCGCCTCGCCGCGGGCCTCCTCCAGATCGTGGCCCCCCCGAACGCGAGCCAGCACGGGGTGACGATCCGCGCCGAGGCGGTCACGAACGGGCTCCACCATCTCTACCTGATCGTAGATGCGGCCAACGCAGAGACCGTCCGGAGTTACCTCGCCCCGTTCGCCCAGGTGGGCTCGCTCTCGATCACCCCTGCGTCGCGGTGCGAGGAGGTCGTCCATCGGGGGGCGTGCTAGACCGGCGGAGCGTACACCTCGGCCTCCGCGGGCCGGCACGGGGCGCCGGTACCCACCTTACGGCGCCTCCTGCCGATTCCCTCGGGGTGATGCGAAGTACGATCGCATCACCCCCCCTCCTGACAATGCGAGGTTTGCGGGCGTCTCGTCACCCCTCCGTTCCGGACCGCTGGCGAGCCGAAGGATCCGCGCCGCTCGCTCCGCTCGAGCTCGTAGGTCCCTGGGCCGAGAGGCTCCTAAGCGCGCAACCGCCGGGCTGACAGACCTCCGTTATATGGAAATCTTGCTCCGAACGGAGAGACGATGGCTGACGGGAGACGGGGCCTCTCTCGACGGGTCCCGCGGTGGACCGCTATCGTGGGGATTGCCGTCGCGGCGCTGATGCTGGCTCCCGCCGGGGCACGTACTGCGTCGGAGAAGGCCGTCGGGATTTCCCCTGCCCTGCGCAACGTCGACGCCGTTCCACGAGCGGTGAGTGGAGAGGTGGTGAGAGCCGCCTCTCCCGTGGGATCGACGACCAAGACACTGGTCCTGTTCAACAACACCACCCTCGCCGGCAACGTCTACAACCTGACCGAGGGGGAGGCCCCCGAAGCGATCGCCTACGATGCGAGCACGGGCCTCTCCTGGGTGACCAGCTCGGCGACGAATGCCGTCGCCGAGGTGAACGGCTCGAACGCGAGCGGGATCCGTTGGGTCCCCGCCCACTACTCTCCGGACGGGATCGCCTACGACAACACCTCGGGTCTGCTGTTCCTCGCCGAGACGTCCTCGGACAACGTGACGATCCTGAACGCCTCCACCGGGGCCTACGAGGGCTCGGTCAAAGTCGGCTTGGAACCGTGGGGCGTCGCGTACGACTGGCGCACCCAGCAGGTGTATGTGAGCAACCACGACAATGCCTCGGTATCGGTCCTGAACGCCACTTCGAAGTCGTTCGTCCGCAACGTTACGGTCGGCTCTGCGCCGGAGGGGGTCGCCTACGATCCCAAGGCCCACGCCGTCGTGGTGGCGAACTTCGACTCGGACACTATCGAATTCCTGAACGACTCGACCTACGCGATCGGGCCGACCGACGACCTCACCGGGCCGTCCGTGATCCTCTACAACAGCGCCAACGGCCTCCTCTACGTCGCGACCCAGAATCTCTCGCACTCCGTGACGACGGTCGACGCGAAGAGCGGGACCGTGGAAGCGTCGATCGCAGGGTCCGAACCCGCCACGGGACTTACCTACGTCCCTTCAGCGGGTGCGGTCTACGCGAGCGATTCCGGGCTGGACGGAGACGGGACGGTCCAGGTCCTGCCGAACGGTGCGTCGACGGTGTCGACCAACATCTCTCTCGGAGACTACACGTACCCCTCGGCGGCCGCGTACGACAACGCGAGCGGGGACGTGCTGGTCGTCGAGGAGAACGCCGAATTCTGGGCCGGCTACAACGTCGTGGAGATCGACCCCGCGACGAACGTAACGGTCGGGACGATCGGCCTGCAGCACTTGCCGATCGCCGAGGCGTACGATCCCGTGCACGACCTGGTCTACCTGTACGACGGAGGCACCGGCGACGTTTACGCGATCAACACGACGACCGATCACGTGGAGCGCTCGGCGTTCGTGGGCTACTCCGGAGTGAACGGCTGCCCCGGCACGTACGTCTGCCAGGGGATCGCCTACGATGCGGTGCATGACGCGATCTACGTCGATTACTACAACTACATCGCTTACGGCATCTCGATCGTCAACGGCTCAACGTTCAGCGTTCGAACGGTGTCCAACGGGACGGACGCGTTCAACGCCTCCTCGGGGATCGCGATCGATCCGGCCGACCACGAGGCGTTCGTGGCAGACTTTGATACCGCGAGCGTCACCGTCATCGACACCGATACGCAAGAGGCGACGACGTCGATCCCGGTGCGTTCGCACCCGTTCGGGGTCGTCTACGATTCGGGGGACGACCTCGTCTACGTCAGCAACTCCGAGAACAGCACGGTGAGCGTCATCGACCCGGTGTCGGACACGGTCCTCGCCAACATCACGGTCGGGGGGATGCCGGTCGGCGAGACCTACGACCCGGACAACGGGGACGTCTATGTCGCCAACGCGGGGGTCGACAACAACCTCACGATCCTGAGCGGGCCGGGCAAGGACGTCGTGGGGAACGTCAACCTCCATGCGACCGGTACCCCGGGGGAGGACGCGTTCGACGCCGCCAACGGAACGGTGGAGGTCACCCTGGAGGGCACCTCCTCGTTCCCGGGCGATCTCAGCCTCGTCAACACAACGAACCAATCGTTCGCCGGTCTCGTCCCGGAAGGCACGATCAGCGTGGGCGGAGGGATCGTCTACGCGACCAACGTAGCGGAGAGCTTTGTGGCCAACTACCTGCCGGGCACCGTCTCGGTGGTGCGGCTCGGAGGTTCCCCATCGCCGTCGTACCAGGTCTCGTTCTCGGAGACCGGACTTCCGCCGGGGACCCTGTGGGGGGTCGAGTTCAACGGCACCCCCGAGACGTCGACCAGCTCCTCGATCGGCTTTGCCGAACCGAACGGGAACTACCCGTTCAGCGTCGATGCCGAGACCGGCTACACGTGCAACGTCACGGGCGGAACGCTCGTGGTCCACAACGCTCCGGCCCACTGGTCCCTCGTGTTCACGGCGAACACGGAGGCGACCTACCAGGTCTCGTTCTCGGAAATGGGCCTGCCCCCGGGTACGGAGTGGGGGATCGTCTTCAACGGGACGCCCGTGTCGTCGACGAGCTCCTCCCTCGGCTTCGCGGAACCGAACGCGAGCTACCCGTTCACCGTCGACCCCGTCGCGGGCTACCGTCCGAACGTCACGAGCGGCGTGCTGACCGTGGCGAACGCGCCGGCGCACTGGTCGATCGTGTTCTCTCCGACCCTGTTCAACGTCACGTTCCTCGAAACGGGCCTCCCCGTGGGCACGCGCTGGTCGGTGTCGTTCAACGGCTCCACCGAAGCGTCGTCCTCCTCCGCGATCGTCTTCCTCGGCGCTGACGGAAAGTGGGCCTACACGGTCCCGAGCTCCGCAGGCTACCTCCCTTCTCCGGGGTCGGGCAACGTGACCGTCTCAGGTGCGGCCCAGACCGTCCCGATTCGATTCGCGGCTCCCGCTCCGAACGGCCCGCCCCCGTCGTTCCTCGGACTCTCCGGCGCTTCGGGGTACGAGCTGCTGGGGGGGATCGTGGGCGCGGCAGTGGCCCTGGTCGCCCTCGCCGTCGTGCTGCGACGCCGCCCTCGCGGACCCCCGCCGGACGGGATCGAGGCGGCGCCCCCGTCGCCGGGCTCGCCGTGAGGGAGCGATGACGACCGCATCGAGGGGAACCCGAAGGTCGGGCGACATCTTCTCCCGGGAGGAACGGGCGGCGATGCGCGAGGCGGTTCGGGAGCGGCGAAGGCGTCCCGGAACGTCCGACGGGGAGGCCGACGTCCGCGCGAAGATCGCGGAGATGCAAGGTACGGATCGCGCTCTTGCCGAGCGGATCCACGCGATCGTCCGCGCCGAGGCCCCGACGCTGGTCCCAAGGACCTGGTACGGGATGCCCGCCTACTCCAAGGGCGACCAAGTCGTCTGTTACTTTCGACCGGCCGGGAAGTTCAAGACCCGCTACGCGACGCTCGGGTTCAGCGACGAGGCGACGCTTGACGAGGGCCGGATGTGGCCCACCGAGTTCGCGATCACGGCTCTGACGGCGGCCGACGAGGCGAGAATCGTCGCGCTCCTGAAGCGGGCAGTCGGCCCGAGCTGAGATCGGTTCCGATCTTGGTAGGAGGGGCATCCGCGGACCCCCGAGCGGCCGCCGCCCGGAGGGGGCACGGCCCCGTCGACTCGCACACGGCCGTGTCGCAGAGCCGGCACGCTCGAGCCGCGCCGGGGTCTCGTTTGCCCAACCCGCCCAGCAGCCGCGCGACCGTCGCCTCGAAGGGGAGGAGATCGCCAGCGGGGAGCTGGTCGACGAGGCGTCGGAGGTACGCGTGCCGCGTCGCGCCGACCCGATGCGCCATGCGGCGGCCGGCCGGCGTAAGCAGGACCCTCCGTTCCCGGCCATCGACCCCTCGCTGGCGCCGGACGAGTCCCTCGACCGCGAGTCGATCGACCAACCGTACGGCCCCCGACGGGGTGAGGTCGAGAACGCCGGCCAGGGTGCTGACGGTCGTTCCGCCCAAGAACGTCGACATCGAGCGGAGCGCGCTGGCGGTCTCACCGCTGTGGCCCGACGCCCGGTCGAGCGATCCCCCGAGGCCGTCCGTGAGTGCCACGGCAAGGGCTCCCAAGAGGTTCCCCGCCCGGGAGCGGGGGTCTCGGGAGGCGCGGTCGCGTCGGCTCACGAGGCCCGGAGCGTCCAACGGCCCCGAAAGCGCATCCACACCCGATCGCTCGATACGACCCCCGTGACCCGTCCCGAGGGTCGTTCGAGGAAGGCGGTCAGCGTGTACGGGGGATTCAGGTAGGAAATCACGAAGACCTCCGGCGTGAGACGCCGACAGAGCACCTGCCCCGCCCGGATCCGGGAGCCCCGGCCTCGGAGCGACGCGCCGCGATAGATCAGCCCGCCGTCCCGGAGGAAGGTGTGGTGATAGATCGTCCGTCCCCCCTTCGCGTCCACGAGCTCCCAGCGGACGGTCCGGCCCCGTAGCGAGCGTACGGCGGCACCCCGTGGGCGTTCCAATCGCGAGCGCGAAGACATGGAGTTAGTTGACTGACTCAATCATATAAAAGATCGCTGCCGAGCCGGAGGGCAACGGCGCGACTGCGCGGGGACGGTCTGACCCGGGCCCGGCCGGCTGTCCCGATCGAAGAGCGCGGGGGAGACAGCGGCTTTGCCGCGAGGGGAGACACCACCATCGGGGGCGGTGCGCGGGCCGCGGAGAGCCGGGGGATCGGCGTCGCGTACCGCCGGGTCGGACTACCGGGACGAGCGTGAACGCGCCTTCGACCGCTGCTGGCGACGACGCCGCCTTCGGTACTTCCTCATGTAGGCAGCCCGTTCCGCCTTGTGGGCCTGGTACCATCGCGCCGTCGACTGGCGCGTGGCGGCGCGCTGCCGTCGCTTAGATCGGTACGGCATCGAAGTCGGACGGGCGCCGGACGGGAAGAATCCTTCGCCGGACCAGGGCGCGGGCTCCCTCGGTGCAGGCGCCTCCCCGCCCGCATCTCTCCCGTTATGTGGGGACACGACTAGCGCGGCGGGATGGCACTCGCACGCCGGGGCGCTCCGCCGGGCTCCCTCCTTCCGATCACGTTGCGGAGGTCGTTCGTCGCAGGTCGGATCTACCTCGCTATGGGCTCGGCGTTCTCCCTGCTCTTGGCGGTCGCCCTCGCTCGGGCACGACCGATCGTCTTCGCGACGACGTTCCCTCTCGAGATGCCGCTGTTCGCGGTGCTCGGCTCGCTCGGGGGACTCATCATCTTCTCGGGCGATCGCGCGAAGGGGGTCTTCGAGTACCTCCTCGCCTACGGCGTGCGACCCACGACGATCTTCGGGAACGGCGTGCTGGCGGCCCTGGGCCTCGCGGCTACCGTGCTCGCCGTGGCCCTCGCGGCGGGGCTCGGCACCTACTTTGCCTCCGGCGGCACCCCCACGGCGGATCTTGCGAAGTCGATCGGCCTGTACGCCGTGCCGATGAGTCTCGCCGGTACGGTGTTCAGCACCACCGCCGGCATGTACTGGGCATCCCTCTCGTCGCCCCGCTCGGGATTCAACAGCCCGCTCGGGGTGGCGCCGCTCCTGGGCGTCGGGCCCACGGTCCTGGTCCTGGTGACCGCCGAAACGGCGCCGGCCGCCGACTTCTACTGGATCACGGTGGGTGCCGCGGCGATCCTGGGTGCCGCGGCGCTGACCCTCGTCGCGGCCTCGGGTCGGCTGCTCCGGTCCGAGCGACTCCTCTCCCCGCTCTAGGAGGATCGAACGCTGATGGGAACCCCACCCTTGCCCGAAGGTCCCGGCGAGGGGTCTCTCCAGCTCCGCTGCCGGGACTTGGTCGCCGGCTACTACGGGTCGAAGGTCCTCGACGGGGTCTCGTTCTCGCTCTCCGAACCGGCGATCTACGTCGTCCTCGGTCCGAACGGGGCGGGCAAGACGACCCTGTTCCGCACGATCGCCGGGATCCTGGAGCCGTCCGGGGGCAGCGTGACCCTCGGCGGGGTGCCGGTCGGGGATCCTGCCTCGCAGGAGCGACTCCACTTCCTATCTCACGTCGACGGGATCCCGGACGGACTGCGCGTGGACGAGGCCCTCCGCTTCTACGCCCGGGTGCAGGGGGCGGACGACGACGAGGTCGAGCGCGTGATGGAGCGTCTCGCGATCCTGCCCCTCCGCCACAGCTTCCTCTCCCAACTGAGCGCCGGGCAGCGCAAGCGGGTCTCCGTCGCGAGGATCTTCCTGCAAGAGCGGGACATCTACCTGCTCGACGAGCCGACCAGCAACCTCGACCCGAAGGTCGCGGCCGAGATCCGGGACCTCGTTCTCGGCCTCGCTCGCGAGAAGGTCGTGCTCTACTCCTCGCACAATCTCTACGAGGCGCGGGAGATCGGTCGCCACGTCCTCGCACTGAAACAGGGCCGGGTCTCGTTCTTCGGTCCGATCGGCGAGCTCCGGAGCGAGCGGTACGTCCTCGGGATCCGGACCCTCCGGCCGAGCGACGCGCTGGCGGGCGTCCCGAAGCGTGGGGAGTACTACCTCTACGAGTTGCCGGGTCCCGAGAGCGTTCCGGCGCTGCTGCGCGACCTCGAGAGCAAGGGCGTGCAGGTGCGCGAGGCGCGGGAGATGGGGAACCCGCTCGAAGACCTGTTCACCTAGGGTCGGGCGCTAGATTCCGTAGGTCTGACGGGCGGCCCAGATCCGGGGGTCATCGTACCCCATCACGTCCGGGTTCCGCCCTTCGCCGACCGCGAGCCAATAGACCACGAACTGGAGCGGTACGATGTCGGTCACCGGCGCGAAGGGGGCCGGTACGGAGGGGAGCTCGAACTCGGTGGGGTCGGCGCGAGGGGGCCCACGGGCAAGGAGGGCCGTCCGCGCACCCGCCCGCGCTGCGGCCGCGAGCGCCGTCCGCGCACGGCGGCGCTCGAGCTCGGTGTGGGCCACCGCAAGGACGGCCACCTCTCGGTCGACCGAGGGCAGGACCCCGTGGAGGAACTCTTCCACGCCTACGGCCGCCACGAACCGGGCCGCCCCCTCCCGGAGCTTGAGCGCGGCCTCCCGGGCGGTCGCGCGTTCTGCCCCGGATCCGAGCACGAGGACCTTCGGGCGGTCCCGAAGGGCGTCGGCGAGGCGGTGCCACTCCCCTTCTCGC
>JASHQF010000154.1 GCA_030037695.1 Thermoplasmata archaeon
CCCGCCCTCTCGCGCGACCCACGGCGACACCGACGCTACCCCCTTCACCGACCCGCTAGGGGCTGTGCCCCGGGCCGCTCCGCCCCCCTCGACCGGGGGTCCGCATCCCCCCCTTTCCGTCGGCTCCGGTTCCGAGCCCGCGCCGATGGGCCTCGGCGACCCGGGCGCCGCCGTAGGTGGGGGGGGCCCGTTCTCCACGGATTCGTTCGTCGGGGAGGCGACGATCGACGCGGTGGCGACCGGTAACGACTCGTTGGGGCCCGAGGCGTACGACTTCAGTGTCCAGCTCAACGCGTTCGTCGACTTCTCGTACGGGAGCCAAACGTTCGTCTACTGGGCCCAAACGGTCGCGGGGATCAACAGTTCGAATGGGTCGGTCTCGTTCTTCGACAACGTCTGGAACGCGACGTCGTCCCCGCTGCCGACCCTCTCCTCGTCGGCGATCGCGGGCCAGGGGACCGTCTCGTCGTTCAGCGGCGGCTCCTATTACGGCGACGGCGCTGACTGCACCCTCCTCGGCGCCTGCGTGACGCTCAGCTTCCCGGCGAACCTCACCCTCCGGCTCAACGCGAGCCTCACCGGCTCCGGCCAGCCCGAACTCACCTTCGCCTACAACGACGGCTTCGGGTTCCAGACGTTCGATACGGCGCGGTTCATCTTTGCCCATGGGGTCACGGACTTTCCCGGGTTCGTGGTGTCGGCGACCCAGCAGGCGTCCGGGTGTCCGCGCTGCTACGGGGACGTCGAGATGGTCGTCGGGGGGCCTGCGGGCGGGGCGAACACCACGCTCGAGGGGACGAGCGAACTGTTCCTCGGTCTGTACGACTGGAACGGGAACGACTACGAGGGAGTCCCGGCCGGGCTCGACCACGGCTACGCCACGGCCGAGGGCCTGAGCAACGCCTCGATCGCGTTGGCGAGCGCGGCGAACGGGACCCCGCTCGCCGAGCTGACCGCGGGGGCCGGGACGTTCGGGACCCTATGGACGCCTCGCACCGCTTCGACGGTCGAAGTGTCGGTCGTTACGGGGACCGCGGGGGGCACGGTGAAGGTCGGGTCCTCGCCGTCGATCCCGTTCCTCGGGACCTCCGTGGCGCTCGAGTTCGTGCCGGGGACGTACACCGTGTCCCTCGTGAACGGCCTCACCACCTTCAACCTCGGAACGCTCGTGCTCACCGCCGGCGAGGCACTGACGCTCGAGGTCGGGGCTCCGGCGGTCGTCTTCGTCCCCTCGGGACTCCCCGCCGGGACGGTCTGGTCGGTCACGCTGCACGGCCAGACGCTCTCCGGCACCGGGAACCTCACGTTCGGGGAGACGGTCGGAAACTACTCGTTCGAGGTGGCGGCCCTCTCGGGGTATTCCGCGGACCCTTCCTCAGGGAACGTCACGGTCGGCCCGACCGGTGCGACCGTCGGCGTCGACTGGACCAGCACCGCCCAGGGCTGGGTCAAGGAGGTCGAGAGCTTCTTCTTGCTCCGGGTCGGGCCGATCCCGCTCTATCTGCTCCTGCTGATCCTGGTCGTCGGAGGGATCCTCGCCGCGGCGATCGCCTCGGCCTCCCGCCCGCCCCAGACCCCCTGGAGACCCCCTCCGTGAGGGGGCGACGCCCTCCTGCCGAGGGGCTCCGAAGAAAGTCCCTTCCACCGAGACCAGCGTGAGCCGCCCCGGCCTGGAGCGCCCGGCGATCGCCCGCTAGGCTGGAGCGATGGGCGGCCCTCTTCTGGTGGTCATTTCCCGACCGGACCCGGTCGCCTCCCGCGTCGCGCAGGCCTGGGGGACCCTCCCGGCCAGCGAGGGGACGGTCGACGGGGCCCCCGTGCGCCAGCTGGGCGAGGGCCTCCTTGTCCTGGCCCGTCCGGGCCACCACATCCACGACGAGCATCTCGACCGGAGGCTCCCCCCGAACCTCCTCGCGCGACGTCCGACCCTCGTGTTCCCGTCGGTCCACCGGAGCGGATCGAACCTGGCCTGCCTGACGGCGCATCCGATCGGGAACCCGGGAGCGTCCGCCGAGGTCGGAGGGGAGCCGCGCCGGCTCGTCCCGACGGACCCCGTGCGGATGACGACCGTGCTCCGGCGGCTCGCCGAGGTCGGCTCGCGGCTCGGTCTCCCCGTCTCTTTCGAGGCGACGCACCATGGCCCCGCCCTCGACGTTCCCGCGTTCTTCGTCGAGGTGGCCGTGGCCGCCCCACCGGAGGCCCAGGAGAGGGCGGCCTCCGCGATCGCGAAGCTCCTGGCGGACGGCCTGGACGGGGGACCGGGCGACATCCCCGCGGTCGGGGTCGGAGGGGGCCACTACGCGCCGAGGTTCACCGACCTCGCCCTCCGCCGACGCTGGGCGTTCGGCCACCTCCTCTCGCGGCATGTCCTCGTCGACCTCGACCGGGCGACCGCGGGGCAGGCGATCGACGGGACCGAGGGCGCCCAGGGCGTGCTGTACGCCCGGGAGAACGACGGACCGATCGAGGTGCTGGACGGCCTGGCGCCGAGGCTGCGCGAGGCGGGGGCCCCGCGCCGTGCCGATCGGCCTACGGCGATCGGCCGGACTGCTTCTGGAACATGATCGCCCCGGAGCGGTAGACCGCCTTCCCGAGGCGGACCGGCTGCGTCGAGGCGACGCCGGGGGTCCGTTCCGCGAGCATCAGGCTCTCGACGATCTGGCGAAAGAGGGCGCTCTGGTTGATCTCGGGGTGCCGCGTGAGGAACTCTGCTTCCTCCGGCGTGATGGTGATGTTCTTGCGCAGCATTCCCGGTACTGCGGGTTCGCTCCTGCGATGGGGGGGCATGCCTCTCGGGAGGGGTTCGCCGTATAAGTGTGTATGGGTGTGCAGGGCCCTCCTCGGGGCGCGGGATCCGCGCGGGCCCCGGCCGGTTATACGAGCGGCCGCCCGTCGGTGCCGCTCACGAGGCGTCGGAGCCGAACGGACCCGCGACGATCGTCGCTTCGCTGGCGGCGTCGAACGCCGCCCCGGCGGCCTCCACGATCTCCGCGGGCGTTACCGCTCGGAGCTGCCCGGGCCAGCGGCGCCAGTGGTCCTCGGGAAGCCGATGGTACGCTGCCTCGACCGCGAGCTCGTGCGCGTCGGAGGT
The DNA here is from genome assembly GCA_030037695.1 of Thermoplasmata archaeon. Lineage (GTDB taxonomy): Archaea > Thermoplasmatota > Thermoplasmata > Lutacidiplasmatales > UBA184 > Lutacidiplasma. The sequence goes on from JASHQF010000154.1 coordinate 3,092, forward strand.
CGTCTCGAGGGCGAGCGGGAGCTCACCGATGGCGCTCTCCCGGATCCGGGACACCTCGCGGACCGGCGGCCGTTCTCGGCGGATCCGCTCGACCTCCTCGGAGAGGAGACGGACGACGCGGCGCCAGTTCCGTGCGCTCGTGCCCGCCTGGGCCACCCAGTACCCTCCCCAGCGCATCGCCTCGAGATCGCTCGACGCGTGGTAGGCGAGCCCCCCACGCTCCCGAATGTGCTGGAACAGCCGCTGGAGCAACGGCCGTCCGCCGAGGATCTCGTTCGCGAGGAACGCCGCGGGGAACCTTGGGTCGCCGCGGGCGATCGACCCGCCCCCCAGGCGGACCTCGACCTGGGAGCGGCCGGGGAGCGAGATCGACGTCACTCCTCCGCCGGCGCGGCGCAGCGGCGGCAGCGTAGGGGCTCGCTCACCCCCGGCCCCGATCTCGCCGAAGCGCCGGCGGACGACCGCCTCCAGCTTCTCGCGGCGAGCCGGGACCGTCGCGACGAGCAAACCCCCGCCGGACGTGTACCTTCGGCGGTGGAACGCTACGATATCCCTCCGGGTGATCCGAAGGATCGACCGCGCGTCGCCGAGCCCGGTGGCCCGGTACGGATGGCCGGCCGGGAAGACCGTGCGGAGCAGCTCGCGGTCCGCGCGATGGCCCGGCTGGCTCGCTTCTCGAAGTTGACGCTCGGCGAACTGTCGACGGGTCCGGGCGATGTCGTCCGAGTCGAACCGGGGCTCGAGGGAGATCACTGCCAGGAGGCCCAGAAGGTCCTCCCAGTCGCCAGCCGGTCCCCAGATCGTCACTTCGGCGGATTCGGGAGCGCACTGCTGCGAGACGGTCGCACCCGCGCGGTCCAACCGCTGCGCGAGCGCCGCGCGGTCGAGGCGCCCCGCGGCGCACGGCACGAGATGGTTCGCGAGTCGCGCGAGCCCCTCCCTGCCGTCCGGGTCGAATCCCCAGCCGGCCGGGGCGACGAACGTCGCCGAGAAGCTCTGGGCTCCGGCGGGGGGGTCCTGGCGGACGAGCGCAAGACCGTCGGGCCCCGAGGCGTACTCGATCCTCAGAGGATCCGGCCGATCGATCATCGTGCCTCCCCGGCGGTCGGCCGGTAGGTCACGACCACGCGGGCTTCGGTCCGGAACAGCTCGTCGGCGCGATCCCGGACGTCGCGACGGCTGACCCCGAGCAGCGCCCGGAACAGCTCGTCCTCGAACTCCGGAGATCGCAAGACGGAGAAGTACCCGAGGCGGAAGCCCGTCCGAGAGGCGCCCTCGTAGGCGAGCGAGGCGGCCCGGCGGAGCCGGATCCTCGCCTCGCGCATCTCCCCCTCGGTCGGGCCCCGCGTGCCGAGCCGAGCGAGGAGGCGTAGGGCCTCCTTTTCGAGCCGAACGAGGTCCGTTCGCGGGGACGCCTGCGCCTGGACGGTGAACAGTCCCGGATCGACCCGGGGCCGCCACTCGCTCGTCGCTCGCACCGCGAATCCGGGGTCGACCAGCCCGCGATAGAGCTGGGACGTAGGGTGCTCGGACGACCGACCCCACGACGAGCCGACCGCGAACATCCGAGTCTCCCCGCCGAGCAGCATATCGAGGAGGATCGTCGCCGGGGTCCGGGGGTCGTCGAGCGCGGGCGCCGGGAACCCCAGCTGGAGGTACGGGGTGGTCCCTGGCCCCTCGAGCTCGGCCCGCCGCTCCCCCCGGGGGGCCGGTTCCCGATCCCGTACGGCGACGTCCTCCCCGGAGTCCGGGAGCGGCCCGAACCTTCGCCGGACGTCCTTCTCGACGGCGCCGGGGGCGAACGCCCCCGCGACGACCAAGATCGCGTTCCGCGTGCCGTAGAACCGCCGGTAGTACGTCCGCAGCTCCTCGCCCCGCATCGCCTCGATGTCCTCGCGCCGCCCGAGCGCGTCCCACCGGTACGGGTGGACCCGGAACGCGAGCTGGTAGAGCTCCTCTTCGACGCGGAACTCGGGCCAGTTCTCGTTCCCTTCGCGCTCGGAGAGGACGACGGTACGCTCGCGCTCGACCTCGCGGTCGGTGATCAGCGCCCGGGTCATCCGGTCGGACTCGATGTCGAGCGGTACGTCCAAGTGCTCCTTCGGGACGGTCGTGTAGTACGCCGTAAAGTCCGAATCGGTGAAGGCATTCAGGCCCCCCCCGACGCTCACCACGGCCCGGTCGATCTCCCCCTTGCCGTACCGCGGCGAGCCCTCGAACAGCATGTGCTCCACCCAGTGCGAGGCCCCCGTGATCCCCGGGTGTTCGTTCCGGGAGCCGACGCGGTACCAAACCCAGACGCTCGAGGTGGGACTCTCGGCGTTCGGCGCGAGGAGGACCCGGAGGCCGTTCGGCAGGGTGAAGCGCCGGGTCGGTGGGCGGGGCACGCGGGCGCGTTCCATCGACCCGGGGCGAACGGACCTCGCATATAACTCCCGGGCGAGCGGCGATCGTGAACGCTCCGTCCCCCCTCGGGGAGAAGGGTTATCGCGGGGTCCCGGCCATCGGTCCGCGTGCGGGCGGAACTCCGGCTCGTTCGGCCCGGCAACGTGGTCGTGTCGTTCGTCGGCACCGGCGTGGGCGGTCTCGTCGGGTGGGGTCGCGGCGTCGGGGTGCCGCCCTCCGCCGTCCTCGATATCGCGCTGCTCGCCCTCTCGACCGCGCTCGTGACCGCCGGAGGGAACGTCCTCAACGACCTCCAGGACCAGGAAGGCGATCGGAAGAACCACCCGGACCGGCCCCTCGTGACCGGGGAGGTCACCGTGCCGACCGCCCGCGCGATGGCGGTCGGAACCTTCGCCGCCGGGGTGGCGATCGCGGTCCCGGTGGCGGTGCGGGAGCCGCTCGTAGCGGCGATCCTCGCGGCGGCGGTCGGATTGCTCCTCGGGTACGAGCTCCGGTGGAAGCGGCTCGGCTTCGTCGGGAACCTCGTCGTCGCCGCCCTCACCGGGTTCGTCTTCCTGTACGGCGGGGCGGGCGTCGGGGCCCCCCTGCTCCTTCTCCCGTTCGCTGCGATGGCGTTCCTCGCGACCCTGAGCCGTGAGGTGATCAAGGACATGGAGGATCGCGAGGGGGACGTGGATCGGACGACGCTCCCCCGTACGCACGGTCTCGGGGTCTCCACCGTGGTCGCCCGAGGGGCGGTCGTGGGGGCGATCGCGCTCAGCGCGGTCCCGCTCGCCTGGTTCGTCCACCTGGGTACGTGGGCCGGGGACCTGTACCTCGTGTTCGTCGCGGCGGCGGACGCGGTGTTCGTGGGGTCGATCGCCCGGCTCCCCGAGCGGTTGCGCTTCGAGCAGCAGGCGAGCAAGGCGGCGATGACGGTCGCCCTCGCCGCGTTCGTGGTGGTGGCGTTCCGGTGACCGAGGCTGCGCCGGGCCAGGTCGAGCGGTACCTCGATCAGAAGCTCCGCCGCGGGCCGATCCACTTCACGCTCATCGATCCGGAGAAGTCCCCCGGGACCGCGGCGGGCGCGATCGCACGCCGGGCCGCGGAGCTGGGGACCGACCTCATCCTGCTCGGAGGATCGACGGGGATCTCGCCCGAGTCGATGGGCCGGGCCGTCCTCGAGGTGAAGAAGGCGGTGCGCGTGCCCGTCGTCATCTTTCCCGAGGGCCCCGGCTCGATCGCCCCCGAGGCGGACGCCCTCTTGTTCCTGAGCCTGCTCAATTCGCGGAACCTGGACCTCGTGATCCGGGCCCACGCGCGCTCGGCGCTGCACCTCCGGGAGCTGGAGCTCGAGACGATCCCGATGGGCTACCTCGTCATCGCCCCCGGGATGCGGGTGGGGCAGGTCGGGGAGGTCGATCCGATCGCCCGCGACGATCTCCGTTCCGCGGCCGGCTACGGTCTCGCCGCGGAGATGCTCGGCATGAGGTTCCTCTATCTCGAGGCCGGCTCCGGCGCCCCGGCCCCGGTCCCGGCCGCCATGGTCGCCGCGGTCCGGGCGGCGGTCCGGATCCCGCTCGTGGTCGGGGGCGGGATCCGCTCCGCCGAGGACGCCCGGCCGATCCTCGCCGCGGGGGCGGACGTGCTCGTCACGGGTACTGTGACCGAGGAGGAGGGGGCCGGCACGGGCTTCCGCTCGATCCTCGAAGAGGTCTGGCGTGCCCGAGGCTGACGGTACCCCACCCCCCGGGACCCCGGGCGAGGCGCACCGGGGCAGCCTCCTGTTCCGCGCCCCTCGGGCCCCGCTCACGATCGGCCTGATCGCCCTCGTGTCGCTGGCCCTCGCCGCGCTGTACTGGCCGTCGATCGGACGGCCCCTGGGGGTGGGGTTCGCGGTGGCGTTCCTCGGCCCCGCGGTGATCGCCTGCTTCGCCACGACCCCGCTCGCCTCGGCGCTCGGCGGGAAGTTCGAGCTGCATCGCTCCGCCTTCCTCGTCTTCCTCGTGCTCGCCATCCAGCTCCCGCTCGCCGCGGCGTGGCGGGGGGCCGATCTCCTGGCGCCGCGGAACGTCCCCCCGCTCGTCCTCCTCGGTCCGTTCCTCGCCGGCCCGGCGCTCTGGTTCCGTCATCTGTCGCTCTACGGCGTCTCGCGATCGAGCCACGCGCGCATGCTCCCCGTCTCCCTCCTCCATCCCCTGCTCGCCCTCGCCGGGCTCGCGGCCGTCTTCCCGTTCCCGCTCGCGGCCCTCGAGGAGTCGGCCCTCTCCCTGCTGATCGCGTTCGTCTGCGCGCTCGCCGTCCTCAACGCGGCGGACCGGCCCATCGCTCGGGAGTTCCACGACTCGGGCGTCTCGCTTATCCGCCCGCTGCTGAACCACGTCGAGAAGCGGGACCCCGAGGCGACCCGCACCCTCGAGGGTTTCTTCCTACGGTCCGCGATCTCGGCGAACGTTCGGGTGAGCCTCCTCAGTTTCCTCCGGGGCGGACGCCCGTACGCCACCGTCGCCCTGCCCGCGGTCCACCCCGGACCGTTCGCCGCGCTCGGGGCGAGCGATCTCCCCCGAAAGCTCTCCGAGCTGTTGGGCCCCGCGGCGGGCACGGTCCTCGTGCCCCATACCCCGTGCGATCACGATCTTGACCTACCGTCGGGGGACGAGGTGGCTCGCCTCGCCGCCGTCAGTCAGGAACTGCTCGGAAAACTGGGCGCCCCCCGGTCGGCCCTGGCGAGCCCGCTCGTCAGCCCTCGGCCGGGGAGCCTCGCCCGGGCGCAGCTCCTGGGCGACGTGGCGCTCGTGGTGGTCTCGCAGGCGCCGGCGCCTACGGACGACATCGCCTACGCGGTCGCCGACCGGGTCGTGCGGGAGCTGGGCCGGGAGTCCGGCGTAGCGATCGCGCTCGTCGACGCCCACAACTCCTACGTGGAGGGGCAGGGGGACATCGCCTACGGGAGCCCCGCCGCCGAGCAGCTCCTTCGCGACGTGCGCGACGCGGTCGGTGCGGCGCGGGCGGCCGCGCGGGAAGGTCCGATCGAGGTCGGCGTGGCGCACCGGGAGGGGTACTCGATCGGGCGGGACGGGATCGGCCCGACCGGGATCCGGGCGCTCGCGGTCCGGGCGGGCGGCGCGACGACGGGGTACGTGCTGTTCGACGGGAACAACCTCCTGGTCGGCGCGCGCGAGCCGATCGTACGGTCGCTGCTGGACGAGGTCGACGTCGCCGAGGTCCTCACGACCGACAACCACGTCGTCCACGAGGTCGACGGCGGGATCAATCCCCTCGGGGAGCGGACCCCGGCCGAGGCGCTCGCCCGCGAGGCGCGTGCGGTCCTCGCCGCGGCGAAGGCCGACCTCGGGCCGGCGGAGCCGAGGTTCGCGACCGCCGAGCTTCCCGACCTGAAGGTCCTCGGGCCCGGCTACACCGCTCGCCTTTTGACCTCGCTCGGGGACACCCTCTCGATGTTCGCCCGGATGTTCCCGGCGACGTTCGTCCTCCTCCTCTCCGGCTCCTTGGTCGGCGCGCTCCTCCTCCGTTAGCGCGGGCATGGGGACGGACCGCGCGGCGATCCCGGCTCGGGCGGCGGAGGCGCTCGGCGACGAACCGGCGCTCCGGCTCCTCCAGGAGCTCGTCGCGATCGCCCCGACGAACCTCGAGGACCTCGCCCAGGGACGGTTCGAGAAACCGAACTACGGCCGGGCCGCCGAGGCGATCGTCCGGGCCGCCCGCACCCGCGGGCTCGCGACGCGCCTCTACGATCCGATCGCTGACCCGGACTCCGAGGGGGAGTACCGGGGGATCCCCCGGCCGAACGTGATCGTCGACCTCGACCGGGGAGCCCCGGCCCGGGTGCTGATCCTGGCCCACTTCGACGTCGTCCCGATCCCGGCCGAGCAGCGGGCCCGGTGGGCGAGCCCGCCCCACGCGCTGACCCAGCGCAGCGATGGCCGGCTGTACGGACGTGGAGCGAACGACGACCTCGGCAGCGGGATCGTCGCTTCCCTGCTGGCGATGGGCCGCCTCTCGGAGAATCCCGACCTTCCGCGGAACGTGAGGCTCCTCGCCTGCTGCGACGAGGAGACGGGAGGCGCGGGGGGCATCGAAGCGCTGCTCGAGCACGATCGGCGACTTCCCGAGGGGGATCCGGGCCGGTTCGTCACCGGCGACGTCGCCCTCATCCCGGACGGAGGCACGCACACCACGGTCGGCTCGAGCGGGGTCGCGTTCCTCGAGGCGACGTACCCCGCTCCGGTCCCGCTCGGCGTGGGGATCGCGCTCGGCGAATCGCTGGTCGGCCTCGATGCCGTGGCGCGAGGGTGGCGATCGCCGCTCCCGTCGCCCGACTGGCCCGACCGGGGAGCGCCCGAGCCGGTGATCACGGGTCGGGCCAGCGTGACGAGGTTTGACGTCACCGCGACGTCGCCCGGGTCCGGGGTCGGGCTGGCGCGGGCGCATGCCGAGACCGACGCCGGGAACCAGATCGCGCGCGTCGTGACGCTCGTCTTCTCCGGTCCCGAGGAGGCCCTCGGCCAGCTCGCGGGTCGCCTCGCTCCGTGGATCACCGCCCCGTTCCGCCTCGAGCCGGCCGGTCCGAGCGCGGTGGAACGGCGCCCCGGGACCCTCGCGCTCCAGGTCGTCGGCACGGCCGCGCACGGCGGCTACCCGCACCGCGGCCACAACCCGGTGCCGGCGGCGCTACGCCTGCTCGAGGCAGCCTCGGGGGCCGGGATCGTCGACGCACAGGGGCTGGGGCGCGTCACGTACACGACCGATCTTCGCCTCCCCCCCGAGATGGAGCTTGAGACCGGTCTCTCGGCGGCGTTCGCCGATCTCGGTGCCCGACTGCCGAAGGGCCCCGTCGCGCCGTCGATCGTGGCCCCCCCCGAGCGCTGCCGGCCGGGGTACGCGCTCCCTCCGGATCACCCCGCCGCCCGACGCCTCGATCGGATCCTGCGCGAGGAGCTCGCCGCGAACGGTACGTTCGGGGAGTACGGAGGCACCGACGCGAGCTCGTTGCGGGAGGTCCGGAGCCGGGACGGCACCCCGCTCCCGGCGCTCGTCTTCGGGAGCATGGACGACCAGGCGAACATCCACGATGCGGAGGAGAGCGTCGACCCGCGGACCCTCGCGGGCGTCGCCCGGGCGATCGAGCGGTTCGTGCGGGATCCGTAGGACGGGGGTGGCGTGCTCGCTCCGTTCGTCGCCTCGGCGGCCGCCGTCCTTTGGCTCCTGTTGCCGGCGTACGTCGCGAGCGCCCTGGCTCCGTTCTCCCGCGGTCGAGGCCCTCCGATGGACTTCGGCCGAATGTGGCCGCTGGACGGCCGCCGGATCCTGGGCGCCTCGAAGAGCTGGTCCGGCTACCTTCTGGGCAGCGGTCTCGCCGTGCCGATCGGCCTCCTCGAGGCCGGCCTGATCCTCGCCGCCCCCCCGAACCTCGCGGTCGTCCCGCGGCTCGCCTCCTCGGTCGTCGCGGCGATCCCGGTCGTCGCGCTGATCTCGTTCGGGGCGATGGCCGGCGACGCGCTCGGGTCGTTCGCTAAGCGACGGCTCGACGTTCCGAGCGGCGGCCGGGCGATCCTGCTCGACCAACTGCCGTTCGTCCTCCTCCCGATCGGCCTCGGCCTCGGGGTCGACCGATCGTTGTTCGGGCCGGTGTTCCTCACCTGGGACGGGCTGTTCTGGCTCCTCGTGTTCACGCTCGGGCTGCACACGGCCTTTAACTGGCTCGGCTATGCGGTCGGCCTGAAGGAGGTCCCGTGGTGAGGAGTGCCACCGAGCCGGCGGTCCCGACCGCCGCCGAGATCGCGCGCCTCCTCCTCGACGCCGAGGCGGTCCGGTTCGGCACCTTCGAGCTCGCCTCGGGGCGCACGAGTGACGTGTACATCGACGTGAAGCGGGCGTGGACGGACCCGGAGCGCCTCGCCGCGATCGCCCGGGCGCTCGCCGCGCGGGTCGACGGCGAGGAGCGGCTCGCGGGGATGGAGCTCGGCGCGGTCCCGCTCGTCGTCGCCGTCGCGCTCGCGACCGCGCGGCCGTACGTCGTCCTGCGCAAGGCCGCGAAGGACCACGGTACCCGAGCCCCCTTCGAGGGGACGATCCCCCCGGGCGGCTCGGTCCTCCTGATCGAGGACGTGACGACCACTGCGGGCAGCGCGGCCCGTTCGGTCGAGATCGTCCGGCAGGCGGGGGGCCGGGTCGAACGGGCCCTCGCGGTCGTGGACCGCGGGGAAGGGGCGACCGAACGCCTCGCGTCCCTCGGCGTCCGCCTCGAGCCGCTGGTGACGCTCGCCCAGCTCCGCGGCGCCCGGGCGTGACCGGGGAGCTGCGCGCGGACGGGTCGGTCGTCTTCACCGACCCGGACGAGGCGAACGCGGTCTACGCGAAGGGGTTCTTCGGGACCCTCGTCCCCGAAGGGCATCTCGCCCTCGACCGGTACGAGTCGGTCTACCTCGCGGAGATGGGCCGCATCGAGGTCCGTACCCCTGCGCGGCGGCCGGTCGCCTGGCCGACCGTCTTCCGCCGGGCCGCCCGCACCGATAGCGGGTTCCCCGTGCGGTACCTCGTCTACCGGGACCTCCGCCAGCGCGGGTACATCGTCCGGGAGGGTCCGCCGCCCCTCGCCTTCGCCGTCCTCCCCCGCGGCGGGATCCTCCACAAGACCCCTTCGCGGTTCTGGGTCGAGGCGGTCAGCGAGCGGGTCCCGTTCGATCTCGCGCGCCTGTTCGACCTCGCCGAGCGCGCGCAGGCCGCCCGCCGGACGCTCTGGCTCGGTCTCGTCGACGAGGAGTCGGACCTCACCTACTACCGGATCCGGCGTCCCGGACCGACCGGCGTGGTCTTCCCGCGCCCGCTCGCGGCCCCCACCGAGGGCTGGCTCAGCCACGACCGGGTCACGGTCCACGATCCTCTCGCCGTCGAGGCGCTGGGCAAGGACCTAGCCTACGGGAGCCGCGTGGGCGCCCGGCTCGAGCTCAGCCTGCTCGAGGCGGCCCATCTCACGGAGACCGGACAGCTCCGCTTGCGCGACACGTCGACCGGCCGGCCGGTCGCCCGGGCCCAGCTCACACGGCGCGCTCGTCGCCTCGACCGCCGATTCGACGAGCGCCTCGCCGCCTACCGCGAGCTTCGCGCCCGTCGCCTGGTCGTGAAGACCGGGTTCAAGTACGGCGCCCATTTCCGCGCCTACCCCCGCAGCCCGGAGAACGTGCACGCCCGCTACCTCGTGCACGCCCTCCCGTCCGGCTACACCTCGTCCTGGCCGGAGATCGCGGGGAGCGTCCGGGTCGCTCAGGGGGTCCGCAAGGAGTACCTCCTTGCGAGCGTCGCCGACGGCGGGACTCCGGTCCGGTTCCTTTCGCTCGAGCGGATCCGACCCTAGCGTCGGTCCGTACTCCGGGGACTACGTCGGGCAGTAGGTCGGCATACTGAGGGCCGTGACGAACTCCGCCGTCGTGAGGTTCACGACCGCATAGAAGGCGGCCTCGCTGTGGGTGCCCGTCACGAACGGTCCGCAGGCGGCGTACTCGAAGATCCACTCGTCGGTGAGCGTCACGCTGTCGTGGGTGTACGAGGCGATCGCGATCATCGTCTCGGAGGAGAGGTTCGCGTCGACCCCGACCGCCGTCGCCCCTTCGGAGTCCCAAGCGACCTTGGCCGCCGCGGGACTGTCTTTGGCCGTGGAAGGGACGGCGGAAAGCGAGCCGAGGGCCGCCGAGCAGCCGGTGCCGTTGAGCTCCCCCTCGTCGGCGGTCGACCCGTTGACGACAGCGGCGAGCCCGTAGTGCCCCGAGGAGGGGTCCTCGAGGACGACGATCCAGAACGGCGACAGCCCGAGCGACCAGGCGCCGCTGTACGCGGGAACGGAGATCGACGACGGCCCGGGGGGGCCGAGCGGGGTGCAGTTCGTCCCGAGGAAGCTCGAGGCGTTGGCGAGCGACACCGTGGTCGCCGAGCGATCGTCGACCCCGGTCGCCGCCACCACGGTCCAGTTCCCGCCCACGTCCTGGTCGAGGCTCGCCTCGCCGGCCGAGCGGGCGACGGAGAACGGGACCGCCGAGCTCCGACCGGAGCCTCCGAGCGAGATCGCTCCCGTGGCGAACAGTGCCGCGAGCGCGATGCCGGCGGCTGCGACGGCGCCGACCGCCCACCAGATCGAGCGGCGCCGTAGTCGGCTCGGCGGAGCGACCGGGACCGGCGGCACGCCCGCTCCCGCCGCGAGCGGACCCTCGACGGGGACCACCGACCCACCTCCCGCGGGCCTCATCGAGGTAGACAGGGGGAGGAGGGATACTTCAACGCTCCCGCCTCGATCCTTACGACCGGAGACCCGCTACCCATCGTTCGAGGCGTTCGCCCGATTCGCCTCGGCGAAGGCGCTCCTCCACGGCCGAGCCGACGATCACGCCCTCGGCACCGCTCGCGAGCGCCCGGCGCGCGGTCGCCCGGTCCCGGATCCCGAAGCCGATCAGGACGGGGAGGTCGGGCGCGCCGCGGTGCGCCTCCCGGACGAGCGGCCGGAGGGCGACGGCCGCCCCGGCTGGGGCGCGCCCGGTCGTGCCGAAGCGGGAGACGACATAGAGGAACCCCGACGCCGACCGCGCGATCTGGCGCACCCGCGGGCCGTCCGCGCTGGGAGCGACCAGGAGGGGGAGCGCCAGGCCAGCCTGCCGCGTCGCGCGGACCCATGGGGCCGACTCCTCGACCGAAAGGTCGGGGACGATCAGGCCGGTCCCGCCGGCCGAACGGATCTCGGCGAGCGAGG